>CAYZSG010000072.1:0-21546 GCA_964481045.1 uncultured Candidatus Odyssella sp. | reverse complement strand
TGGAGCAGCGAGACCACGCCCGACGTTCTGGTGGAATCGCTCAGAGCCATCGACGGTTCGAACGTCCACGATCTGCTGCCCCGCGTGCAGGCGCCGACCCTCGCCCTCCACGGGACCATCGACAAGATCGTGCCGTACTCGCACGGGCTCGCACTCTACGAGAGCGCGCGTGCGCCGAAGGCGTTCGTCGAGATGCGCGGTGGGCACAACGACGCTTTTCTCTTCAGCCGCCGCGAGTGGGTCGAGGCACTCGGTCAGTTCCTCGAGGGAGCGCCATCGGATGCTTTCGGGCACGGCCCCGGCCCTGCCACTTTCGGCCCAGCCGGCGCTGCATGGCCTGCGCAAGGCCATGACGCCGGGCGACCGTCCGTCCGCCGGCGAAAGCCGGATGGAAGCTCTGCTCCGCGCGGTCGCCACGCTCCGGGACCGCACGGCCTTCGCCGAGCTGTTCCAGCATTTCGCGCCGCGCCTGAAGGCCTTCATGATGAAGGGCGGCGCCGACGGCGATACTGCCGAGGAGCTGGCGCAGGAGGCGATGATCCAGGTCTGGCGCCGCGCGGAAAGCTTCGACCCCGCGCGCGCCGCGGCCTCCACCTGGATCTACACGATCGCGCGCAACAAGCGCATCGACCGCATCAGGCGCGAGCGGCGTCCGGCGATGAGCGAGGAGGAATACACGTCCGCGATCGGCTCGGCCGAAGGCGGCGCGGAGCGCGGCGACCGGGCGGCCGAGCGCAGCGAGGCCGAGGCGCGGCTTGCGCATTCGCTCGCCGCGCTGCCCGATGATCAGGCCGCCGTCGTGAAGATGGCGTTCTACGAAGACAAATCGCACTCGGCCATCGCAGCCGAGCTGCAACTGCCGCTGGGAACCGTCAAATCGCGCATCCGTTTGGCGCTCACCCGGCTGCGTGGGATGATACAGGACCTGGACACATGATCGCCCATCGCCCGCCCGAAGAGCTTCTGCTGGGTTATGCCTCGGGCAGCCTGCCCGAGCCCATCGCCCTCGTCGTCGCGTCGCACGCGGCGCTGTGCCCCGAGACCGCGCGCGAGATTCGCCGCCTCGAAGGACTCGGCGGCACGCTGCTCGACGGCATCGCGCCGGCCGACCTCAAGGACGGCGCGCTCGACCGCGTGCTGGCCGCGCTCGACGGCGCCGCGCCTTCGCCGCCGCGGCCGATCGCGACACCGGCGGCGCGCGCGCTGCTGCCGGCGCCGGTGTGGCCCTACGTCAAAGGCGATGTCGCCAACATCGCGTGGCAGCGTCGCAGCGCCGATGTGCACACGGCCGAGCTCGTCGCCGACGGCAACAAGCGGCGCGCGTTTCTGCTGCGCGTGAAGGCGGGCCGCCCGGTGCCGCGCCACACGCATCGCGGCCTCGAGCTCACGCTCGTATTGACCGGCGCCTATTGCGACGCCGCCAATTGCTTCGGACGCGGCGACATCCAGATCGCCGACCCCACGACGGATCATCAGCCGGTGGCGCAGGCGGGCGAGGACTGCATCTGCCTCGTGGCGCTCGAGGCTCCGATCTGGTTCACCGGCCCGATCGGCCGGCTCGCCAATCCCTTCGTCAAGCTCTAGGCCGCGCAGCGCATGATCACGATCCATCACCTCGGCGTCTCGCAATCGGATCGCGTCGTCTGGCTGATGGAGGAACTCGGCCTCCCCTACCGGCTCAAATGGTACGCCCGGAAGGCCGACCGCCTGGCGCCGGACCATTTCCTGGCGCTGCATCCGGCAGCGACCGCGCCGATCATCGAGGACGGCGGCATGACGCTGCCGGAATCGGGCGCCATCGTCGAATACATCTGCCACCGCCATGCCGGCGGCAGGCTCACGGTGCGCCCGGACCAGCCGAACTACGCCGAATATCTCTACTGGATGCACTGGCACAACAACGTGCTCGGGCTCTTCTTCGCGCGGCGGGCGCTCGCCGCCCAGCAGCCGCTCGGACCCGAGGCGCAGCGCATGGACGGCCTCGTGAAGCGCCGCGAGCGCGGATACTTCGGCTATCTCGATCAGCGGCTCGGCAAATTCCCGTTTCTCGCCGGCGCCGAGTTGACCTGCGCCGACATCATGGTGATGTTCGATCTGTCGTCGTTGCCGCTGTTCGGCGGACGCACGATCGACGATCTGCCGAATGTCCTCGCCTATGTGAAGCGGATCGAAGCGCGGCCCGCCTACATCAAGGCCATGTCGATCGCAGGGCCGAAGGCGACGCCCCGGGTGTGAAGGCTTCAATTGGACTCGCGTCGATTGCGGCGCGGTTTCGTGCGCGTCCATCCTTCGAGCGCCGCCCAAGTGGGCGGCCACCTCAGGATGAGGCCCGTTTGTTCAAGCAAAATATGCCTCATCCTGAGGTGCGCGGCGAACGCTCTTGCGTTCGCAGCGCCTCGAAGGATGGACGCGAGCGGGACGGTCCGCACCGCACGAGCGATTCCCTCCGAGTGGAATGTGTCCTAGGTTGCTCCAACTATTTTCCGACATACAATGTCTCTCCCCTGGAAAACCGCGTGGATCACCGGCGCGAGCTCGGGCATCGGCCGCGAGCTCGCGCTGGCGCTGGCCCGGCGCGGCGTCACGGTCGCGGCGAGCGCACGCTCGCGCGACGCGCTGGAGGCGCTCGCCGCCGAGGCCGGCGCCGATCCCGCCAGCGCGCGCATCCTGCCGACGCCGCTCGACGTCACCGACCGCGCCGCGGTGCAGGCCGCGGCCGAGGCCGCGATCCGCGTCTTCCGCGGGCCGCCCGATCTCATCGTGCTGAACGCCGGCACGTTCCTGCCGATGACGGCCGAGGACTTCGATGCCGCGCGCTTCCGCACGCAGGTCGAGGTCAATCTCATGGGCACGGTGCACATGCTGGAAGCGCTGCTGCCGGCCTGCCTCGCGGCGCGGCGCGGCCACATCGCGATCGTGTCGTCCATCGCCGGCTATCGCGGGCTGCCGACCAGCGCCGCCTACGGCGCCACGAAGGCCGCGCTGATCAACCTCGCCGAGTCGCTGAAATACGATTGCGACCGCGCGGGCGTGAAGCTGCAGCTCGTCAATCCCGGCTTCGTCAAGACGCCGCTCACCGACAAGAACGACTTCGCGATGCCGCACCTGATGCCGGTGGAAAAGGCCGTCGCGCGCATGATCGCCGGGCTGCGGACGCGGCGCTTCGAGATCACGTTCCCGCGCCGTTTCACCTGGCAGCTCAAGCTGCTGCGGCTTCTGCCCTACCGCCTCTATTTCGCGATCACGCGCCGGCGCGCCGGCGCTTAACGCGCTTGGCGCGGCGCGCCGATATATCCTAACATCCGTTAGAATAATTCGAGCCTCGGGGGAGCTTTCGTCTCATGCCGAACTACGTGCCGAAGCCGGAAACCTTGGCGCTGCTGCGCACCTCCGGCAATCCGATCAACGGGCTCGGGGAAACCGCGCCGCGCCGCCCCTCACCGTTCTTCTGGCACCCGCCCGACAAGCACCCTTTCGCCGATCTTCAAACCGAGGCGCGGCGCAATTCGCGGAAATGCCCCGGCGCCGCCGAGGCGTTCAAGGCCGCCTACATGCATCCGGCGCTGGTGCCGGTGGCACCCGAGCCGCGGCCGGGCGCGCCCGACGAATTCGCCAAGGCGATGACGGAGTTCGCGCTTGCCCACGAGGCCGACGCGGTCGGCATGGTGCCGATGAATCCGCTGTGGGTATTCGACGGCTACGAAATCGCCGACACCTGGGTGATCGTGCTCGCCTTCGCGCACAACTACGATCAGCTCAAGCAGGTACCGTCGAGCGAGACGAACGGCGCCGGCGTCACCGACGTGGGCCTGCAATACGCCCGCGGCACGCGCGCATCGTTCGCCGTGGCCAACTGGATTCGCGCGCAGGGCTATCACGCGAAGGCCTATCCCGGTCCGAGCGCCGAGGCGCTGCTGCTGATCCCGCCCGCGATCGAGTCGGGACTGGGCGAGCTCGGCAAGCACGGCTCGATCATCAGCCGCCAGTTCGGCGCCGGCGTGCGCCTCGCCGGCGTGACCACGACGATGCCGCTCGTTTCGACCAAGCCCGACGTGTTCGGCGCCGATGCGTTCTGCACGTCGTGCCAGATCTGCACGAACGCCTGCCCGCCCGGCGCCATTTCGGACAAGAAGCAGATGGTGCGCGGCGTCGAGCGCTGGTACGTGGATTTCGACAAGTGCATTCCGTACTTCGTCGAGGAAGCCTCGTGTGGCATCTGCATCGCCGTGTGCCCGTGGACGCGGCCGAACGTGCGGCCGAATCTTCTGGCCAAGATGGCGAAGCGTCTGGCCGCGCCGCGCTGACACCATGCGGTGGTAGCGGATGACGCCGGGCGCGGCCCGTGCGAGGGTCCGCCGCGCCATGCACGACGCATCCCCCCGCCTCGCCGTCCCCGAGCCGCTGGCCGCCGCCGATCTCACGATGGCGGACGGCGCGGTCATCCGCCTGCGCCGCCACGGCAACCCCGAAGGCCCGCGGATCGCGCTCTCGCACGGCAACGGCCTCGCGATCGACGCCTATCTTCCGTTCTGGTCGCTGCTGCTGCCGGGCTACGACGTGGTGCTGTTCGATCAGCGCAATCACGGACAAAACCCGCTGCACGGCGCAGAGGGCCACAACTGGGATCGCATCACGCGCGACAATGTCGAGATCTTCGACGGCATTGCGCGCGCGTTCGGCGCGAAGCCGGTGATCGGTGCCTTCCACTCGCTCTCGGCCGTGGCGGCGGCGATGGCGGCCTCACGCTTCGGGCCGCGCTGGTCGCCGCTCGTATTGTTCGATCCGCCGATCTTCCCGCGCGAAGGCCACCCGCTCGAGGCGATGGAGCACGGGCACATGCGCGACATGTCCGCGCTCGCGCGGCGGCGGCCGGAGCGCTACCCCGACCCCGCCGCGTTCGCCGCGCAGCTTGCGGCGCGCGCCGGATTCCGGCGCTGGGTGCCGGGCGCGCACGAGCTGTTCGCGCGCGCCACGCTGCGACCGGACCCGGCCGGCAATGGCTGGGTGCTGCGCTGCCCGCGCGAGCTCGAGGCGCGCATCTTCGAGCAGAACATCGATCCCACCGTGTGGCCGCGGCTCGGCGCCTGCCCGGTGCCGCTCTATCTGATCGGTGCCGATACGAGCGTGGAGGGCCAGCAGGCCCCGGCCTTCCTGACCGAAGGTCTGGCGGCGGACCAGGGCATCCCCTACGCCATGATCCCGGAGACCACCCATTTCCTCCAGATCGAGCGCCCGCGCGAGGTGCTGCGGGAAATGGGGGATTTCCTGGCCCGGCACGGCATTAAAGCCGCGGCCTAAGCCTCTTCCAGGTCGGTTGAAATAGGCCGCCCGGGCGAGTAAGCATCGCACCGCAATATGGCTTGGGAACGGCCCCCCTCGGGCCCGGGAGAACTCGCTTCGTGACCGCCGCGGCCGCTCCGGCGCGCACCCTCACCGACATCGCCACGGCTCTGGGCGCCCAGCTCGTGGGCGACGGCAGCGTGCTCGTGCGCGGCGTCGCCCACCCGGCCATGGCCGCCGCCGACATGCTGGCGCTGGCGGTCGAAGACGGGGCCGAAAAGCTGCTCGCCCGCACAAAGGCCAGCACCGCCGCCGTCTCCGAGGGCCGCGCCGACGCGCTGGCCGGGTTGAAGGGCGGCATCGTCGTGACGCGGCCGCGCCTCGCGCTGGCCAAGTTGCTTGAGATCTTCGACCGGCCGCCGGCGGCGGCGCCCGGCATCCATCCCTCGGCCGTCATCGACCCCACCGCCACGATCGGCGCCGGAGCCTCGATCGGCCCGCTCTGCTTCGTGGGCGCCCATGCCCGTATCGGCGGGCGTGTGCGGATGCTCGCCCAGGCGGCGGTCGGCGCCGGCGCCACGATCGGCGACGACACGCTGATCCATTCCGGCGCCCGCATCGGCGAGCGCTGCGTGCTCGGCCAGCGCGTGATCGTGCAGCCGAATGCCGTGATCGGCGCCGACGGCTTCAGCTTCGTGACGCCCGAGAAGGGCAGCATCGAGTCGGCGCGCGAGACCGGCCGCATCGAGGCGCAGAACACCGCCATCGTGCGCATCAACTCGATCGGCAACGTCGAGATCGCCGACGAGGTGGAGATCGGGGCCGGCACGATGGTGGCGCGCGGCACGCTCGGCCCGACGCGCATCGGCCGCGGCACGAAAATCGACAACCTCTGCCAGATCGGGCACAACACCACGATCGGCACGAACTGCCTGATCGCCGGCAATGTTGGGGTCTCGGGCAGCGTGAAGATCGGCGACCGCGTCACCCTGGCCGGCGGCGTGGGCGTTGCCGACCACATCACGATCGGCGATGATTCGATTCTGGTTGCCGGATCGGGGGTCTGGCAATCGATTCCGCCCCGCGAGATCTGGGGCGGCTTTCCGGCGCAGCCGTGGAAGGAGTCGCAGGGCTTCTACCTCCACGTCAAGCGGCTGCCGCGCATGCTGCGCGACATGATGGCGCTCCGGGACAGGGTCGCCGAACTCGAGAAGAAGCTTCAGGCAGGCGGAGCCGCCGGCCCTGGTGGGAGACAGTGATGACCGACGACGAAATCCGCGAGAAGATTTTCGACATCATCGCCAAAGAGGCGCGCATCGATCGCGGAACGCTGACGCTCGAGACCAAGCTCGAGGACCTCAAGATCGAGTCGCTCGACATGGTCCAGATCCTGTTCGGCATCGAGGACGCGTTCGACGTCTACGTTCCGCAGGACGACCAGAGCTTCAAGCTCGCCACGCTCAAAGACGTCGTGGACGGCGTGCAGCGCCTGGTCGCGGCCAAGCAGCAGCAGCAGCCCGCCTGACCGCGCGCAGCATCACGCCAACATTCATCCGAGCATGGCAGAGACCATCCGCGTCGCCGTCACCGGCATCGGCAGCATTTCGTCGCTCGGGCACAATGTGAGGGAGATCTGGGCCGCGCTCGAGGCGGGCAAGAGCGGCATCGCGCCGCTGACGCAGGCGCCGCTCGATCAGGTCAACATCAAGATCGCGGCCGAGGTCAAGAATTACGACGAGACCAAGCGCTTCGACGACCGCGAGCTGCTCGTTTACGACCGCTTCACGCAGTTCGCGCTGCTCTCGGCGCGCGAGGCGGTGGCCGATTCCGGCCTCGACTTCAAGAAAGACGCGGCGCTCGGGCTCGAGACGGCCGTCATCGTCGCCTCGGGCGTGGGCGGCTGGAGCACGATCGACCAGGCGTTCTATTTCCTCCACAAGCTCGGCAAGCCGCGCGCGCACCCGCTGACGATCCCGCGCATGATGATCAGCGCGGCGGCGAGCCAGATCAGCATGAAGTTCGGCCTCAAGGGCCCGGCCTTCTGCGTGTCCTCTGCGTGCTCGTCGTCGAACCACGCGATCGGCGAGGCCTATTGGATGATCCGCACCGGCCGCGCGCGCGCGGCGCTGGCGGGCGGATCGGAGGCCGAGATCTCGCTCACCTCGCAGCGGAGCTGGGAAAGCCTGCGCGTGATGGCGAGCGACACCTGCCGCCCGTTCAGCAAGGACCGCAAGGGCATGGTGATCGGCGAAGGCGCCGGCATCCTCGTGCTGGAGCGCCTCGACGACGCGAAGAAACGCGGCGCCAAGATCTACTGCGAGATCGCGGGCTACGGCCTCTCCGCCGATGCCGGCGACATCGTGATGCCCGATTCCGACGGCGCCGCGCGCGCTCTGCGCCAGGCGCTCGAAACCTCGGGCCTCGGACCCGACGACGTCGACTACATCAACGCCCACGGCACCGGGACGCAGCTCAACGACGCGACCGAAGTGAAGGCGATCAAGACGGTGTTCGGCGCGTCGGCGAAGCGGCTCATGGTCAGCTCCACGAAATCGATGCACGGCCACGCGCTCGGCGCGGCGTCGGCGCTGGAAGCCGTGGCCACCGTGAAGGCGATCGAGCAGGGCGTGGTGCCGCCGACCGCGAACTACGTCGCGCCCGACCCCGACTGCGATCTCGACCACGTGCCGAACACGGCGCGCAAGGCGAAGATCCGCGCCGCCTTCTCGAATTCGCTCGCCTTCGGCGGCTTGAACGCGGTGGTGGCGTTCAAGGCCGTGTGAACGGCGGCGAGCCGGTGGACTGACGGGTTCGGCGCCCGAGTATCCGTTCGAGTGGTATCGCGCCTGGAGTGTCAGCGCATCGCTCGCGTCCATCCTTCGAGGCCGGCCCAAGAAGGCGGGCACCTCAGGATGAGGCTCCCTGTTTCAGCAAAATCAGCCTCATCCTGAGGTGGCCGCCCCCTTCGGGCGGCCCTCGAAGGATGGACGCAAGCAACCCGCCGCGAGCAACTGCTTCCGCCTGATCGGCATCGCTCGCGGATTTTCCGCCCGCTGCAACAATCCGTGATTTTCCCGAATGCCGCGCGGCGCCGGCGCGGCCAGCAACCTTTTCACCGTCGCTTCGTTTGATAAGCCAGCGGTTCGGGAGGTTCGCGCGCGGCAAATGCGGTGCGGCCGAACCGGACAGCCACACAAGGGGACAGGAGCCCGCGCGGCGCGGCGGCGATTTCCGCCGGCGGCGGGACAAGATCATGAGCGGAGGCCCGCGCTTACGCCAGGAGGATCATCTGTCCGCGCTTCACCCCGGAGCGCGGCTGCAGAGCTATACGATCGCCTCGATTCTCGGCGCCGGCGGCTTCGGCATCACCTACAAGGCCGTCGAGGACATTACGAGCCGCGACGTCGCGATCAAGGAATACCTGCCGACCGCCTTCGCGGTGCGCGACCGCGACGGCTCGACCGTGCGCCCGCTCAGCGAGGGTGCGGCGCGCGATTTCCAATGGGGCCTCGAGCGGTTTCGCGAAGAAGCCAAGCTGCTGATCGCGTTCCGCCACGCGAACATCGTGCCCGTGCTCGCCTATTTCGAGGCGAACGGCACCGGCTATCTCGTCATGGAGTTCCAGGACGGCACCAGCCTCGGCGACGCGCTGCGCAAGACGCCGGCCCTGCCGGAGGCCGACGTGCTGCGCTTCATGGTGCCGCTGCTCGACGGCGTCGAGGACGTGCATCGCCGCAACGTCCTGCATCGCGACATCAAGCCCGAGAACATCTACATCCGCGCCGACGGCTCGCCGGTGCTGCTCGATTTCGGCGCCGCGCGGCAGGCGCTCGGCGAGCACACCAAGGCGTTCACGACGCTGGTCACCGAAGGCTATGCGCCGTTCGAGCAATACGCCGGCACCGGCAATCAGGGGCCCTGGAGCGACATCTATGCGCTCGCGGCGGTGATGTTCCGCTGCCTCACGGGCAAGGCGCCGGTGGAAGCGCCGCGGCGCGCGATCGCCAAGCTGCGCGGCATCCCCGATCCGATGGCGCAGGACTTCGCCGAGCTCCGCAGCCGCGTCTCGTCCGACCTCGCATTCGCGATCGAGGCGGCGATGCGCGTCGTGGAGCAGGAACGCCCGCAATCGATCGCGGCGTTTCGCGAGATGATCGTCTCGCCCGCGCCGTCGACGATCCGGCTGCCGGCCGCCAGCGCGACGGCCGCTTCGCCCGCGGCGACGCTCATTCCCGATGCGGCCATGCGCGAAGCCGCGCGCCATCCGCCGCCCTGGATGACCGCCAAGCCGCCACGGTCGCGGCGTCTCGTCTACTTCGGCGCCGCCGGGCTCGTTTTGGCGGCGGCGGCGAGCGGCGCCGCCTATGTCGGCGATCAGCGGAGCTGGCTGCCCGAGGCGTTCCGGCGCGCAGGCCCGGAGACCGCGGCGCCCGCGCCGGCCAAGGCGGAAGCACCCGCCGCGCAGCGCACGGAGAGTACGCCGCCGCCGGCCGACGCCGGCAAACCCGAGCCCGACGCGGCGAAGCGCGCGGCCGAGGAGAAGCGCCGCGCCGAGCAGCAGGCCGTTGACGAGCAGCGCGCGAAGGGAATGGCCGAATACCAGCGGCTCCAGCTCGACCAGATCGAGGCGGAACGGCGCCACTTCGAAGCGCGCCGGGCGGCGGCGCCGCGCAAACCCGAAGAAACCGCGCCCGAACCGGGGAGCACGACGCAACGCGACGATGCTGCGCGCGGAGAGGCCGAGCGCAAGCGGCTCGAGGAGGAACAGAGGCGACGCAGCGCGGCGCGCCCGCGGCCGCCCGAAACGCGTCCCGCCGAACAGGATCGCGACGGCGAGATCACGCGCTCCGAGCCGCCGGAAATGCGCCGCGACGTAGCGCCGGGCGCCCCGCCCTCGGCGCGCCGCCTGCCGCCGGACGAGATGGACCGCACCGCGCCCTACCCGCCCGAGCTGCCCGGCCGCACGCCGCGCGGCTGGCGCGATCCCCGCTACGAGGACGACTACTAGCGCTTGGCGTCGTCGGGGAAGAAGCGCAGCACCGAGAAGACCGGATTGGCCGCGGCCTGGCCGAGGCCGCAGATCGAGGCGTCGGTCATCGTCTTGCCGAGCTCGTCGAGCAGCGGCGCGTCCCAGCGCGTGCGCGCGAGGAGCTTCACCGATTTCTCGGTGCCGACGCGGCACGGCGTGCACTGGCCGCAGCTCTCGTGCTCGAAGAATTTCATCAGGTTGAGCGCCACCGCTTTCATGTCGTCCTTGTCGGACAGGACGACGACCGCGTGCGAGCCGACGAAGCAGCCATATTCGCGCAAGGTGCCGAAATCGAGCGGCAGGTCGGCGAGGCTTGCCGGCAGGATGCCGCCCGAGGCGCCGCCCGGCAGATAGCCCTTCAACGTGTGGCCCTCGGCCATGCCGCCGCAGAACTCGTCGACGAGCTCGCGCAGGCTGATGCCGGCCGGCGCCAGCTTCACGCCAGGGTTCTTCACGCGGCCCGACACCGAGAAATGGCGCAAGCCCTTGGCGCCGCGCCGCCCCTGCCCCGCGAACCAGGCGGCGCCGCGGCGCACGATCTCCGGCACCCAGAACAGCGTCTCGACATTGTTGACGAGAGTCGGCCGGCCGAACAGGCCCACCTGCGCCACGAACGGCGGGCGGTGGCGCGGATAGCCGCGCTTGCCCTCGATGCTTTCGATCATCGCCGATTCTTCGCCGCAGATATAGGCGCCGGCGCCGCGGCGGAGATGCAGCTTCGTGTGCGGCGCGAGCCCGGCTTTCTCGACGGCGGCGATCTCGGCGAGCAGGATCTCGCGGATCTGCGGATACTCGTCGCGGAGGTAGATATAGACTTCATCGGCCTCGACGGCCCACGCGGCGATCAGCGCACCTTCGAGGAACTGGTGCGGCGCCGTCTCGAGCACGTGGCGGTCCTTGAACGTGCCGACTTCGCCCTCGTCGCCGTTGACGGCCATGAGGCGCGGCTTCGGCTCGGCGCGCACGAAGCCCCATTTCCGCCCGGTCGGGAAGCCGGCGCCGCCGAGCCCGCGCAGGCTCGCGTCGGAGAGTTCGGCGATCATCGCCTCGCGCGTCTTGCGGCCGGCGAGGCAATCCGCGAGCACGCCATAGCCGCCCGCTTTGCGATAATCGGCGAGGTTCGGATAGTCGGGTACGACCGGCGACGTCGCGTGCTGGTTCACCGCTTCGGCGACGGCGTTGACCATTGCCGGCGCCACGTGCCGCTGGCCGACGGCGACGGCCGGGGCCATGTCGCAGCGGCCGACGCAGGGCGCCGGGATCACGCGCACGGCGGCGCCGAAATCGCGCTGCAAGCGCTCCATCAATTCGGCCGAGCCGGCGAGCGCGCAGGAAAGGCTTTCGCACACGCGCACCGTGATCGCCGGCGGCGCCGCCTCATTCTCCATCACCACGTCGAAATGCGCGTAGAACGTCGCGACCTCGTAGACCTCGGTCTGCGACAGATGCATCTCCTCCGCCAGCGCCGCGAGATGGCGCGCGGCGAGATGGCCGTAGCGGTCCTGGACGAGATGCAGGAACTCGATCAGCAGGTCGCGGCGCCGCTCGCGCGCGCCGAGCAGCGCCTGCACCTCCGCGAGCGCCGCCGGATCGACCTGGCGGCCCTTCGGATGGTTGCGGCCCTGTCGCCGCCCCGACGCCGGGGCGATGCTGCGGTCTGCCGCCACTAGAACAATCCCGTGATCCGCCCGTCGTCGGTGACGCCGATCGTGTCGGCGGCCGGCACCTTGGGCAATCCCGGCATCGTCATGATATCGCCGGTGATGGCGACGACGAAGCCCGCGCCGGCGGCGAGGCGCACCTCGCGCACATTGACCTCGTGGCCCTCGGGCGCGCCGCGCAGCGCCGGGTTGGTCGAGAAGCTGTATTGCGTCTTGGCCATGCAGATCGGGAACTTGCCGTAGCCTTCCTTCTCGAAGCGCGCGAGGCGCTCCTTGATGCTGGCGTCGGCGGTCGCGTCCTTGGCGCCGTAGATCGTCTTGGCGATCGTGCGGATCTTTTCCCAGAGCGGCATCGCATCTTCGTAGAGCGGCTTGAACGCGCTCGGCGCGTCGATCGACGCCACCACCTTCTTCGCCAATTCCTCGGCGCCCTTGCCGCCGTCGGCCCAGTGCGAGCAGATGAACGCGTCGACGCCGTGCTTGGCGCAGAATTTCCGGATCGCCTCGTGCTCGGCCGGCGTGTCGGTGTTGAAGCGGTTGATGCCGACGAACGGCTTCACGCCGAAACGACCGACATTGGTGATGTGGCGCCCGAGATTGGCGAGGCCCGCCTCGAGCGCGGCCACGTTCTCGGTGCCGAGATCTTCCTTCTTCACGCCGCCATGCATCTTGAGCGCGCGCACCGTGGCGACGATGACGGCGGCCGAGGGCGAGAGCCCGCCGGCGCGGCACTTGATGTCGAAGAACTTCTCCGCGCCGAGATCGGCGCCGAAGCCCGCCTCGGTCACGACGATGTCGGCCATGCGCAGCGCGGTCTTCGTCGCCTGCATCGAGTTGCAGCCATGCGCGATGTTGGCGAACGGCCCGCCATGTACGAAGGCCGGCGTGCCCTCGAGCGTCTGCACGAGGTTCGGCAGGATCGCGTCCTTCAAGAGCGCCGCCATCGCGCCCGCCGCCTTCAATTGGCCCGCGGTGACGAATTTGCGGTCGCGCGTCTCGCCGACGACGATGCGCTCGAGCCGCTTCTTGAGATCTGTGAGGCCGTCGGCGAGGCACAGGATCGCCATCACCTCGGAGGCCACCGTGATGTCGAAGCCGGTCTCGCGCGGGAAGCCGTTGGCGACGCCGCCGAGGCTCGCGACGATCTCGCGCAGCGCGCGGTCGTTCATGTCCATCACGCGGCGCCAAGTGATGCGGCGCACGTCGAGGCCGAGATCGTTGGCCCAGTAGATGTGGTTGTCGATCATCGCCGACAGCAGATTGTGCGCCGACCCGATCGCGTGGAAATCGCCGGTGAAGTGGAGGTTGATGTCCTCCATCGGCACGACCTGCGAATAGCCGCCGCCGGCCGCCCCGCCCTTCATGCCGAACACGGGCCCGAGGCTGGGCTCGCGCAGGCAGATCGCCGTCTTCTTCCCGATGCGCGAGAGCGCATCGCCGAGGCCGATGGTCGTCGTGGTCTTGCCTTCGCCGGCCGGCGTCGGGTTGATCGCCGTCACCAGCACGAGCTTGCCCATCGGCCGGCTCTGGAGCCCGGCGATGTATTCGGGCGCGAGCTTGGCCTTGGTCGGGCCGTAGCGGAACAGCGCATCGGCAGGAATACCGAGCTTCGCCCCGACCTGCTCGATGGTCTCTAGGCGCGCGGCTTGGGCGATCTCGATATCGCTTTTCATCGGTTTCTCTGACGCTTAGGAGGCGTTACCCGGAATTATGCTGCACTCTGGTCTTCTTGGTATGCCAGACTACCAGAGAGCTATCGGCTGTCCATCGCCTGGTCAACCGCCTTGATGCCCATCACCGGCCCACGAGTCTTGCCAGCATCTTGGGGTCCTGGATCAGCACCTGGCCGTCCGTCATGTCGACGATGCCGTCTTTCTTCCACTCGCGAAGCTGCTTGTTCACCGCCTCGCGCGTGACGCCGAGCATGTTGCCGAGATCGGTCTGCGAGAGCTTCACGCTGATGCGGATCGCGTCACCCTCCTTCTCGCCGACGCCCTCGGCGAGGTTGAGCAGGCGCTTGGCGAGCCGCGCCGGCAGGTCGAGCAGCGAGGCATCCTCGAGCAGGCCGCTCGTCCAGCGCACGCGCTCGCACAGCACGGACATGAACTTGAAGCACAGCTCGCTGTTCTTCTGGAGCAGCGATTGCAGGTCGGCGCGCTTGATGTGGAGCAGGTCGGTGTCGCCGACCGCGACCGCGCTGGCGGAGCGCGGCTTGCCGTCGATGAGCGAGATCTCGCCGAACAACTCGCCCGGCATGATGACGTTCATGATCAGCTCGCGGCCCTCGCTCGAGATCACGTAGATGCGCACCTGCCCCGCGAGCACGCCGAGCAGGCGGTCGCCATCGTCGCCCTTGTCGAAGATGCGCTGGCGGTTGCCGTAGCTCACCACCACCGAGGCGGCCGTGAGCTGGTCGAGCGTCTTCGGATCGGCCTCGCGCAGCAGGAAATGCTTGGCGAGCAGCTCGCGGCGAACTTCGGGACTGTAACGCACGGCCATCTTTCCCTCCCGGCCCTCAGCCGCGTTTGGGTTTGGGCTCGGGCGCGCCGAGCGGAACGGCTTCGAGGCCCCCGATCTCTTCCGGCGGCCCGCCCTCGGGCGGCGCGCCCTTCTTCTTCATCGGCCCCGGCATCGGCCGCGGCATCGGCCCGCCGGGATGCGGCGGCAGCATGCCCGGCGGCAGCGAAGCGGGATCGACAATCATCGCGTCGGCCATGCCGCCTTTCTCTTTCTTCATCGGGCCCATCGGCATGCCGTCCGGCCCGAGCATCGCGCCGGGCGGCAGTTCGAGCGCCTCGGCGATCGGCGCCGCGCCCATGGCGCCCTCGGCCGGCTCGTTGCGCTCGAGCTCCTTGAGCTGATGGTAGAGCGTGCCCGGCCGGTCGAGCGCGGCCGCCGAGCCGACATCGGCGAATCGCCCTTCTTCCATGCAGCAGATCACGTCGGCGAACGGGCCGACGAACGACATCTTGTGATCGACGACGATGGCGGTGACGCCCTGGCACGCGGGCCGCAGGAACTTCGAAAGCTCCGCGATGCCGATATTGTCGATGCCGGTCGTGGGCTCGTCGATGAGCAGCACGCGCGGCTTGCGCAACAGCCCGCGCGTGACCGCGAACAATTTCTGCTGGCCGCCCGAGATCAGTGTCTCGAGCTTCCGCGGCAGAACGGTATCGAGCGGCGCGCCGCCGGCCGCGGCATTGACGAGGATCGGCCAGAGGCCGGTGCGCCGGCACACCTCTTCGATCTCGGCATCGGTGGCGTCGGCCTTGGCGAGCCTGAAATTCGCGCGCACCGTGTCGGCGAGGAACACCGGGAACTGCGAGATCTTCACCACCGCGCCGCGCAGGCTCTCGGTGGTGGCGCCGGCGATGTCCTCGCCGCCGAGCCTTACCGTGCCGGTTTGCGGGCGATATTGGCGCGCGATGAGATTGAGGATCGTCGATTTGCCCGCGCCCGAGCGCGCGATGATCGCGCTGATCTTGCCGTCGGCGAAGCCGTAGGACAGGTCGCGGATCACCGGCGGCGTCGCCGGATTGTAGGCGAAGGTGACGCGCTCGAACGCCACCTCGCCCGAGCCCGAAGGCGAAAGCGGCTTTGCGCCCGAGATCTCCTGCTCCTCCGGCGCCTCGGCGATCTCGACCACCTTCTCGATCTGCGGCCAGGTGGCGCTGATGCCGATGAAGAAGGTGAGCAGCTCGTTGATCGGGTTCACCGCGAGCGGGATGAACAGCACGAACGCCACGATGGCGCCCACCGCCGCCGGATCGCCCGAGCGCAGTGCGAAGAAGATGCCGTAGAGCAGGAACGCCGCGGATAGAATGCGCGGCACCGCGGCCTGGAACTGCGTGCCGAGCTCGCGCCTGACGGCGGCGGCGACGGCGGCGGCGCGGTAGTGCCGCAGGCGGTCGCCGAAGCTCAACGAGCGCTGCTGCTCGGCGCCCATCAGCCTGATTTCCGTGGGGTTCGCGGCGGAATTCATGAACTCGTTCGAGAGCGCGGTCTGGCGCTCGACGAGATGGCGCGACGAGCGCACGATTCCCTGCGAGAACCACCAGCCGGCGAAGGGGAGCACGACGACCGACGCGATCAGCACGAACTGCATCCACCCCGGCGCGCCGTGCAAGGCCTGGAGGTTGTGGATCAGGAAGATGATCGCGGTGACGAGGCCGATGCCGCGCACGACCGGAAACGCGATGAGGTCGCACGCGATCTGCTGCGCGCCGGGCGCAAAGGCGGTGACGGTGAGCGACGTCTCGGAAAGATCGTGCTTGCGATGGAAATCCGGCCCGAGCGTGAGCAGCTTGTCGTGCAGGCGGTGCTGGAGCCGCGTCGCGATGAGATTGTCCGCCCAGGCGCTGTAGATGCGCTCGCCGAAAATCAGCACGATCATCAGCACGGCGGTGACCGCGAAGACGATGGCCGCCGCCTCGAGGCTGCCCGGCAGCATGAAATCGAGAATGCCGCCGGTGACGCCCTTCTTGTCGGCCGCGCTGCCGGCCGCCGACGACGACAGCATCGACGTGACCGAGGAGAGGATCTGGCTGTTGTACTGCGTCAGCAGCTGCACGAGCGTCGAGAACGCGACCATGCCGGCCAGCACGCCGAGCGAGCCCCGGACCAGCACCCAGGCGAAGCGCAGCAGCCTTCCATAGGGAATCTTGGCGCCGCCCACCTCCATCGGCATCGGCGCCGCGGCGATCTCGCCCGCGCCCGGGGCCTGAACGGCCTCAGCCTTGGCGATGGTCATGGCTCGAATGCACCCCTTGCCCCGTCCCGGTCCGCGCGCAGCGGGCCCGCGTCATGCGGGCTCGCATTATGCGGTGCGGCGGCGTGAAGGGGCAATCGGTTTGATCCGGGCAATGGGCGGCGCCTCGTGCGCGGCCATCCTTCGAGGCGGCCCCAAGCGGGGCCGCACCTCAGGATGAGGCCAATTTTGCTCAAACAAACGGCCTCATCCTGAGGTGCCCGCCTTCTTGGGCGGGCCTCGAAGGATGCCGCACACGAGGCGTAGAAACTGCAAGTGCGATTCCACGTGAACGGCATCCGCACTAGAAAGGCGATAGGAAAGGTTCCTGCATGAACACCGATCTCAATTCCGCGCACGCGTTCGATGTCGCGGATGTGGAGTTCCTCCGCCACGGCGGCAAACCCCTGTTGGCGCGGATATATACGCCGCATGGCCATGGCCCTTTCCCCGCCATCGTCGAGCTGCATGGCGGGGCCTGGACACAGTTCGACCGCACGCGCGGCAAGTCGCTGCACGAAGCGCTCGCGCGCAACGGCGTCGTCGTTGCCGCGCTCGATTTCCGGCAGGGCGCCGAGGGCGCCTATCCGCTCTCGGTCGCCGATATCCACTACGGCATCCGCTGGCTCAAGGCGCATGCGCACACGTTCAAGACGCGGCCCGATCTCGTCGGGGTATCCGGCAATTCGACCGGCGGGCACCTGGCCATGCTCGTAGCCATGCGCCCGGATGACCGACGCTACGCCTCGATCCCGCTGCCTGGTCAGGCCAAGGCCGTCGACGCCTCGCTCCGCTGCGTCGTGATGCTGTGGCCGATCATCAACCCGCTGAGCCGATATCACTACGCGAAGCGCCGCCTCGTCGGGCCGAAGCCGCCCGATTGGGCCGCCCGCATCGTCGAATTCCACGATGCGTATTGGAAGACCGAAGCCAACATGGCCGACGGCAGCCCGACGCTTCTGCTGGAGCGCGGTGTTTCCGTGGCGACGCCGCCCGCGCTCTGGATTCAGGCCTCCGAAGACGATGTGCACAATTACCGCGACCCCGGTTCCGGCTTCGACGGCACCGAGGCCGATCGGTTCGTCGCGCGCTATCGCAAGGCCGGCGGCGAGATCGAACTCGCGCGCTACGAGGCGCCGGCATTATTCACCACGGTGATACCGGATCTGCCGCAATCCATCGCGGCACTGAAGCGTATCGCGGAATTCGTGCATCGGGCGATTCCCGTTCCACCCGGCGCATAAGTCGCGCTGCCGCCCCGCCAAAGCGGACTCTGTCAGCCGGTCGATGCGGCGGCGAAAATCCCCGACTGAGCGGCGAAAGCGCGCTTGAACGCCGGCCGCGCTTCGCCCCGGGCGACATAGGCGGAAAGGTTCGGACGCTCCTCCAGCATCGCCGATCCGTTCAACCGGCGCAGCACCGTCACCATCAGAAGGTCGCCGGCGCTGAAACCGTCATCGAGCCAGTCGGCATCGCCAAGGCGACGGGAAAGAGCGCCCAGCCGTTTCCGGATGCTGTCTTCGAGGACACGCAGGCGCCGATCGTACCAGGGCTCGTCGCGCTCGAGGATCCTGGCGAGAGCGCGGTCGAAGATCGGCGGCTCCACCGTGCCGAGCGCGGCAAACATCCACGCGATCGCGCGCGCCCGGGAATTCGCATCGTTAGGCAGCAGTCCCGCATGACGCTCGGCGATGTGGAACACGATCGCACCCGACTCAAAAAGGGCGAGATCGCCTTCTTCATACGTCGGAATCTGCCCGAACGGATGAAGCGCGAGATGCGCCGGCTTTTTCATCGCTTCGAACGAAAGAAGACGCACGTCGTAGGGCTGGCCAACTTCTTCGAGCGCCCAGCGAACGCGCATGTCACGCGCGAGCCCCTTGCCGCCGTCGGGCGATCGTTCAAAGGCGGTAATCGTGATCGTCAATGTCGTTCTCCATCGCCTGTCTGTCTTGAAAACGATTGGCGAAACGGGATTCCGACAACCCCACGTACCCGATCAAGAGAAGAGATGACTTGATTTTGTTCATTTAATGTTCTTTATTGCCGTCATGGCCTCATGAGGCCAGACGAGGCGGCGTGCCGATTGGCGGGCCGCGCTCGGGCTCTTTGACATCGTCGATCGTGTTGTTGAGAACGCGCCGCCGGTTTGCGCGCCTCTGGCTGTCTCTTGTCGGCGGCCCCGGGCCGAGCCGGCAGGGCATGATGAGAAATGATGATGGTTGCGGAAATTCTCGGACGGCGCCAGCGCCGCTGCTGAACCCCTGCAGTGAGGGGATCGCTGCGAAGGCCGGTTCACCGCGGCGTGCCCGCAGCGGACTCAACGATGCGGCTTGCCTGCTCGCCTACCGGCATTTCCGCCAACGCGCCCGGCTTTTCCGGGCTTGCGCTGGCCGAAAAAGCCCGGAGAAGCCCGGAAATGCCCGTGGAAGCCGTGTGTTTTCGGATCTGGACTTTTCCGGGCATCGCGCGGCGCTTGAGCCGTTGCCGGACGGACGAAGGCTCATGGTGGGCGGGCCGCACCGTTGTCGTCAGGGACGCGGAGTGCACGCGGTTTTCCCGGGAATGACTACAAAAGACTACAGATGACTACGGTACACGCCCCCTCCCCCTGCCGCGCCGCTACCGCGCAAAGCAAAAGGGCGAGGCGCTTGCACGCCCCGCCCTTTCGCCGATCTCGGATCGCCGCTTAGGCGCGATACATGTACCGGCCGCAGGCGCAGTAGAAGTACTTGTAGTAATCGGTGTCGAGCAGCACGCGGAACACCGAGCCGCAGCTGCAGCGATAGTACTTCCAGTAGGGATACTGGCCTTCGACTTCCTTCTCTTCCATCGGCCCCGGCGGCAGCGTGCGCGCGATCTGGCCGGCCGGGATGTTCTTCGCATCCGCGTCCGACACGCGCTCGGGATCGATCACCTGGATATTGGCAGTCGCCATCTTTCACTCCGTCTGAATGCCTCCGCCCACCCCATCGAAGTCACGCATGGCCGCACTGGGACGGAGTTCAGCGGTGCGGAGGCGTTCAGGCACGTTGCGTTCTCTTACGGCGCGACTTCGGTAGATATACCGGCGGAGGCCACAATAAAAGCGTGGTTTTGTTGCGGTTCCCCGGTTTCGCCGCGGCCCCGGCGGGTGCCGGCGCCGTCGTCCGTCGTGTTGTCGCGAAACTAGGTGAACGCGCGGGCGGGCGGATATGAACTACTTCACACCCCCCGTTTTCTCCGATTGTTCCATAGTCGCGCGAACCGTTCGCAAATCGCGCGGGCCGGCGCGGCAGGAAAAGTCGCCTCCGCAGATAGAAAATCTGATTCGCCTTCGCCCGCGCGCGCACCACATGAGGGGCAAGCGCCCCGCTGGGCCGCGCCTGTCAGATCAGCAACGGATTCGAGCCATGAGCGAAGCATTTCCCGCATCGGCGGACCGCCCGCATCGCGCGGCGGTCTCCGTTCCCGTGAACGACAACGCGCACCTTCGCGCGCTCGACGGCGTTCGTGCGTCGATCAACTATCTCGAGCCCACGGGCGAGCGCCCGCGCGTCTATCAATACGATCCGCCGCCCGGCGTGCCGCCGCGCAGCGGCACCTATGCGCCGGTTCCGGTACTCGTGCGCGACGGCCGCGCGCTCGCGGGCCGGCTGTCGCTCGACCGCGAGGGCTTTTCGCTGCTGCGCGCGCCCACCGCGTTCACGCGCTTCGACGATTCCGAGGCGGTGAAGGCCGCGTACTATCCCGAGGTTGAGGCGCTGGTGAAGCGCGCGACCGGCGCGGCGCGCGTCGTGGTGTTCGATCACACGGTGCGCCATGCGCCGACGGCGCTGGAGCGGAAGAATGGCGTGCGCGAGCCGGTGAAGCGCGCGCACAACGACTACACGGTGAAATCGGGGCCGCAGCGCGTGCGCGATCTGCTCGGCGCCGAGGCCGAGGCGCTGCTCGCGAAGCGCTTCGCGATCGTGAACCTGTGGCGCCCGATCGGCGCGCCGGTCGAGGAAGCGCCGCTCGCCTTCTGCGACGCGCAGAGTATCGCGCCCGCCGATCTTGTGCCGAACGATCTCGTCTATCGCGATCGCGTCGGCGAAACCTATGCGCTGGCGCCCAATCCCGCGCACCGCTGGTTCTACTTCCCGCGCATGACGCCCGACGAGGCCGCGCTCATCAAGTGCTACGACTCGGCCGAAGACGGCCGCGCGCGCTTCGCCGCGCACGGCGCGTTCGACGATCCGACGAGCCCGCCGAATCCGCGCCCGCGCGAAAGCATCGAAGCGCGCACGCTCGTCTTCTTCGACTGAGGTTCAGGCCGCGAGCAGGATCGGCGGGCCGCCCTCAGGATCGGCGACCTGGCGGAATGCCATGTCGAACACCGGCCCGAGCACCGCGGGCGACAGCGCTTCGGCCGGGCTGCCGGCTGCTACGATGCGGCCGCCGGCCAGAACGATGACGCGATCCGCGTAGCGCGCGGCGAGATTCACGTCGTGCAGGATCGCCAGCGCGCCGCCGCCCGCCGCCACGAACGCGCACGCCAGCGCCAGCGCCGCGTGCTGATGGCGCGGGTCGAGGCTCGTCACTGGCTCGTCGAGCAGCAACAGGCCCGGCGCGTACTGTCCGGGCACCGTCATCAATTGCGTCAGCACGCGCGCCAGGTGAACGCGCTGGCGCTCGCCGCCCGACAGGCTCGGATAGGCGCGCGCCGCGAGCGCGCCGATGCCGGTCGCCTCGAGCGCGTGGCGCGCGATCGCCCGATCGGCCGGCGTTTCGACACCGCCATTGTGCGGCGCGCGGCCGAGCAGCACGACCTCGGACACGGTGAACGGGAACGAGAGGCTCGAGCTCTG
>CAYZSG010000071.1:14316-21882 GCA_964481045.1 uncultured Candidatus Odyssella sp. | reverse complement strand
CGTCGACCGCGTTGGCGAGGAAGAAGATGGGGTTGCCATCGGAGCGGATGATGACGAAGTCGGGGATGTGCGCCCACTCCACCCGGACTTCGCCCCGGACGAGGTCGACGAACTCGCTGACCCCGGCGTCGGGAGTGCGGAACGTGTAGACGACGTCGGGCCCGCCGCAGGGCGGAATGCTCGGCAACGCGCTCGACAAGGGCGCGGGCTACGGGCCGATGTTCGACCATTTCGGCTTCAGCTGCGGCATGGAGATCGTGCTCGGCAATGGCGAGGTGATCCGCACCGGCGACGGCGCCATCGATCACCCGAATGCGCCGAACTGGCACGTGTCGAAGTACAGCTTCGGACCGATCTTGGACGGCCTGTTCGCACAGTCGAATTACGGCATCGTCACACGCCTCGGCATCTGGCTGATGCCGAAGCCGCCGGCGGTGCGCTCGTTCCACTTCGCGTTCCCGGACGACGACGACCTCGAGCAGATCATCGATCTCTGCCGCCCGCTGAAACTCGCGAATTTCGTGCCGACCCTGCTGCGCGTCGCCAACGATCTCTACCTCATCGGCAACGAAGACGTATATCCCGACTACGAGAAGACCGGCGGCAAGACGAGCATCACGGATGCGCAGCGGAAAGCGCTGCAGCAGAAGCACGGCGTCGGCGCGTGGACCGTTTCGGGCGCGTTCTACGGCCCGTCGATGGAAGCGATGGAGCCGCAGATCAACCGCGTGAAGCAGGTCTTCATGCAATCGGGCAAGGCGAAATACATCCCGCACGAAGAGGCGCTCGGGATGCTGCCGCTCAAGACCGCGATCGACAGCTTCTCGGGCATCCCGACGCATGGCGAGCTCGGCCTGCTCAAATGGCGGCCGGGCGGCGGCAATAGCTGGTGCCCGCCGGGCACGCCGATGGTCGGCAAGACCGCGCAGAAATTCCACAAGGTCGCGCGCGCGATCTACGAGAAGAATGGGCTCGACTACACGATCATGAACGTGTGCGGCGGGCGCTTCGCGCGCGGCCTGCACGTGATCTCGTTCAACCGCGAGAGCGAAGACGAGAGCCGCCGCGCCGATCTCACCTACAGGCAGCTTGCCGATGCCTTCGCCGCCGAAGGCGTCTCCGTCGGCCGCGCGCCGACCGACTACTACGAATACCACATGGCGAAACTCACGCCCGCGTTCCGCGACGCCTGCAATGCGATCAAGAAAGCGCTCGACCCCAACGGCATCATCGCGCCGGGCAAATACGGAATTGGGTGAGAAAAAGGGTAAGGGAACAGGAGGCGGGGAGACGGGGAGAAGAAAGACAGATTCACCACCAAGGCACCAAGACACGAAGAAAAAGGGAAGAAGAAATGCGCACGAAGACGCGCGCAAAGGTACACACGTTCACCCTTCTTGTTTCTTCGCGCCGCCCTTGCGGCGCATCACGTAACTTCTTGGTGCCTTCGTGCCTTGGTGGTGAGCCTTCCTTTTTCTTCTCCCCGCCTCCCCGCCTCCTGTTCATTTCACTTCCTTGACGGCGGCGCGGGCGTAGTGGCGAAGTGAGGGCACCTGCCCGCCGCCACCGGCCTCGCCCGTGCTCCTCACCGATCCCGCCTATTACCGCGATCCCGCGAATCCGCTGCCGCTCGCCAAGTTCCGCCTGGTCGAATCGTCCGATCCCAAGGCGGCGCATGCCGAGGCGGTGAAGCTGTTCGCGCCGCACAAGCTCGAGACGGTGCCGGGCAAGGGGCAGTTCCGCGCGCTCCTGCATCATCTGCGGCTCGGCGCGCTCGCATGCTACTTCATCCGCTACAAGCCCGAGGTCATCATCTCCTCGGCGCCGATGAAGCGCTTCTATCTCTGCCTCGTGCCGGTGGCCGGCGCCTGCCACGTCACGCAGGGCTTATCGGCGATGAAGCTCGTGCCCGGCACGCTCGGCGTCGTCAACACGGTCGAGCCGATCAGCCTGCACTGGCGGCAGGATTGCACACAGCTCGTGATCAAGATCGACCGCGCCGCGGTAGAGAGCACCGCCGCCGCGCATCTCGGCCGCGCTTTGACGCGGCCGCTGGAATTCGTCCGCGAGCCGATTCCGCTCACCGCGGCCGAGGGCCTCGTGCGGCTCATCGACTTCATCTATCGCGATCTCGACGAGGAGCGATCGGCCGTATCTTCGCGCCTGGGCGAGAGCGCCGCCGAAGCGCTCTTTCTCAACACGCTGTTGCGGCAGGTCCCGAACAATTACGCTGAGGCGCTGGCGCGCCCGGCCTCGCGCGCCGCTCCCTACTACGTCCGCCGCGCCGAGGAATACATGCGCCTGCACGCCGCCGAGGCGCTGCGCCTCAAGGACATCATCGCGGTTTCCGGCGTCAGCGCGCGCACGCTGTTCAAGGGCTTCCACGATTTCCGCGGCACGGGGCCGATGGCCTATCTCAAAGGCGTGCGGCTCGATCAGGCGCGCCAGGACCTCGCCGCCGCCGGCCCGCGCCGCTCCGTGACCGCGATCGCGCACGCCTGGAGCTTCACCCATCTCGGCCATTTCGCGCGCGACTACAAATCCCGCTTCGGCGAACTCCCCTCCGCCACCCGCCGCGGCGCGCGCAAATAGCGTTGGCACGCGGAGACGCGGCGGCCGCGGTGAGCGGACGCGCGCAGATCCGCCCTCTCCGCGTCTCCGCGTGCCGTGCGCTTTCCTGCATCGCCCGGAGCGGCGGTGCATTTTCTGGATAGAACCGGGCGCGCGATCCGCCTAACCTTCTGTTCTGCCGCGTTTGGGAGGGCGCTGCGGATGGATGCAGCCGAAGTCAAAGCACTCGCGAAATCGTTCGGCGCCGATCAGGTCGGCATCGCCAGCGCCAAAGTGCTGAACGCGTTTCCGCCCGATCCGCTGTTCCCGCAGACGCCGGAGCGGATCAGCAAGCACGTCAAGAGCGTCATCGTCATCGTCCAGCACATCCCGGTGGCCGCGTTCCGCGCGAAGCAGAACGTGTGCGTGCAATACATCGACATGCTCGTGCTGCGCCGCATGGACCGGATCGCGTTCAATCTCGCGGCGGCGCTCGAGGATCGCGGGCATCCCACCTTCGTCACCGCCGCGCAGGAGACGGACTGGAACTACAAGCGCGCCTCCTATGGCCGGCTCTCGACGCGCCATCTCGGCATCGAGGCCGGGCTCGGCACGTTCGGGCTCGAAGTGAACATCCTCACGCCCGAATACGGCCCGCGCGTCTATCTCACCGGCATCCTCACCGAGCTCGAGCTCGAGGGCGACAAGCCGATCACCGAGCAGGTGTGCATCGGCGAATCCTGCTCGCGCTGCCTCTATTCGTGCCCGTCCGACGCCGTGCGCCATTTCGGCATCGACAAGCGGCTCTGCTCCACCGAGGCGCAGGAATTCGGCTTCGGCCAGATCACCGGCTATGTCGACAAGATGCTCGACGCGCCGCTCGAGCGGCGCAAGGAGATGGTGAAGGGCCAGGACGTGTTCGGCTTCTGGCAGGGCCTGCTGCGCGTCGTCGGCTCTTTCGGCGATTGCCCGCGCTGCCTCGCCGTCTGCCCGGTCGGCAACGATTATCACGCCTATCTCGCCGCGCCGCAGAAGGAGATACCGGAGAAGACTCCGGAGAAGGTCGAGAAGGCCAAGCGCTTCAAGGACGCGCGCCAGCAGGGCGCGCTGCCGCCGGGCCTGAACGACTGGAACCGCCGCTGGGTCGGGCCCGAGGGCTACAAGGGCATGGTCGCGCGCCAGGTGCAGGCCTTCAAGAAGCAGCAGAAAGAGCGCGAGGCCGCGGCGGCCAAAGGCGAGAAGGACTGACGCGCTGCTCGCGGCGCATGGGTGGGTGAAGAGAATGGTTTCCGTCTTCCAGGAGAAAGTCACCGCGGCCGAGATCAAGGCGAAAGCCCGTGAGCTCGGCGCCGACGTCGTCGGCATCGCGGACAGCGCCACGCTCAACGCCAATCCGCCGGACCCGGCCGATCCGCGCATTCCCGCGAACATCTCCGATTACGACGCCGACCGCGTCATCGTCGTCGGCAAGCGGCTTTCGGCCGGCGTGACGCGCATCCCGCGCTGGGACGAGCGGCACAAGTATTACAACGACGAGCTGACGCTCACCGCGCTCGAGGAAATCACGCTCTCGCTCGTGCTGTGGCTCGAGCAGAAGGGCTTCCCGGCGCTGATCGTGCCGCCGACGCATGTCGATCCCTGGCGCTACCAGGGCGATCCCGACAAGCACATGAAGCCGCTGCTGCAGCTCGAATATGCGGCGGTGGAAGCGGGCCTCGGCACGCTCGGCCTCAATCGCCAGCTCCTGACGCCCGAATACGGGCCGCGCATCATGCTCGGCGGCGTGCTGTGCTCGGCGCCGGTGGAATGCGACACGAAACGCGAGGAGGCGCTGTGCCTCGGCCCCTCTTGCGGCCGCTGCCTCGCCGCCTGCCCCGGCGACGTCGTCAAGCACTGGAACCGCGACTGGGACGCGTGCGACAAATACCGCTCACCGCACGGCTTCGCGCAGCTCACCGGCCTCTTCACGCAGATCATGAGCGAGCCGGACAAGACGAAGCAGAAGGCGCTCTTGCGCTCGGAAGACAGCTTCAACATCTGGCAAAGCATCCTGCGCGGCTCCGGCGTGCTCACCGGCTGCCGCCGCTGCCAGGACGTCTGCCCGGTCGGCGCCGACTACGAGAAATTGCTGAAAGACGCGCTCGACGCGATACCCGAGGACAACGAGGCCAAGCGCACACGCCGCGCGGCGATGGAAGCGGCCGAGGCCAAGGGCGAGATCCCCGAAGCGTATCGCGAGCACGAGCGCTGGATCGGAAAGCTCGGCACGCGCTAGGCTGCGCCATGCCCCTGCCCCTCCCCAAATCCGAAGCCGAGATCGCGCGCATCCAGCGCGAGCGGAAGCGCATCGCATTCGAGCGCGCGTCGACGGCGCCGTTTCACAAGAAGCGCCTTGCCGGCATCAATGCCGCGAAGCTCGACGATCCGGCCGAGTGGCGGAAGATTCCGATCCTGCACAAGGAGGAGCTGCGCTCACTCAGCGAGCGGCAGTTCTACGACGAATTCAACATCGCGCCGCGCGATACGATCTGGGAATACTGGCGCTCGGGCGGCTCGACCGGGAAGCCGCTGTTCTACCCGCGCAGCTTCGCGGACTCGCCCTATTGCCTGCTCTCGTTCGCCCGCGGCCTGCAATGCGCCGGCGTGACGAAGGGCGACACGGCGCACGTCTCCTATCCGCTCGGCATACATCCGGTCGGGCACATGTATGCGCGCGTGTGCCAGGCGGCCGGCGTCGGCGTGAACTGGGCTGGCTCGGGCGCCGGCACGCCCTCCGCGGTGCAGGTGCAGCTCCTGCGCGATCTCAGGCCCACCGTGTGGATGGGCATGTCGAGCTACGGCATCCACCTCGCCAATCTCGCCGAGGCCGCCGGAGTCGATCTCACCGCGATCGGCGTGAAGAAGATCGTGCCTTCGGCCGAGCCGCTCTCGCTTGCCAAGCGCCAGAAGATCGAGCGGAGCTGGGGCGCCAAGGTGTTCGACACCTTCGGCATGACCGAGTGCGGCCTCATGGCCGCCGAAGATGAAGGGCATGACGGCCTCCGCCTCTGGACCGACATGTTCTTCTGCGAAGTGCTCGATCCCGACACCTGGGAGCCGGTGAAAGAGGGCGAGATCGGGACGCTCGTCACCACCTCGCTGTTCACGAACCACGCGACGCCGTTCATCCGCTGGAGCTCGGGCGATCTCGTCTCGTTGCACCGGACCGGCAAGCACGACGGGCCGTTCTCGGTGTTCCCGCTGCTGCGCCACGCGAACCGCACGACCGGCTTCTTCAAGGTGCGCGGCGTGAACATCAACCACTCGGAATTCGAGGACCTGATGTTCGGCGAGCCGCAGCTCAACGACTTCAAATGCGAGATCGTCACTGTCGGCGATCTCGACACGCTGCGCGTTTCGTTCGAAGCCAAGCGCGGGTCCGATGCCGCCGCGCTCCGCGACGGGCTCGCCGCGCGCATCAAGAAGGTGTTCGAGGTGACCGCAGAGATGGTGATCCTCGACTCGGGCACGCTCGCCCGCGAGTTCGAGGGCGCCGTCAAGGCGCCAAGGTTCGTTGACCGGCGGAGCTGACGCTGCCGAAAGGTTGCAGATTCACGCCAGCCACGACTGACAGTCTTTTCCTGCGTGTCGGACGCTGATAGCTTACCAGCACGTGCAGGGAGAGCGCCGTGCCGCATTTCCGCATTCGCGTCAGCGACGGCAAGACGGAGACCGCGATCGAGGAGACTTTCGAGAACGAGGAGCGATTGCGCGAGCAGTTGCCCAAGCGCGGCTGGACCATGATCCTCGGCGTCGAGCCCATAGCCGACCCCGCACCGCCCGCAGCGCAGAGCGAGGCCCCGCCGCCCCCCATACGCGCGGACCAGATTCGCGAGGAGGGAAACTGGGTTCTCCTTCCGCCCGAGATCGCGGCGCAACATCCGCTTCACGGCATCGGCGGCTGGACGATGTTGCTGCTTGTCCAGCTCGTTGCCGGGGTAATTTTTGGCGCCTTGGCTTTCGTGGCGCTCGGCATGATGTTCACCCAGAATGCCATAGATTCGATCATTTCCATCCTGCCGCTGCTGCTCGGCGTCCTGGTTGTTGCCGAGATGCTGCAGATCGGGTGCATCGTGCTGTTGTTGATGCGCTCCCGGGCATTCCCGGTATGCTTCATGGTTTTCGTTGCTTGGTCCGCCGGCTTCGTGATCTTGGCAAACCTTGGCCTGCAAGGCGGGCCAGATGTCCGTAGCATTGTCTCGCTAATCACCGTTCTCGCGTGGGCGGCCTACGTCGTCGTTTCGACTCGCGTGAACGTCACATTTCGTCATCGCGTTGAGCGGAACGACGAGTGGCTGCAACGTGGCTTGGCAACAGCGAGTGCGCCAGGACTTGTAGCGGCGCGCTGACTTCTTCGCGCACCTACCACCCGCTCGCCTTGTCCCACACGTCGACGATGTCGTCGCCGCGCTCGACGATGTTGTAGATCGCATAGGGCGCCGCCATCATGCAGGCGTGGTTCGGCAGGATGCGCACGCGCGCGCCGATCGGCAGGCGCTCCCATGGCGGCGCACCCGCGGGCGCGGCGATCATGCCGTGCTCCTGGTTCGTCTCGGCGACATAGAGCCCGTCGATCCGCTCGCCGTTTTCGCCAAGCACCCAGCCGAAGCCCACATGCTCCAGGAGACCGGCCGCGCCCTTGTCCTGCGAGAGCGCCAAGGCGCCGGCATCGACGAGGATGCGCCCGGTGCGCGGATTGTGGCCGATCACGGTCGCGAGCACCGACACCGCGATGTCCTCGCGCCGGCAGACGCCGAGCGCCATCTGATAGAGATCCATCAAGGTGTAGACGCCGGGCCGCATTTCGGTGACGCCTGCCAGCGAGCGCGCGAACATCGCCGTGGGCGTCGCGCCGACGCTGACCACCGGGCACGGCAGCCCGGCCGCGCGCAGACGCTCCGCCGCGCGCACGGCGCCGGCCCGCTCCTCCTCCGCCACCGCCGCGATCGCCGCCTCGCCCTTGCACTTGTAGGAGTG
>CAYZSG010000071.1:12357-14216 GCA_964481045.1 uncultured Candidatus Odyssella sp. | reverse complement strand
GAAAGAATCCTCGGGCGATGTGTGCGGCAGAATAGCGCGCGCGGCGGCCCTGCCATAGCGCCGAGATTCCGCGCGTCGAATCAGCGAGCTAGGCGGCGGCATTGAGAGCGCGGTTGCAGCTTCGACGTGCTCCATGGGGCACCCTTCCGCACGCCGCATAACCGCACATTAACCACCTTCGGCGATTTTCCGGGTCGCGGGCAGTCGCGCTCGCTTTCGAGGGGTCGTCATGCGTTCGACAACGAATCATCTTTTCTTCGCACTCTTGCTGCTCGGCGCGCTCGGCACGCGCATTGTTCCGGCCACCGCCGGCGAAGCCGATCTCGGCCCCTACTTCGAACGCCTCCGCACCGCACCGCCCGCCGCCACCTATCGCCCGCCGCAGGCGCCGCAAGCGCGGGTCGTGGCGCGGTCGATGCAGAAGGCTTCGGTCGAGACCGGCACGCTCGACGTCGCGACGCTCGAGCACACGGTGTTCAACCACATCAACCTCTACCGCCTGTCGAAGGGCATGCGCCCGCTCTCGCACCATCCGGGCCTCGCCGCCACGGCACGCACCCACAGTAGCTCGATGGCCAG
Organism: uncultured Candidatus Odyssella sp.; assembly: GCA_964481045.1. Taxonomy (GTDB): domain Bacteria; phylum Pseudomonadota; class Alphaproteobacteria; order Bin65; family Bin65; genus SBBV01. Next base: position 13,637 of record CAYZSG010000071.1, on the reverse strand, counting down.
CGGCGCCCGCCCCATGAACCACGACGGCATGCGCGACCGGCTGATGCCGCACATGGCCTCGTATGGCTACCGCGCCGGCGGCGAAATCCTCGCCTTCAACCGCGGCGCCGGCGACCCCGCGCAGACCGCGATGCGCTCCTGGATCAACAGCTACCGCCACAAGGACGTGATGGAAGACGACTACGCGAGCATCGGCATCGGCGTCGCCCAGCGCGCCGACGGCGCCTGGTACTTCACGGCGCTGTTCGTCCGGTAGCCACTTTCCACCGACGGGCCGCGCGATCAGCGCATCTTGCGCTGAGCCCCGATCGCCTTCAGCCGCGCCAACGCCGCGGGATCGCTCGCGCCGGCGATGCAGGCTTCGGCCTCGAATCGCATCGCGGTCTCCAATGCGGCACGGTCCGGCGTGACCAGCGCTCGCTTGGCGCGCGACACGCCCTCGGGCGGAAGCGCGGCAAGCTCTTGTGCCAGCGCCATCGCTTCTTCCTTGAGACGCGAGGCGGCAACGACACGGCTGGCAACGCCGGCTTCGAGCAATTCGTGCGCGCCCATGCGCCGGCCGCGCAGGATCATCTCGCGCGCGAAGGCGGACCCGGCGAGGCGCGGCAGCAGCCAGCTTACGCCGCCCGAAACGAAGAGCCCGTAGGCGATCTCGGGCAGAAAGCCCTTCGCATCCTCGGCCCACAGCGTGAAATCGCAGTTCAGCGTCCAGGCGAAGCCGCCGCCGACCGCCCAGCCCTGCACCGCGCCGACCACGGGCTTCGCGCCGAACAGCATGTGCTCGCTGATGCGCTGGAGCACCTCGACCTGCCGCACGACCGAGGCGCGCCCGGCGGCGCTGATGCGCTGCTGATCCTCAAGGTCGTCGCCGGCCGAGAACGCGCGGCCCGCCCCCTCCAGCACGATCGCGCGCACGCACGCCTCGGCCTCGGCTCCGGCGAGCGCCGCATCGAGCCCGTCGAGCATCGCCATGTCGATCGCATTGAGGCGATCCGGACGGTTGAGCGTGACGACGCGCACCGGGCCTTCGTCGCGGACAAGAACGGCATTCATGCTGATGGATTTCGTCGAGGTCGGGGTCAAGGTATATGGCCAAACGCGAGACCGAAGCGCGGTGGAGTCCTATACAGACCACCAAGACACCAAGGCACCAAGCAAAGATTTCGCCGGCCCCTCGGGCCGGCCATTTTCTTCTTGGTGTCTTGGTGTCTTGGTGGTTTTACTCCGCTTCCGCTTGAAAGCCGTCTGACATGTCCGCCATCACCCGCGCCGACTGCGAG
>CAYZSG010000071.1:0-12257 GCA_964481045.1 uncultured Candidatus Odyssella sp. | reverse complement strand
GCGATGCGCCCCGGCCGGCGCGTGATCCTCTCCGAGCCCGGCAACTTCCCGACCGACCTCTATGTGGCGCAGGGCCTCATCGAAATGCTCGGGGGCAAGCACGAGCTGAAACTCGTGCCCGGCGAGAAGATCATCGGCGCGATCGACGACGCCGCGCTCGGCGCGGATGTCGCCGTCGTCTCGCTGACCCACGTCAACTACAAATCCGGCCGCATCCACGACATGGCCGCCGTCACGGCGAAGGCGCACGCGGCGGGCGCGCTGATGCTGTGGGATCTCGCGCATAGCGCCGGCGCCCTGCCCGTCGATCTCAACGCGGCGAAGGCCGATCTCGCGGTCGGCTGCGGCTACAAGTATCTGAACGGCGGGCCCGGCGCGCCGGCGTTCCTGTTCGTGGCCGAGCGCCATCAGGCGGCGATCCGACCGCCGCTCGCGGGCTGGATGGGCCACGCGCATCCGTTCACGTTCGACGTCGGCTACGAGCCGGCGGCCGGAATCGCGCGCAACCTCTGCGGCACGCCGCCGGTGCTCTCGATGTCGGCGCTCGACGCGGCGCTCGACGTGATGCTCGATGCCGACATGGGCGCGCTGCGCGCGAAATCGCTGGCGCTCGGCGATCTCTTCCTCGCGCTCGTCGAGCAGCGCTGCGCGGCGCACGGCTTCACCAACGGCTCGGCGGCGCGCCACGAGCGCGGCAGCCAAGTGGGCCTCCTCCACCCCGAAGGCTACGCGATCATGCAGGCGCTGATCGCGCGCGGCGTGATCGGCGATTTCCGCGCGCCCGACATGCTGCGCTTCGGCTTCGCGCCGCTCTACAACCGTTATACCGAAGTGTGGGATGCGGTGGAGTCCCTCAAATCGGTCATGGACGCGCGCGCCTGGGATACGCCGAAGTTCAGGACCCGCGCCGCGGTGACGTAGCCATCAGCACCCCGGCTGGACGGGTTTCGTGACGTTCGGATTCGGGCGGCAAGGCCTGCTCACCGTGCCGAATTGCGGGCTCCAGCACCACTGCGCCTGCTCGTCGCCGATATAGATGCGGAGATTCGATCCCGGCGGCCAATTGTAGACCGCCCAGCGCCCCGATTGAGGCCACTCGACGCGGAGATATCCGCCCTGCTCGGCCGGGAAGCACGCATGGGCAAACCGGCCGCGCTCGCGCGGCTGCGGCGGATAGGGTTGCTGGTATTGCGGATAGGGCTGCTGGTATTGCGCGGCCGCCGGCGCGACGCTTCCCGCCAGCAGCGCGGCCGCGATCGCGCCCCTGACGCTTTTCCGAATACCTGACATCGTCGTTGTCTCCTTGTGTGATGGGTCGCGGCGTATGCACCCGGTCTTATGCCGCCTTCTTACGGTTCTGCGCCAGCCTTTCATCCACGACCGCCACCTGTGCGTCGATCGCGGCGTTGCGCAGGCCCTTCGATGCGGCGATGAGCTGGACGAGCTTGTCGGCGCGCTCGATGTTCGGCACGCCGTTGTTGAGCGCGCGCGCGGCGGACGATGGGCGCGAAAGCCCCTGCGCGGCCGCCGCATATTTCTCGAACGGCACGAGGTCGTCGGGTGCCGCGCCGAGCTTGATGCAGAGATCACGCACGAAATTATAGACCGAGCGCGAGGCCTCGATGTCGCTGTGCACGGCTTCCTGGATCGTGCGCGCGCCGTCTTTGGTCACGCAGCGGTAATTGCCGGCAAGCAGCATCGACCACTTCGCGAGCGGCACGAACACCGATTCATGGACCTTGAGCTTCACCGGGAGCTCGATTTTGCCGGCGCCAGTGTCGAAACGGATCGCCTCGATCTCGTCCTGGAGCTGGCGCAGGATCGCGGTGTGCTGTTCCGAGGGGAAGCGCGTCGCCTTGAAGTTCGTCGGCAGCGTCACCTGCAGCACGTTGACCTTCTCGTCGGGCGGGCGGATCGCCTGCGGATCGGGGCTGCACAACGTGATGCAGGCGGGATCGAAATTGTCCCACACGGTCGAGTCGGTATAGGCGCCGCGCAGCGCATTGGCGTCGAGGCCGGGAATGCGGCGCAGATACGCCAGCGGCGGCATGTTCATGATCGACATGCACGGCACCCGCGCCTTCGCCACCGCGTCGAGCAGTTCGCGCACCCCGGGCAGGCGGTATTGCGGTTCCTGCATCGCGAGGCCGACGAGGTCGTAGTCCTTTGGATTGATTCCGGCGGCGCCGCCGGCCGAAACCTTGCCCGGCAGCTTGCGCGAATCCAGCACGACCGGGTCCTTGCTGCCCTTCACCGGCAGGCGGACCTGAAATCCCTCGGTGTTGATGAGGTCGGCCTCGGCCGGCAGGCAGACGAGATGGATGCGGTGCCCGCCGAACAGGATCTTCGAGGCGAGCAGCGAACCGTACGACGCACCCATCAGCAAGATATTGAATTTTCCGGCCATTTTGGCGTTGCTCCCTGGCGACTGGACGGACCGATGCGATGGCCGGCCCGCCGCGATTGTTCGGCGACGGTGCGATGCTATGAGGCGGCCGGTTTGGATGCAATCGCCCGCGCCCGCGCGGTCTGACCGCCCCACGGCTGCGGCCCTAGGCCCGGGCCGTCTCTGCAACGCATTCGCAAATCCGTAAATCTGCTGGCCGAAATACCGCTAATCGTTTATGCGTAGTGCTCCATTTCGCGGCAATCCGCGGCCCGCAGCGCCGCAGACCGACAACGAGAGCCCGGCCCGACGCAGGATTGATCGATCATTGATGCCGACCGATCTGCACCTGCTGTGGGCGTTGCCGCTGGCCGCTCTGTTCATCGCAACCCTCGTCCACGAGGACGTGGCGATCCTCAGCGGCGCGTATCTGACCGCGCATGACGGGCTGCCCGCGGCGCTCGTGATCGGCACGCTCGTGCTCGGCGTCGTGGCGGGCGATTTCGCGATCTACGGCATGGGCGCTCTGGCGCGCCGCACGGCCGGCGCCGCGCGCTGGGGCTGGCTGCGCCGGCGCGTCGACAGCGATGCCTTTGCGCGCGCCGAGACGTGGCTGCGCGGCAATCTGTTCGTCGCGGTCGCGAGCTGCCGCGTCATGCCGTTCGCGCTGTTCCCGACCTACGGCGCCTGCGGCTGGCTGCGCATTCCGTTCCGCCGATTCTCCATTCCCGTGATCGTTTCGGCCGCGCTCTACGTGCCGCTGCTGTTCACGCTGTTCCGCCTGTTCGGCGAAAGCCTTTCGCGCACGCTCGATCTCTGGGGCTGGGCGTTCGCGGCGGCGCTCGCGGCGCTGGCGCTGATCGCACGGCGGCGCTTCACGGCGCCGCGCGTGATGAGCAGGCTGGTGCCGGCAGCGCAGGCGGTGCCCGCACGTTCCGAGACGACGCATCCCGGTATGCCTGCGTTACGGGCGGCGCAAATCCGCGTTCCGCTTTCGGAGCGCATCAACGAGCCGCTGTTCTACGTGCCGCTGGTAGCGCAGTGGCTGTGGCTCGGCGTGCGCCATCGCAGCCTCACCTTGCCGACGGTGGCGAATCCGCTGATCGAAGGCGGCGGGCTTCTCGGAGAATCGAAGTTCGGGTATTTCCGCCAGGCCGGCCCGGCCGCGCGCGAATGGCTCGCGCGCACCGCGCTCGTCGAAGCGCCGCACGGCGCCTGCGGTCTCGATGCGGCCGAAGCGGCGATGCGGCGCGCGGGCATCGCCTACCCCGCCGTCGCCAAGCCCGATATCGGCTGGCGCGGTTATGGCTGCCGCCTCGTCGAAGACCGCGCCGCGCTTGCCGGCTATCTCGAGGCGTTTCCGCGCGGCGCCAGCCTGCTGTTGCAGGAATACATCGCGCATCACGGCGAGGCCGGCGTCTTCTACGTGCGCCGCCCCGGCGCCGCGCACGGCGAGATCGCGTCGCTGACGTTCCGCTACTACCCCAGCGTCACTGGCGACGGCCGATCGACGCTCGAGGCGCTGATTCGCGCGCATCCGCGCCTCTCCCGCAAGGCTCCGATGCTGCTTGCCGAGCACCGCGCGCGGCTTTCCGAAGTTCCGGCGGCCGGGGAAACGGTGCGGTTGGCGCTTGTCGGCAGCAACCGCGTGGGCGGGCTCTACGTCGACGCCTCGCACCGCATCACGCCGGCCCTCACCGCGCGCTTCGACGCGATCGCCGCCGCACTGCCCGAGTTCCACTACGGGCGCTTCGACGTGCGCTTCGCCGACGCCGCCGCGTTCGCCGCCGGCGAGGATTTCGCCATCATCGAGATCAACGGCGCCGGCGCCGAGGCGATCGAGGTATGGGATCCGGAACGGCGTCTCGGCGAGGTCTATCGCCGCCTGTTCCGCCAGCAGTCTCTGATGTTCTCGATCGCGGCCGCCAACCGCGCACGCGGCTTCGCGCCGATGCGCGTGCGCGACCTCGTCCGCCTCCAGCGCCGCCAGTACCGGCTGAACTCGGCCTATCCGCCCTCGGCCTGAGGCGATTTCGTTTTCGTGGCGGCTCGGCTAACCTACCGCGCCGTACGATCCTCGACACGCGACCGGAGCCCTCACGCCATGCCCAGCCGAATTCGCACCGCCAGCGCTGCCATCGCCGCGGCGCTCGTCTCCGCCGCTCTCGCCGCACCGTGCCTGGCTCAGGGCAAGAGCCGGCTCGTCGATTGCCGCGTCGAATCCGAGGGCAAGGCGCAGGTCGCCGGCAAGTGCCGCTTCACGCCCGACGAGGGCGGCTCGTTCACGCTCGAGCACGCCGATCCGAAGCGCACCATCTTCTTCGGCGAGATCACGAGCATCACGGTTTCGATCGTCTCGCCCGGTGTCGCCGAAGTGCGCGGCCTCACGCGCCAGGGCGTCAACTCGCGCTGGGGCGAAGCGCGCCGCGTGGCCAACGACCGCGCCTGCTGGCAAGGCAGCGATTTCAAGATCTGCGCGCGGTAGGCGCGCGACGCGAACGCCGCGTTATACGCTCCAGTCCGGGTTCGGCACCGTGTCGTAGAACGCCTTCTGGAGCGCGCCGCCCCAGAGGCGGTGGATCGTCTGGAGATAGGCATCGCGCTCCTCGAGGCGCACGCGGAGGCCGATCTCGAGCGAATCGCGCCGGTAAAGCATCACGTCGATCGGCGGGCCCACCGAGACGTTGGAGCGCATCGTCGAATCGAACGAGATCAGCGCGCATTTCGCGGCATCGACGAGCGAGACGCCGGGCGTGATGATGCGGTCGAGGATCGGCTTGCCGTATTTGATCTCGCCGATCTGCAGAAACGGCGTGTCGCGCGTGGCCTCGATGAAATTGCCGGCGGCGTAGAGCTGGAAGAGCCTGAGGCTCTGCCCCTTGATCTGGCCGCCGAACACGAACGTGGCGTTGAAGTCCACGTCGTGCTGGCGCAGCGCCTCGCCGTCGGTCGTGTGCACGTCGCGCACCGCGGCGCCGACGATGCGCGCGGCCTCGAATATGCTCGGCGCCGCGTAGAGGTCCTTCTTCGGATCGCCCTTGCCCAAATGCTCGTTGATGATGCTGATGACCGATTGCGTGATCGATAGGTTGCCGGCGCAGAGCATGCCGAACGCGCGCTCGCCGCGCCGCTCGAAGACAAACGCCTTCTGGAACGTCGAGACGCGGTCGATGCCCGCGTTCGTGCGCGAGTCGGAGACGAGGGCCATGCCCTCGTCGACGAGGATGCCGACGCAATAACTCATGAAGACGTTCGCTGCCCACTACTGCTGGCCCTCGGGGCGGGCCGTTTCGGGCGCCTTCTTAGCACCGGGCGCGGCCTTTTCCGAGGCCAGCGCACCCTTGGGCGACAACTTGACCGTCACGTCGAGCTCCTCGACCCCGCCGCCCGTGCGCACCCCGCGCACCGGGCCGGCATCGGCGTAGTCGAGGCCGACCGCGATGCGGACATAGGCCTCCGTCGCCGAAAGGCCGTTCGCGCAGTCGAAGCTCACCCAGCCGAGATCGGGCACCAGCGCCTCGGCCCAGGCGTGGCTCGCCGTCGTCGGGTTCGTGCCCTCCCCGCGCCCGAGATAGCCGCTGACGTAGCGCGCCGGCACGCCGAGCTGGCGGCACACGGCGATGAAGAGGTGCGCGTGGTCCTGACAGACGCCGCGCCCGGCCGCCAGCGTCTCCGCCGCCGTGGTGTGCACCGTCGTGTGGTTCTTCTCGTAGACGACCGCCTCCTGCACGCCGAGCATGAGCTGATGCAGCCCGGCGATGAGGTCTTTCTCGATCGTCTCGCGGAATTTCTGCGCGAATTTCGCGAGCGCGCGGTCGGGCTCCGTGTAGGCCGTTTCGCGCAGGAACACCTCGAACGGCAGGGTCGTGGTGCCGCTCGGGATCACGCCGTTGGTGTCGATCGTGCGCACGTCGCCCGAAACCTCGATCACCATGCTCGTGATCGGCCGCGCGATCACCAGCGTGTGGCAGATGTTGCCGTAGTGATCGGTCCACTCGGTAAGGTCGGCGCCGGGGCACGCGATCTTCCAGCGGTTCACCGTCTGGCTCGTGCCCGAGCGCGGGGTGAGGCGCAGATACTGCACGCTCTGCATCAGGGGCTGCGTGTAGCGGTATTCGGTGCGGTGGTGGACGAGGATGCGCATGGCTCACTCGAACTGCAGCGACATCATGAAGTCCTGCTGGATCTGCACGGCCAGCCCGTTGCTGCGCACAAGGAAGCCGTTCAGGAAATCGTGCAGGCCGCCCGAGACGATGCGGTCGATGCGGCCGAATTTGAGGCTGGCATGCGTCTCGCCGGCGAGGCGCAGGCATTCGCGCGGACGCGCGCCGCAGAGCGTGCCGAGCACGTTCAACACCTCCTCGAAGCAGTAGAGCAGCGAGCGCGGCATGTCTGAATCGAGGATCAGCAGCTCGGCGATCTTCTGCGGATCGACGGTGTCGCGATAGGCCTGGCGATAGGCGCGGAACGCGCTCACCGAGCGCAGCAGCGCGCCCCATTGGAAGTAGTCCACCGCCTCGCCGTTCACGCGGCCCTCGGGCAGGAGCTGGTGGTACTTGATGTCGAGGATGCGCGCCGTGTTGTCGGCACGCTCGAGGAACGTGCCGAGGCGGATGAAGTGGAACGCGTCGTCGCGGTACATCGTGCCGAAGGTCACGCCGCGGAACAGATGCGAGCGCTCCTTGACCCAGTCGAAGAAGCCGCGCACGCCCTCTTTCGCGAAGTCGCGGTATTTTTTCGACTGCAGCTCGAGATGCGTGGCGTTGAGCGACTCCCACATCTCGGTGGAAATCGCGCTGCGCTCGGCGCGCGCGTTCTCGCGCGCGGCGGCGACGCAATTGAGAATGCTCGAGGCGTTGGCCGGATCGAAGCCCATGTATTCGATGATCGAATCGCTCCCGGCCTCGCCGTAGCGCGCGGCGAACTCGGCCGCGGCGCTGCCGATCGCGAGCAGCGGCCCCCATTGCTGATCCTGCAGATTCGCCGCGGAGGGAAGCAGGGACATGCGATAGGTGACGTCGAGCAGGCGCGCGGTATTCTCGGCGCGCTCGATGTAGCGCGAGAGCCAGAACAGGTTCTGGGCGGTGCGGCTCAGCATTCAGCGCTCCAGCACCCAGGTGTCCTTGACGCCGCCGCCCTGCGATGAGTTGACCACCAGCGATCCCTCGCGCAGCGCCACGCGCGTGAGCCCGCCGGGGATCACCGACGTCGATTCGCCCGAAAGCACGTAGGGCCGGAGATCGACGTGGCGCGGCGCGATACCGGCCTTGGAGAATGTCGGACAGGTGGAGAGCGCGAGCGTCGGCTGGGCGATGAAATTGGCGGGATCGTTGAGCACGCGGCGCCTGTAAGCCTCGCGCTCGGCCTTGGTGGCGGCGGGCCCGACGAGCATGCCGTAGCCGCCCGAGCCATGCACCTCCTTCACGACAAGCTCGTCCAAATGCTCGAGAACGTATTTGCGCGCCTCGGCCTCGCCGAGCCGCCAGGTCTGCACGTTGTTGAGCACCGGCTTCTCGCCGAGATAGAAGCGGATGATCTCGGGCACGAAGGAATACATCGCCTTGTCGTCGGCGACGCCGGCGCCGAAACCGTTGGCGAGCGTCACGCGGCCCGCGCGCACGACCGAGAGGATGCCGGGCACGCCGAGCATCGAATCGGCGCGGAACGCGAGCGGATCCATGAAGTCGTCGTCGATGCGGCGGTAGATGACGTCGACGCGCACCGGGCCTTCGGTCGTGCGCATCCAGACTCGGCCGTCGCGCACGAACAGGTCGCGCCCCTCGACCAGCTCGATGCCCATCTGCTCGGCAAGGAACAGATGCTCGAAATAGGCGCTGTTGTAGCGGCCCGGCGTCAGCAGCACGACGGTGGGCTCGGACACGTCGGTGGGCGAAACGGCGCGGAGATTGTGCAGCAGCCTCTCCGGATAATTGCCGACCGGCGCCACGCGCTGCTTCGCGAACGCCTCTGGGAAGAGGCGCATCATCACCTCGCGGTTTTCGAGCACGTAGGAGACGCCGGAGGGCGTGCGCAGATTGTCCTCGAGCACGTAGAAATCGGCCGGACCGATGCGCACGATGTCGATGCCCGAGACGTGCGAATAGACGCGGCGCGCGAGATCGACGCCCTGCATCTCCGGCCGGTAGGCCGGGTTGCGATACACCATCTCTTTCGGGACGACGCCCGCCCGGAGAATCTCCTGGTCGTGGTAGATGTCGTGCAGAAATGCGTTGAGCGCCTTCACGCGCTGGATGCAGCCCTCCTCGATCACCTTCCATTCCGCGGCGTCGATGATGCGCGGCACGATATCGAACGGGATCAGCCGCTCCGTGCTGCCGCCCTCGTCATAGACGAGGAACGTGATGCCGACGCGGCGGAACAGCGCATCGGCCTCGGCCTGCTTCAGCAGGAGCTGCTCGCGTGGGATCTCCTCGATCAGCTTCCAGAAATCGCGATAGGCGGTGCGGATGCCGTTGTCCGGCCGGCGCATCTCGTCGAAGAAGCGCGACGGCGGCTCGCTCGCGGCGGCGGCGTCTGGAGCCTGCGCCCCGGTCTGCGATTGCGACTGCGACTGCGATTGTAGGGCTTGCTTGCGCGCCATGTGGCGACGGTATGACCAAAGCCTGTGACCGTCAAACAGGCATGCAAGCGCCGGGCCAAGCCGGGCGGCTAGAACAGCGTCGGCCCGTTCATCAGCACGAGGCCGCTGACGATCACGGCGGCGGCCACGATGCGCAGCCGCCCGAACGGCTCGCCGAGCAGCAGCGCGCCCATGGCCGCGGCAAACAGCACCGAGGATTCACGCACCGCGGCCACGTGCGCGATCGGCCCCGCCGCCAGCGCCCAGATCGCGATGGCATAGCCGAGCGTGGCGACGGCGCCGCCGGCGGCGCCGCGCCACCAGCCGCGCGGGCCGCGCTTCAGGAATGCCGTCACGGTGAGCGGCCGGAGATACAGCGCCACGCAGATCAGCCACGGCCCTTCGCACACGTTGAGCCAGGCGATGTACGACATCTTGTGCTCGAAGCTGGGCCCCGACGCTCGCACGCCGAGGCCGTCCGAGAAGAGATACCCGGCGATCGTGATGCCGGTGAGCACGGCATAGAGCGTGGCGCGCCGGTGCTGGCCGCGCAGCGCCGCCGAGAGTAGCTCGCCGCCGGCGCGGCGCTGCGGCGCCGCCAGCGCGATGATCGCGAGCGAGACCAGCGCCACGCCCACGCCGTCCTGGAAGCGGAGATACTCGCCGAGCAGCCGCCCCGAGAAGATCGCGACCAGCAGCGGCCCGAGCCCGCGCGCGATCGGATAGGTGTGCGAGAGGTCGCCGGTCGCGTAGGCCTTGAGCAGGAAGTAGTAATAGAAATTGTGGATGAGGACCGAGGCGGCCAGCCACATCCACGCGGTCTTCGGCGGGAACGGCAGGAAAAAGACGAACGGCAGCGAGACGAGGCTGCCGGTCAGCATGATGATGCCGAACGTGGCCAGCCTGTCGCCCGTGTCGGACTTCAGCAGCGCGTTCCAGGTGGCGTGCATCAGCGCCGCGGCAAGCAGCAGGCCAATGACGACGGGATCGAGGACGGTGTTCATCCGCGGCGGGGCATAAGGCGCCGCAACATAACGGTAACAATTCGTGCAAGCTATGCTGAATGGGCCGCGCTGAAGTGCGCATAGCGCAGACAGAACGGGACGCGCGCTGAAACTGCAGCGTCATCCCGATGCGCGCGTATCTTACGCCGTCAGTCCCTTGTAAGCCTGCCGCAGCACGTCGGCGCCCTTGGCGTAGACCCGCTCTTTCCAGTCGTCGGTCTCGCCGTAGAAGGCGCCGCGGATCTCGGCCTTGATCTTCTTGCCGAGCGGCGAGGCGATGTCGCCCTTGCCGTGCGTGTAGAGCCAATTGTCGGCGCGCAGCGCGTTGAGCGTGTCCATCACCGGCACGACGCCGTATTCGAGCGCCACGGCCGTGACCTCGGCGTCGGGAACCTCTTCGGCGAGGGCGCCGGGATTGACGCCCTGCACATCGGCCGAAACGGAATCGCCATCGGCGGTGGAGGCGACGCGGCCCCACCAGGCGCGGGCGCGCGCCAGATCGCCGGACTTCGCCTTGTTCGGTCCGAAGATCACCTCGCAATCGCCGTAGGCGCCGAGGCCGGTGTGGAAATCGAGATGCACGATGCGCTTGGCGCCGGAGGCGTGCTCGCGGATCAGCTTGCGCCAGGTCTGGTTCGACCACACCGGCGCGTTGCCGCCGTAGAACAGGCCGTCGTCGAACTCCCACTGGCCAGTGCTGACCGCGGCCTGAAACGTCATGAGGCCGCGCTTCTCGATGTAGGCGGCGATCTCGCCATCGGCCTTCTTGCGGGCTGGCCCGTCCCAGTCGGCCGGCGTCAGCAGCGTATGGATCTGCGCATAGGGCGCGTTGTGCGGCGGCGGCGTCTTGTGGTCGCGGAAGTTGCGGTTGAGATCGACGTTGTTCTCGTTGACCCGCCGCTCATGCGCGAAGCCGTGCGGGTTGATACCGTGGATCAGCACCAGCGCCGTGTTCTTCGGCAATTCTTTGTGGAGGCCGTTACGCAGCATGCCGACCTGCGCGCCGGAGCCGCAGAAGCCCTCGACGCCGTGCGTGCCGCTCGAAACGAAGATCACGTTCTCGGCCGGCGCCGGTCCGAAGCGCGCGACTTCGGTCGAAAGCTCCTCGCCGCCGGGCCCCTTGACATTCGCATTGATGTGCCGCGCCGGGGCGACGCCCGCGGCCTTCGCGGCCTCGGTGAAGCGCTTGCGCGCGTCGGCATAGTCGCGGCTGAAGAAATCGCTGGCTTTGGTCATCGATGTCGCTGTCGTTGCAATGTTGTCCATACGGGGACCCTATCAGAGGAGTGCTACCAAAGAGATATGAAATTTGCGTCGGGTAGGCAGATGGAAACGGGCCGATGTGCGACTCGGTTCCAACGCCGCAATCAGAGCCCCGTGCGCACCGCCCAGAGCTCGGGGAACAGCCGGATCTCGATCTGCTTGCGGAGATAGCCAGCGCCCGAGGTGCCGCCGGTGCCGGCCTTGCTGCCGATCACGCGCTCGACCGTGTTGGCGTGGCGGAACCGCCAGGTCTGGAACAGATCGTCGATGTCCATCAGGCTTTCGGCAAGCTCGTAGATGTCCCAATGCGTCTCGTTCTCCTGGTAGACGCGGCGCCAGGCGGCGATGACCGATTCGTTGGGCTCGCGCATCTGGCTCCAGTCGCGCGCGACGCACGCTTCGTCGATCGCGAAGCCCCGCTTCTTCATCAGGATCAGCGCCTCGTCGTAGATGCTCGGGCGCTCGAGCAGCGCGGTGAGACGTCCGTGGATATCGGCCCGGTGCTCGTGCACCTTCATCGTGGCGCGGTTCTTGTTGCCGAGGATGAACTCGATCGAGCGGTATTGGAACGACTGGAACCCCGACGAGGTGCCGAGCCCGTCGCGGAAGCGCATGTAGTCCGAGGGCGTCATCGTGTTGAGGATCGCCCAGGACTGAATGAGATTGTCGAAGATGCGCTTCACGCGCGCGAACATCTTGAACGCAGGCCTGAGCTCGCCCTTCTGAAGCAGCGGCAGCGCCGCCTCGAGCTCGTGGATCATCAGCTTCATCCACAGCTCTTTCGCCTGGTGGATGATGGTGAACAGCATCTCGTCGTGCGTGCCCGTGACGAGCGACTGCGCGTTCAGGATCTTGTCGAGCTGGAGGTAGTCGCCATAGGTCATGCGGTCGCGGAAATCCGCGTGGAAGCGCTCGCCGGCGAGGCGGCCTTCCATCTCCGCCATGCCGCCCTTGGCGTCGCGGCCCTTTTGTTCGGCCATGTGCTGCGTGCCTCCCTGAACCGGATGGCGCACCCGCGGGCGGT
>CAYZSG010000070.1:0-22026 GCA_964481045.1 uncultured Candidatus Odyssella sp. | reverse complement strand
GCAATGACCGCATCAAATCGGGATGCGCTCTAAGCGGGAACGTAGCTCAACCGGATCACGTCCTCGCCAATCCGATCATGGGCGATAAGGCGAAGCGGCGGGCGGGGGCCGGCGAAATATGGCGTGCCGCGGCCAAGCACGACGGGGTGCAGGTAGATCCGATACTCGTCGATCAACCCAAGCTCGGTGAGGCTTCGCGCCAGGTCCGGGCCGGCGACTTCGATCTCCCCGTCGCGCTCGGCCTTCAGCGCGCGAATCGCGCCCGCGAGATCATCCCCGACAAGCGTGGCGTTGGGGCCGACCGACTTCAGGGAGCGCGAGACGACCCATTTCGGCTGCTTCCGCCACGCCGCCGCAAAGGCGCGGAGATCTGCATCCCATTCCGGATGCTCGTCGTCCCAGTAACGCATGATCTCATACATTTTGCGGCCATACACGCTGCCCGCCTGCCGCTGCGCCTCCTCGATGAAGTGGCGGAAGAGCGTGGGGCCGGGCGCAAACGCCATATGATCGACGTAGCCGTCGAGGGACTGGTTCATTCCGAACACGAGCTTGGCCATGCTCACCTTCCTTTCCTTGCGCGGTACAAACTCGCGGTTCTGGTGGCGTTATGCATCATGAAGATCGGTCAGCGTTGAATTTGCTCGCTCTGCGCTGGCGGAATTCGACTCTGACCTCGGCCTCCACCGAGCGCGTCTTGCGGTGGCCGCTTCGCCCATTTGCTACCTCGGCGATCCGCGACCCGCGCGGATCACAGGAAACGCTGCAAAGATCAGCTGTTTGCCAAGCCCGATGAGTCCGCTCCAGGTGCGATAGGTCTCGAGCTGCTGATCGATGGACCGATCCAGCGCGAATCGCGCAAGAACGAACTCGGCTATGATCAGAAGCGAAAACGCGGTGGCTCCCATGAGCAGGCGATGATCCCATCGCCGGGCCACGGCCAACAGGTCGAGCAGCCGCCCGCAGACGACCCAGGAGATCGCGAGGATAATCGGGGCCTCGATCAGTACCGCGGCGGATTCGCCAAGGAGCGGAACGACGAGCAGAACGCGAACGATCCCGAGCGCAAACCCCGCCGCAAAGACCAACGCGAAGTAGATCGTTCCAGCCTTGAGCGCCTTGGTCACCGAAATCGCATCCCCGGTTGCGGCATTGAGTTTGGGGCGTAATCAGGGGCGGTGTCGAATTTTCGTCGGCAGTCGCGGGTGGCGCGGTTGGGTAAAAAGAAAAGAGCGCCAAGCGGTTCGCTTGGCGCTCGTTTCGATGTTGGCTCCGGCGGTAGGGCTCGAACCTACGACCTAGCGGTTAACAGCCGCTTGCTCTACCGCTGAGCTACGCCGGAACAGCGGAAATGCCCGGGGCGCATTTCGTACCCCGGGGCGAGGGCGCCGCTTATAGCAACAGGCCGGGCGGCGCGCCAGCGGTTCAAATAGTCGCGCCCGGCGCGGGCCGCAAGGCTCGATTCGATCACGTTCCGCTATGGCGATCGCGGTGCAGCGCCAGCGGATTACGCAAATTTTCGGACCACGACGGGGGCGCCTGCGCGACGCCCATCGCGACGAACGCGATGCCGCGCAGCGCGGCCGGAATGCCGAGCAGCGCGCGCACCGCCGGAATGCGTGCCGGGCGCGCGATCCAGGTGCTCGTCAGCCCGTATGCGGTGGCCGCAAGCAGCATGGTCTGGATCGCGGCGCCCATGCTGAGCAGGAACAATTCTTCCTGCACTTCTGCGCCGATCTCGTCGGCGTTGATATAGCGCGGCTTGGTGCCGGGATCGCCGCAGACCAGCACGAGCGCCGGCGCGAGCAGCAGATCGGCCTGCTTCTCCGTCACCGAGCGGTATTTCTCGCCGTGGCCGGCAGCCTCGTCGAGGAAGGCCTGCCGCAGCGCGCGCTTCAGGTTTGGATCGGCGACGACGACGAACTCCCAGGGCTGCCGGTTCGCCGCCGAGGGCGCCCAGCGCGCGGCTTCGAGGATGCCCGCGAGTGCCGCATCCGGAACCGCGGCGGGGCCGTGCGTGCGCGCGGTGCGCCGGGCACGGGCGAGATCGAGGAATTCCTGAGGGGCCATGGCGTGCATAATCTGGTTGCGAGAGTGGGGCTTCCGGGCGGCAAAGCTCCGCTATAATGCCTCGGGCGAGGAGGAGCCGCGACGGACATGGAGAAAGGGCCCAACCCGAAAGAGACTGCCGCCGCCGGCACGGCGCGCCTTGGCCCAGAGGTTGGGGGCGCGCGCGGCAACGATCCGCTGGCCGAGATCGCGGCGCTCGAGAAGAAGATCCTGTGGCTCTCGTCGTGGACGATCCACAACGCGAACCATCTTCGCGAGAGCCGCGACGGCCTGAAGGTCGGCGGCCACCAGGCCTCGTCGGCATCGGTCGCGACGTTGATGGCCGCGCTCTATTTCAACGTCCTCCGCCCCGAGGATCGCGTGGCGGTGAAGCCGCATGCGAGCCCGGTGTTCCACGCGATCCAGTATCTGTTCGGCCGGCAGACGCAGGAGAAGCTCGAGCACTTCAGGGCACTCGGCGGCGCGCAGGCCTATCCCTCGCGCACGAAGGATGTGGACGACGTCGATTTCTCGACCGGCTCGGTGGGGCTCGGCGTCGCGATGACGAGCTTCGCCGCGCTCGTGCAGGATTATCTCGCCGACAAAGGCATGCTGCCGCACCAGAAGGGCCGCATGGTCGCCATCGTCGGTGACGCCGAGCTCGACGAGGGCAATATCTACGAGGCGATGCTCGAGGGCTGGAAGCACGACGTGCGGAACGTCTGGTGGGTCATCGACTACAACCGCCAGAGCCTCGACAACGTCGTCTCCGACCGCCTGTTCTACCGCATCGACCGCATGTTCCTGGCGATGGACTGGCGCGTCGTCACGCTGAAATACGGCAAGAAGCTCGAAGCCGCGTTCGCGGAGCCGGACGGCGAGGCGCTGCGCCAGTGGATCGACGATTGCCCGAACCCGATCTATTCGGCGCTCGTGTTCAAGGGCGGGCCGGGCTGGCGCGCGCACCTCACCGCCGACATCGGCCACAAGCCCGGCATCCGCGCGCTGCTCGACCGGCTCGACGACGCGGCGCTGCATGCGCTGATGACGAACCTCGCCGGGCACGATCTCGAAACCGTGCTCGAAGCGTTCCACGCGGTGCCCGACGACAAGCCCACGGCCTTCATCTGCTACACGATCAAGGGCCACGGCCTGCCGTTCGCCGGTCACAAGGACAACCACGCCGGCCTGATGAACGAAGCGCAGATGGCCGGCTTCCGGAAGACGATGCGCGTGGCCGACGGCGCCGAGTGGGAGGCGTTCGCGGGCCTCGACCTGCCGCCGGCGCGGCTGGCGGCGTTCCTGAAAACGGTGCCGTTCGCGCAGAAATATCCGCGCCGCATGAGCGCGCCCGAAATCGCGGTGCCGGAGACGCTCGCGGTGGACATCGCGCCGCGCATGGCGACGCAGGAGGGCTTCGGCCGCATCATGAACGAGCTCGGCCGCGCCGACACCGAGCTCGCGCGCCGCATCGTGACGACCTCGCCCGACGTGACGGTTTCGACGAATCTCGGCGGCTGGGTGAACCGGCGCGGACTCTACAGCCGCATCGAGCGCGAGGATGTGTTCAAGCACGAAGGCGTCGTCTCGGCGCAGCACTGGAAGATGACGCGCGCCGGCCAGCACATCGAGCTCGGCATCGCCGAAAACAATCTGTTCATCCTGCTGGGCGCGCTCGGCCTCTCGCACGAAATCTTCGGCACGCGCCTGATGCCGGTCGGGACTCTGTACGATCCTTTCATTGCGCGCGGGCTCGATGCGCTCACCTACGCGCTCTATCAGGGCGCGCGCTTCATGCTGGTGGCCACGCCCTCCGGCATCACGCTGGCGCCCGAAGGCGGCGCGCACCAGTCGGTCGGCACGCCGCTGATCGGCATGGCCGCCGATGGCCTCGCCTCGTTCGAGCCGGCCTATGTCGATGAGCTCGCCGCGATCATGCGCTGGGGCTTCCAGCATATGCAGGCGGAGAAGGGCGGCTCCGTTTATCTCCGCCTCTCGACGCGGCCGCTCGACCAGCCCAAGCGAGCGATGACACCCGAGCTGCGCGACGCGGTGATCGCCGGCGGCTATTGGGCGGTGCCGCCCGGCCCCGAATGCAGCATCGCGATCGCCTATACGGGGCCGGTCGCCGCCGAGGCCAAGGAGGCGCACGCGGCGCTGCTCGAAGACGTGCCCGACGCCGGCTTGCTCGCGATCACGTCGGCCGACCGCTTCCACGAAGGCTGGCAGGCCGCCAAGCGCGCGCGCCGCGCCGGTGACGCCGCGGCCAGCGCACCGGTCGAAGAGCTGCTGGCCGCGCTGCCGCGCGAGGCCGCGATCGTCAGCGTCATCGACGGACACCCGGCCGCGCTCTCCTGGCTCGGCGCCGTGCACGGCCACCGCACGCACGCGCTCGGCGTCGAGAAATTCGGGCAATCCGCCGACATCCCCGATCTCTACCGCGTCCACGGCATCGACACCGACGCCATCCTCGACGCGGCGGCGCGATCGATGCTGGCAAGGGTGGGACGGTAGTCGGACGGCGACCAGCAATGGATTTGCCGCGGCGAGCGTTGAACGACACGGTCGATCTGCTAGGCTGAACGGATAATCGAAAAATCAGGGAGGACGCCGCGATGCGTCTTGCGATGGTTCGTCTGGCGGGCGCCGCGGCGCTGATGATGGCCGCTTGCGCGCCGGCCGCGGCGCAATTGGAGCTCAGGATCATGGCGCCGGCGGGGCCGGGCGGCGGCTGGGACCAGACCGCGCGCGCGATGCAGTCGGCGATGGTGGCGAGCGGCGCCGCCAAGAGCGTGCAGGTCGTCAACGTGCCCGGCGCGGGCGGCACGGTGGGCCTCGCGCAGCTCATCAACGCGAAGGGCGACGGCAATCAGCTGATGGTCAACGGCCTCGTCATGGTCGGCGCGATCATCACGAACAAGGCGCCGGTGACGCTCGACAAGGTGACGCCGATCGCGCGCCTCACCGGCGAGTATCTCGCGATCGTCGTGCCCGCCAGCTCGCCGCTCAAGGACGCGAAGGCGCTGGCGGCGGCGGTGAAGGAGAATCCCGGCAAGGTCACCTGGGCCGGCGGATCGGCCGGCGGCGTCGATCACATCGCGGCGGCGCTGTTCGCGCGCGCGGCCGGCGCCGATGCCGCGAAGATCAACTACATCGCGTTCTCGGGCGGCGGCGAGGCGCTCGCCGCGCTACTCGGCGCGAAGGTGACGGCCGGCATTTCCGGCTATGGCGAATTCGAGGGCCAGATCAAGGCCGGCAAGCTCCGGCTCGTCGGAGTCACGTCGCCGAGCCGTCTTGCCGGCGTCGATGCGCCGACGCTCAAGGAGCAGGGCATCGATCTCGTGATCGCGAACTGGCGCTCGGTGATGGCCGCGCCCGATCTTCCGGCCGACAAGAAGGCCGCGCTGCTCGCCGCGGTCGAGAAGATGGCGAAGTCGCCGGCCTGGGCCGAAGTCCTGAAGCAGAAGGGCTGGGACGACGCGTATCTCGGCGGCGATGCGTTCGCCGCGTTCCTCAAGGAGGAGCAGGCGCGCGTGACCGACATCCTGAAATCGGTCGGCCTCGCGAAGTAGCGCCTCCGCCGCGTGGCCGGACCGCGCAACATGATCCGGCGGAGCGGCGGCCGGATCGAAATCTCCGAGCTCGTCATCGGCCTCGTGCTGCTGGCGCTGGCCGCGGTGATCTTCTTCGACGCGCAGCGCCTCGCGCCCGGCTCGATGTACGGCGTCGGCCCGAGCGTCGCGCCGCTGATGATCGCCGGCGGACTCGGGCTGCTCGGCCTCGCCACCGTGCTCGCCGCATGGCGCCCGCGCGCCGAGACCGAGGCGGAGGAGGACCGCATCGACCGGGCCGCAATCGTCGTGATCGCGGCCGCGCTCGCCGCGATGATCGCGCTGATGACGCTCGGCGGCGGATTCATTCTCGCCTGCACGGTGCTGTTCGCGGGCACGGCCTGGGCGTTCGGGCGGCGCGCGCCGGCGGCGGATGTCGCCATCGGTCTCGTGCTGGCCCTGTTCGTCTATGCCGTCTTCACGCGCGCGCTGACGCTGGCGCTGCCGGAAGGCCCGCTCGAGACGCTCGTGCAGCGCGGCCTCGATCCGCTGGTGCGCGCGCTGCACGCGATTCCGTGGCCTTGGTGACGCGATGTGGGAATCCATCGCCGCGCTAGCTGACGGCTTCGCCGTCGCCGTCCAGCCGCTCAATCTCGTCTTCGCGATGGTCGGCGTCCTGCTCGGCACGATCGTCGGCGTGCTGCCCGGCATCGGTCCGGCGCTCACGGTCGCGCTGCTGCTGCCGATTACCTACAAGTTCGATCCGGCCGGCTCGATCATCATGTTCGCCGGCATCTATTACGGCGGCATGTATGGCGGCTCGACGACGGCCATCCTGCTGAACGCGCCCGGCGAGAGCGCCTCGCTGGCCACGGCGCTCGAGGGCAACAAGATGGCCAAGGCCGGGCGCGGCGGGCCGGCGCTCGCCACCGCCGCGATCGGCTCCTTCGTCGCCGGCCTCATCGCGACGCTCGGCATCGCGCTGCTGGCGCCGTGGCTCGTCCAGATCGCGGTGAATTTCGGGCCCGAGGACTATTTCGCGCTGATGGTGCTCGCCTTCGTCACCGTCTCGGCGACGTTCGGCGAAAGCCCGCGCAAGGGGCTGGTCAGCCTGTTCGTGGGCCTCGCGCTCGGGCTCGTCGGGCTCGACAAGCTCACCGGCCAGGCGCGACTCGCCTTCGGCGTGCCGGAACTGCTCGACGGCATCGAGGTGACGACGCTCGCGGTGGGCCTGTTCGCGGTCGGCGAGGCGCTCTACGTCGCCTCGCGCCGGCACCACGAGCCCGAGACGGTCGAGGCCGTGCGCGGCTCTCTCTGGATGACGAAGCAGGATTGGCGGCGCTCGTGGAAGCCGTGGCTGCGCGGCACCGCGTTCGGCTTTCCGATCGGTGCATTGCCCGCGGGCGGCGCCGAAATCCCGACCTTTCTCTCCTATTCGACCGAGAAGCGGCTCTGCAAACACAAGGACGAATTCGGCAAGGGTGCCATCGAGGGTGTGGCGGGCCCCGAAGCCGCGAACAACGCCTCGGCCGCCGGCACGCTCGTGCCGCTGCTCACGCTCGGCCTGCCGACCTCGGCGACGGCGGCGATGCTTCTGGCCGGCTTCCAGCAATACAATCTCAATCCCGGCCCGCTGCTGTTCGCCGAGAAGCCGATGCTGGTCTGGGGCCTGATCGCCAGCCTGTTCATCGCCAACGCGATGCTGCTGGTGCTCAACCTGCCGCTGGTCGGCCTCTGGGTACGGTTGCTGGCGATCAAGCGGCCGTGGCTCTACGCCGGCATTCTGATCTTCGCCGTCACCGGCACCGTCGCCGCCAAGCCCTCGCCGGTCGAGCTCTGCATGCTCGCGGTCTTCGGCCTGATGGGCTTCTATATGCGCCGGCACGGCTATCCGATCGCGCCGGTCGTCGTGGGCCTCATCCTCGGGCCGATGGCGGAGACGCAGTTCCGGCGCGCGATGCAGATGAACCTCGGCGAGGAATTGGTGTTCCTGCAAAGCCCGGTGGCGGCGACGCTGCTCGCGCTGGCGCTGATCGCGCTCGTGGCGCCGCTCGTCTCCAAGGGATTGCGGCGGCTGCGACGTTCCGAGGACTGACGCCGTCGCATCGGCCCTGTTAGCGATTCGTCAACCATCATTGGTGGAAACTCCGTCAACGCGCCCGGCTGCGACCCGGGTGCGCGCGGCGTGGGGACGCCGGGGAACGGGGACGAGGGATGCTCGGGCAGCAGCGATCCGCGAGAATCGATTCCGGCGAAGGTCGCCGGCGCCGGACGCGCCGGCCGTCGCCGGATTCGGCCGGCACGCCGGACATCGCGCGGCTGCTCGCGGAAGCGCCCGAGGCGATGCTCGGCGAAACGGTGCTGGCCTTCGCGCTCGATCGCTGCAACAGCCAGTTCGGCATCATCAGTTTCATCGAAGAGGCCGGCGAGCCCGACGGCGTCAACGACTACGCCGAGATCTGGCTCCGGCATGGAAACGCTGCCCGCGCGGCGGCGGGGAAGCGCAAGGCGCCGAGCCCCGTCGCCGAGCGCCCGGAAAACGGTATCTGCAATCGGCCCTATGTGCTGGCGGCGGGACCGCTCGCGCTCGATCGCTCGATGCGCGTCGAGCTGGAGTTCCGCGGCCGGCGTTGCGGATGGCTCCTTGTCGCCGGCGCGGCGGAAGACTATCGCGCCGACGATCTCGCCCGGCTCGCATCGATCGCGGCGCACGCTGCGCCGGCGTTCTGGGCGCTCGCCGCCGAGCGGGCGCGGACGCGCGGTGCGGGCGCCTTCGCCGAAGTCCGCCGCCGGCTCGAGACGATCCTCGATACGGCCGTCGACGCGATCGTCGGCGTGCGTACCGATGGGCGCATCGTCATCGTCAATCCGGCCGCCGCGCGGCTGTTCGGCTACACGCGCGAGGAACTGCTCGGCCGCAAGCTGAAGCGGCTGCTCCCCAACCTCACCCGTGCCGATCAGGACGAGTATCGCTGGCGCGTGCTGGAAACCGGCCAGCACGGCGTCTTCTACACCGGCAAGGAAGAACAGGGCGTCCGCAAGGACGGCTCGACGTTCTTCCTCGAAATGTCGGTCGGCGTCGCGGGCTCGGGCGAACACGAGATCTTCCTCGGCATCATGCGCGATATCACGCGCCGCAAGCGCGCCGAGGCCGAGCTCGCGCGCCATGCCGAGGAACTCGCGCGCTCGAACCGCGAGCTCGACGACTTCGCCTACGTCGCCTCGCACGATCTCAAGGCGCCGCTCCGCGGCATCCACAACTACGCGAACTTCCTGCTCGAGGACTACGCCGACAAGATCGACGAAAACGGCCAGGCGAAGCTGATCACCCTCGGCCGTCTCGCCAAGCGCATGGAAGACATCATCAACGACCTGCTCACCTTCTCGCGCGTCGGGCGCACCGAGCAGAGCCTCGCCGAGGTCGATCTCGACGCCGTGCTCGCCGACGTGCTCGAGCCGCTGAAGGTGTTTCTCGACGAGGCCGGCGCGACCGTGACGGTGCCCGAGAAGCTGCCGCGCCTCTTCTGCGACCAGGTGCGCGTGCGCGCGGTGTTCCACAATCTCATCACGAACGGCGTGAAGTACAACGACAACGCCGAGAAGCGCATCGCCGTCACCTGGGCGGAAGACGCCGAGGGCGAGATCGTGTTCGGAGTCTCCGACAACGGCATCGGCATTCCCGAGAAGCACCGCGAGAAGGTGTTCGGCATCTTCAAGCGGCTTCATGCAGGCGACAAATACGGCGGCGGCACCGGCGCCGGCCTCGCCATCGTCAAGAAGATCGTCGAGCAGCATCGCGGCCGCATCTGGCTCGAGTCCGAGCCGGGGCAGGGCACCACGTTCCACTTCACGCTCGGGCAACGCAGCGGGATCGCGCCATGATCGTCAACACGCAGCCCATTCTGCTCGTCGAGGACACGCCCGAGGACGCCGAGGCCACCCTGCGCGCGTTCAAGAAGGCCGGCATGGCCAATCCGATCTATCACTGCCACGACGGCGACGAGGCGCTCGACTTCCTGCGCCATCGCGGAAAGTACAAGGATTCCGCGCAGGCGCCGCGCCCGGGCATGATCCTGCTCGATCTCAACATGCCGGGCACCGACGGCCGCGAGGTCCTGAGCGAGATCAAGGCCGACGAAAGCCTGCGCCAGATCCCGGTGATCGTGCTGACCACCTCGGCCGACGAGCGCGACATCCAGACCTGCTACCGCGACGGCGCCAACAGCTACATCCAGAAGCCCGTGGACATGAAGGGCTTCCTCGAATCAATCCAGCGGCTGGTGGACTACTGGTACCACATCGTGCTGCTGCCGAGGGGAGCGCGGTGATGCGCACCGAGGCCGTCCGCCTGCTGATCGTCGACGACAGCGCGGAGGACCGCGAGATCTATGCGCGCCTGCTCGAGAAGAGCATGCGCGCGAGCTACAGGATCGTTTCGGCCGAAACCGGTAGCGCGGGCCTGGATGCGTTCCGCGCGGAAGCGCCGGATTGCATCGTGCTCGACTTCAATCTGCCGGACATGGACGCGCTGGAGTTCCTCGCGAAAATGGGGCACGGCCCCGACGGGCTGCCGACGGCCGTCGTGCTCGTCACCGGCCAGGGCAGCGAGAAGGTGGCGGTCGAGACGCTGAAGCTCGGCGTGCACGACTATCTGGTCAAGGGCGAGATCGACAGCGAGAAGCTCACCGCGGCGATCATGAACGCGGTCGAGAAGGTCAACGCCAAGCGCCGCGCCGCCGTCGACCGCAAAGAGCTCGAGCGCATGGCGCTGTTCGATCCGCTGACCGGGCTCGGCAACCGCAATCTGTTCCATGCGCGGCTCGAGCACGCGGTGGCGCTGGTGCGCCGGCGCGGCGACAGCGCCTGCCTGCAGATCATGGACCTCGACCGCTTCAAGGACGTGAACGACACGCTCGGACACCACATCGGCGACGAGGTGCTGCGCGTCATCGGCCAGCGGCTTGCCAGCGTCGGCCGCAACGCCGACACCATCGTGCGGCTCGGCGGCGACGAGTTCGCCTGCCTGATGGAAACCGGCGCCACGCGCGAGGGCGCGCTGCTGGTCGCGAACAAGGTGATCCAGCTCGTCAAGCAGCCCATCGTGACGCGCGCGTCGGTGCTGACGATCGGCATCAGCATCGGCATTGCGATGTTCGGTGGCGCCAGCGCCGAAGTGGAAACCATCGTGCGCCAGGCCGATGCCGCGATGTATCGGGCCAAGCGCGCCGGCGGGGGCGTGCAGATCTACGATGACGCGCCAGGGCAGGCGGGCGTCGTGCCGCTCGGCAAGGTGAAGCGCCGCGCTTGAAGCCGCGCGCGAATCCGCGGCGCGCCATGCGGCGCACCGCGGATCGCCGTCGCAGCCGGGATCAAGCTATTCCTCGAGTTCGACCGTCTCGCTCCAGCGGCTGCCGTCCGCGCTTTCCATCAGCAGGTATTGGCGCGGCGCGTGCATCTGCACGGCGACCTGCCGGCGCGAACCGTCGGCATAGACCGTCTCGTAGATGCGCCAGGCGCCGCCGTTCGACAGCGCCACGACACGGCCCGTGTCGGTGACGGTCAGATTCGGCGTGCTCGACTGGTAATGCGTGACGATCAGGCGGCGTGCGACGACTGGATCGCCTTCCCACGCGACGGCGGGCGGCGCGGTTTCGACCGAGCGCGGCGCGCCCGGAACGGCTTCGAGCGGGCGCTCCCGGATCTCGGTGCGGCGGTACTCCGAGGGATAGTCGGCCGGCCGCCCGCGATAGAGCGTCACTTCCTCCGCCCGCAGCGCACGGCATTCGCCGCCCTGCGCCTGGACCCAGGTGTTGAACTGCGTGTCGGGCCGCTCGGTATCGTAGACCGGTCCGATCGGTTGCCCGTTCGCGTTGAAGCAATGGCCCGGCGCGGCCGCAGCGGGCGCGGCCAGCGCGAGCGTGCAAGCCCCGGCGAGCAGAATCAGTTTCGTGGTCATCGTCGGCTCCTTTCCCCGCGCGCATGCGCGGCCCATGCGAGAATCGGTACGTAAACGCCGCAGCGAAAACGCCGGTTCTGCGGCGCATGCGCGCAGAACATTGGAAAATCAAGCCTTCGCGGCGGGTTGGACATGGGCCGCCGGCATACTATGGAACCGCGCACGTATTTTTTTCGTTGTTGCGTGGCGCATGCGGCGCGAAATCCGTCGTGGAAGTCCTCTCAAATTGATATTTCAGATCGACGAATGACCGCGTTGAAATCTCACGAGATGGTTCCGCCGCTGTCCGGCGCGATCGATGTGGACGAGATCGCGCGCACCGCGCGCGAACTCGTGGATGCTTATGGGCCAAAGGCGATCGCGCTGATGAAGAAGCGCACGCGCGCGGTACGCCAGCGCGGCGACGCGGAGTGCGCGATCCTCTGGTCGGCCGTGGCGCTCGCGGTGGAAGCGCAACTCGCCGGCGCTTCCCGCATGAGCCCTGGACCGGGCGGCGACTAGGCGGGCACCGGAATCCGCGCGCGCTGATCCTGAAACAGCTCGGCGACGACGCTACGCAGCCAGGCATTGCCGGGATCCTGGTGGAAGCGTTCGTGCCAGTGCTGCTTCACCTGGAAGCGCGGAATGTCCACCGGCAGCGACAGGATCGCGATATCGGCGAGTTCCCGGCAGGCGGCGGCGAGGCGGCTCGGAACCACGACCAGCAGGTCGGTTGTGGCAAGGATGTAGGTGACGCCCATCGCATGCGCGGCGCGCACCGCCACGCGGCGCGTCACGCCGGCGGACGCGAATGCCTGATCCACCGCCTGCTCCTGCGCGCCGTGTCCGCCGCCGCGCGGCTGGTAAACAAGCTGCGGCGTGTCGAGAAAGCTTTGCATTTCGAGCTTGTTCGCGATCGTCGGGTGGCCGCGGCGGACCATGCCGACATAGCGCTCCTCGAACAGCATCTGCTGCCGGAATGCGCCGTCGAAATCCTCGAAATAGCCCATCGCGAGATCGACCTCGCCCGATTCGAGCGCGATGTCGCGCATGCGCCCGGCCGGCACCTGCACGGTCTCGATGTTCACGCGCGGCGCGATGCGCGCGAGCCGCTCGATGAGCTTCGGCAGGAACACCATCTGCCCGACATCCGACATGTAGATGCGGAAAGTCCGGTCGCTTGCCGCCGGATCGAAGCCGAGCTGCTCCTCGAGGCAGAAACGGATCGCCACCAGCGACTTCCGGATCGGATCGGCGATGGCCAGCGCGCGAGGAGTCGGCACCATGCCCTCGCTGGTGCGCACGAATAGCGGATCGTCGAACGCCTCGCGCAGCCGCGCGAGCTGGTTGCTGACCGCCGATTGCGTGAGGCCGAGCGTCGTGGCCGCCACCGTGACGCTGCGCGTGTCCAGGATCGCGCCGAACACGCGCAGGAGGTTGAGGTCGAGCCGGTTCGGATTCATGCGTTTTCTCTCTCCGTCGCGGCCGTAATCCGGCGTCATTTCGCGCGCCAATGGACGGCATTTCCATTTAACATTCGACTTGGGCGGAACGCCACCACACTCTGACGGCGCCAGCAGAGCAAAAAAGCCGGGGGAGGAGGCGTGGCGATCGCGCTGACCAATCTGCGCTATGTGCGCCTCGGGACACGCGACGTGGGCACCGCCGCCGCGTTCGCGACGAAGGTGCTCGGCCTGCAGCATGCGGGCGAGGACAACGGCTCGGTCTATCTGCGCTCCGACGAGCGCGACCATACGCTGGTCTATACGTCGGGCGATCCCCACGACCACACGATCGGGTTCGAGCTGGCCGGCGAGGCCGCGCTCGAGGCCGCCGCCGCCGCGCTCGACGACGCCGGCTTCGCGGTGCGGCGCGGCACCGCGGCCGAATGCGAGCAGCGCCGGGTCGGCGCGTTCGTGACGTTCAAAGAGCCGAGCGGGGCCACGGTCGATCTCGTCGCGCGGCCGTGGAACAACGGCCGGCGCTATTTCCCGTCGCGCGATGCGGGCATCACCGGTTTCTCGCATATCGGCATGTTCTCGAAATCGCCGGCCCGCGACGAGGTGTTCTGGACCGAGACGTGCAATGCGCGCGTCAGCGACTGGATCGGGCCCGCGCCGCTGCTCCGCATCGATCCCGTTCACCATCGCATCGCCCTGTTTCCGTCCAAACGCCACGGCGTGCAGCACATCAATCACCAGGTCGAGAGCGTCGACGACGTGATGCGCGCCTACTATTTCCTGCGCGACCGCGGCGTTAACATCCGCTTCGGCCCCGGCCGCCATCCAACCTCGGGTGCCGTCTTCCTCTATTTCGAAGGCCCCGACGGCATGACGTTCGAATACTCGACCGGCGTGCGGATGATCGAGAACGAGGCTACCTACCGGCCGCGGCAATTGCCGTTCACCGAGGAGTCGTTCTGCATGTGGGGTGCGCGCCCCTCTATTCCGGAGTTCCAGGCGTGAGCGACGCGCTCGCGCGGCGCCTTGCCGTCGCCTGCCGCGCGGTCGGTCGGGCGGGCCTCGCGCACGCCTACGGCCATTGCAGCGCACGGCTCGACGCGCGCGCGTTCCTCGTCAGCCCGGCCAAGCCGCTGTCGCTGGTGACTGACAGCGACGCGCCGGTGCGCGTCGCCGTCGACGCGCCGCTGCCGGAGGGCGCATTGCCGGAGGTGCGTCTGCACCAGCAGATCTATCGCCGGCGCGCCGATGCCGGCGGCATCGTCCGATTCCAGTCGCCGAAGCTGATGAGCCTTTCGACGCTGGGCCGCACGCCGCTCGCGCGCCACGGCCTCGGCAGCTATTTCGCGCCGCAACCGCCACTCTGGCCCGATCCGCGCCTCGTGCGCGACGACAAGAGCGCGGAGGCCGTGGCGGCGATGCTCGGCGGCGCGCGCGCAATCGTGCTGCGCGGCAACGGCGCGCTGGCGATCGGCCGTTCGGTCGAGGAGGCGGCGGTGCTCGCCTGGTTCCTCGAGGATGCCGCGCGCGTGGAACTCGATGTGCTCGCGACCGGCCTTGCCGGAGAGATTTACAGCGCGGCCGAAGCCGCGGACCGCGCGGTCACGAGCGGCAGGCTGTTCGAACGCATGTGGGACTGGCTTGCGGCCGGTGATCCGGCCGCCGCGCCGATGCCGACCGGCGAAACCGTCGGCTCAACGACTGCGGCGAAAGCCGCCGCTGAATAAACCCGGAGGAGCGCCGATGTACACGCTGAGCCGAACGATTCCCGTCAACGAGCCGTGCAAGCCGCATCTGAGCCGGCACGACGTGTGGACCGGGCTGATGATGAAGGCGCACAATGCGCTGCCCTTCGTTCCCGCGATGAAGAAGTGCGAGGTGATCGAGAAGGGCGAGGGCTGGGTGCTGCGCGACATCCTGCTCGGCGAGGAGCCCTTGCGCGAGAAGGTGACGTTCGAGCCCGAGAATCGCGTGATCTTCGAGCGCGTTTCCGGCAACGAGCCCGGCCGCATCGAGAACACGCTCGGCACCGACGAGAACGGCAACCTCACGCTCACCTTCTCGTTCGCGCTCACGCGCAAGGGCCTCGAAGGCAATGCCGAGGCCGAGAAGAAACACTTCGGCCCGATGGAGGGCATGTATCTCAACGCCGTCGCCTCGACGCTCGCCGCCGTGCGCCGCACGGTCGAGGAGAAGGGCCGCGAAGCGCTGCCGCCGGAGAATCCGAGCGATGCGTCCGGCGACAATCGCTGGATCTTCGAATATTTCCGCGCCGCCGACAGCCTCGACATGGATCGCCTGCTCGCGCAGCACACCGACGACGTGCGGCTCACCTTCGCGAACCACCCGACTCTCGTCGGCAAGGATGCGTTCAAGGCGGCGATCGGCGGGCTCTGGAGCCAGCTCAACGGCATGTCGCACAGCATCTCCGGCGCGTGGTCGACGAGCGGCGATCAGGTCGGCGTCGCCGAGGCGGCCGTGATGTACACGCGCAAGAACGACACGCTGTTCACGATCAAGGCCTGCACCGTGCTGCGCCGCCGCGCCGGCAAGATCGCCGACATCCGCATCCATGCGGACGTGAACGGGCTCTGAGCGCGGCACGCGCACGATCGTCCAGAAGAAGAAAGGGATTAAAGGAACAGGAGGCGGGGAGGCGGGGAGAAGTGTATTGCGCGCATAGCGCACAGTTCTTTCTTCTCCGCGCCTCCCCGCCTCCTGTTCACTTTGCCTTTCGGCGCACGCAGATGCGACGCGCGCATTTCGCGAAGCAATCGGCTTCATTTCCGAATTTCATTCGACCCTGTACGGCGCCGCGCGCATAGTCCTCCTGCAGCCTCGCCTCTTGGTTGCCGACCTGAATCGGCAGCGGAGGGCAGGGGAATGGGAGGATCCGCAATGCTCGCTTTTCGTCTCGCCCTTTCGGGCGCCGTATCCGCGTGCGCGCTCGCCGTTTCATCCGCTTCGGCGCAGGACTTGCGCATCGGCTTCCTGAACACGACGAGCGGCAACATCGCCGTCGTCGGCCGCCATCTCGAGAACGGCTGGAAGCTCGGCCTCGCCGCCGAGGGATGGAAGCAGGACGGCGACGAGCTCGGCGGCACGCCGATGCGTGTGTTCTACGCGGACGACCAGGGCAAGACCGACGTCGGCGTGCGCGAGGCCGAGCGCATGATCCGCAACGAGCGTGTCCAGATCATCGCCGGCGTGCTCGCCGCCAACATCGTCATGGCGGTCTCGAAGCCGGTGTTCGATGCGAACGTCTCGCTGGTCGCGATGAATGCGGGTCCGTCGCCGCTGGCCGGGCCGCTCTGCAATCCTCTGTTCGCGTCCACATCGTTCGTGGGCGACCTCAACGCCGAGGCGACCGGCGAGCTCGCGAGCCGCGACGGCGTGACGTCGATCGTGCTGATGGCGCCGAACTACCAGGCCGGCAAGGACATGACCGCCGGCTTCAAGCGCACCTACAAGGGCAGGGTCGCCGGCGAGATCCTGTTCAAGTTCGGCGAGACGGATTTCCAGGCCGATTTCTCGAAGGCGCGCGCGGCTGGCGCGGAGGCGGTGTTCGTATTCGCGCCGGGCGGCATGGGCATCTCGTTCCTGAAGCAGTGGGCGACGTCGGGCCTCCGCGGCACGATGAAGCTCTACACGCTCTACGTCGTCGACAACGCGACCTTGCCGGCGATCGGCGAGGCCGCGATCGGCTCGGTGCACACCGGCCACTGGAATCCGAATCTCGACAATCCGCGCAACCGCGAGTTCCTGCGCGCCTACCAGGCCGCCTACAACGCGGCGCCCTCGATGTTCGCGGCGCAGGGCTACGACGGCGCGCGCGCGATCGCGGCCGCCGCGCGCAGCCTCGCCGGCAAGGCCGACGATCCGGCGGCCTATGCGCGCGCGATCCGCAAGAACGGCCTCGCCTCGGTGCGCGGCGACCTCAAATACAACGTCAACGGCTTTCCCATTCAGCCCTACTGGAAAATCGAAGTCATCGCCGGCCCCGGCGGCAAGCCGGAAAAGCGCGGCGTCGACATCGTGCTCAATCGCGCCGACTCGCTGTGGGAAAAATGCCCGGCGGACAAGCGCTCCTAGCAGGCGGGAACCCGGATCATGGACGGTGACACCCAGGCGAAGCGCGAGCCGCAGGCGGCGAAGGCGCCGACGCTGAAGCTCAATTTCATCTCGCACGGCACGCTCGAATCGCGCGATCTCGCCTATGCGCGCCGTTTCTATGAGGAGTTCATGGGCTTCGAGGTCGTGCAGCCGAGCAAGATCGCGCTGTGGTTCCGCCTCGGCAGCCAGCACATCTATGTGTGCGTCGAGAACCGCTCGAAGGATGAGATGCCGTTCCTCTACCACAACGGCGTCGACGTCGAGAGCGAGGCGCGCGTCGACGAGTGTCATCGCCTCGTGGTGCGCGATGCGGCGCTGTGGGGGCTGCACAAGATCACGAAGCCCGCGGTCCAGCACGGCACCTACAGCTTCTACTTCTGGGACAAGGACGACAATTGTTGGGAGATCCTCGCCAACCCGCCGGGCGGCTACACCTGGATGTTCGAGCGCGGCGACCAGCAGGGCATGGGCCACATGAACAAGTCGTTCCAGCGCCCCGAATCGACGCTGCGCGGCGGCAAATCGAGCTGAGCGCAAGCGAAACCGCGTGACGATGGAGGAAACCGTGCAACTGGCCGCGACCATCCCCCTGCCGACGAAGCCGAAGCGCCCCGATTTCGCGACCCTGCTCGGCCGCGTGCGTGACATGAAGCCCGCGATCCGCGCCGCCGGGCGCGCGACCGAGGAGAAGCGCCGCGTCTCCAAAGAGACGATGGACATGCTGAAGCAGGCCGAGATCCACCGGCTCGTGCGCCCGGCCGCGTTCGGCGGCTTCGAATACGGCACCGCCGAGATGGCCCAGATCGCGTTCGAGCTCGGCTCGGCCTGCGGCAGCACCGGCTGGTGCGGCTCGCTCGCCGTCTGCTACCAGTGGATGACGTCGTACTTCCCGCTCGAGGCGCAGCGCGACGTGTGGGCCGATCCCGACGCGCTCGTCGCCGGCTCCTATTTCCCGAGCAAGGAGGTCGAGATCGTGCCGGGCGGCATCAAGCTGGCCGGCGCGTGGCCGTTCGCGAGCAATTGCGAGAACAGCGACTGGCTGATGCTCGGCGCAATGCTGCCGGGCGCGGGCGGCAAGCCCGACATCACCTGGGCGCTGGTGCCGATCGCCGACATGCGCGTCGATCAGGAGAC
This sequence comes from uncultured Candidatus Odyssella sp., assembly GCA_964481045.1. Lineage (GTDB taxonomy): Bacteria > Pseudomonadota > Alphaproteobacteria > Bin65 > Bin65 > SBBV01. The sequence goes on along the minus strand of CAYZSG010000070.1, from coordinate 3,784 downwards.
GTGGTTCACCAGCGGCCTCCAGGGCACTGGCAGCAAGACCGTGCGCATCGACAAGCCGGTGTTCATTCCCGATCACCGTCTCGTGCGTTTCGCCGACATTGTCGGCGGCACGGTGCCGGGCAAGAAGATCGACGGCAACGTGATGGCGCGCATCGGCTTCACGACGTTCGGGCCGACCGCGCTGGTCTCGCCGATCCTCGGCATGGCGCAGGGCGCGCTCGACACCTTCGTCGAGCAGTCGAAAACGCGCACGCGCGCGGCGAAGCCCGGCATGTTCGTGCCGGTCTCGGGCTCGCCGCTGATCCAGTCGCGCATCGGCAAAGCCTCGGCGACGATCGAGTCCGCGTTCTCGATGCTGCTCAACAGCGTGATCGCGGCCGAAGAGAAAGTGCGCAAGGGCGGCGCGCTCGAGGCGGGAGAGCGCATCACGATCCGCCGCAACCAGGGCTTCGCGGCCAAGCAGTCGGTGGCCGTCGTCAACGATCTCTACGCGAAGGACGGCGCCGCCGCGAGCGACCTGAACGCGCCGCTGCAGCGCTTCTGGCGCGATGCCAACGCCGCTGCGCTGCATCTCAGCCTCGACTGGGAAGCGATCGCCTCGATGTACGGCCAGCACAGGCTCGGCCTCGAGCCGGTGGGCGTATTCTAACCGACGTTGGTTAGAGGCCGCTGGCGAGATCCCGGCCCGGAATATCGATCGAGCCTGCCGCTGCGCCGTTGTGCAACCGCGGTACCTCTAGGGAACCGCGAGGAGCGTCCGAATATCGATCGGGCCGGGATCCCAGTGCGAATTCTCGGGAACGTGCTGATGCCCGCACCAGCCGTTGAACGCGTACCATTGGGCCGCGTCCATGCGCGAGCGCGCCGTATAGCCATAACCACCGTTTGAACCATAGAACACGTCGGGCGCCAAGCGTTGAACTCCGGTTTCGCGCTCGACCCAACGCATCCATTGTTTGAGCAGTGCGAACATCGGGGCGGGCAACGTCGCGATCTTGTCGGCCCACCAGCAAATCTCGATCTGGATTGCATTCGCTCGATTGGTCTGAACGTCTTGCCCGTGCGGCAGGCGCTCCCGCAGCTTCTCGCCCGTGAGGTTTTCGAGCGCGCGAGACGCGACCGAGAGCGGGAAGTGCTGATAGACTTTGGGCGCGCCGTTCTCGAGGCAAAGCGTGAAGTGCGGCGGGTTCTTGTGGCCGAAATAATCGGTTCGTGACGGCCGATAGGTCGTCGCGTCCGATTCCGCGGTGTGCAGTACCCCGCGATACGGCTTGCCAATGTAGGCGCCACCGTTGGCACCGGCCCACGCTAGCTGCGTTGCTTGAGACCACCAATCCTGCATTTCTTCCTCCCGTCCGCACAACGCCACGGATCGTGCTTCTTCCACCTAAAGTTTATAACAGCACGAAATGCAACTGAAAAGGTGGCACCTCTGGGGCCAGTGAAAGGGTTGTCTTTCCTCGGCCTTAAAGCGCGGGAGATCTCGGGCGGAGAATTGGGCGTCATGTTTGTCGAAGCCCCATGTATCTCCAGAGGCCGTGCGCCCGGTCACATGACCGCCGTCACTGCGCCGTTCAGCCTGCTGTGAGATAGTTCACGGCAGATCAGGGCCGCTCTCGCGCGGCCCGCGCTGAAACATCGGAAAGGCTCGCACCATGAAGAAGATCATCCTCGCCGCGGCGTTCGCGGTCGTCGCGCTGGGCGCGGCGGCGGCGCAGGCGTCCACCGGCGGCATCGCCGAGGCGCGGCGCGGCTGGAACAATTACGGCCCCGGCGGCGACTACTACATGCAGCAGCACCCGGGTCCGAACTGCTATTCGCACCCGCATCCGGTCTATGGCTGGATCTGCTACTGAAGGCACGGTCTCAGGTTGAACGGCGAAGCGGCCCCCTGGCGAGGCGGGCCGCTTCTTCGTTTTGGGGATGCGGCAAACACGCCGCAGTTCCTCTCTGGACGGCCAACGGCCGATCCGTGTTTATACAGATGTCCGGCGGTTTCGGGGATCGATGCGCCGGACCATTTGTGTTGAACAGAAGGGGACGTCTCTATGCGTAAATTCGCTTTCGCCGGGCTCGCCGTGCTGGCGCTCGGCGTTTCGGCCTGTGCCTCGACCGACAAGCCGGCCGCGGCTCCGCCGCCTCCGCCGGCTGGCCCGAAGGCCGAGCTGACCGTGTCGGACCAGGCGGTCCGCCGCGGCGCCGTCGTCATCGACAAGGTGATGATGGAGCAGGATGGCTTCGTCGTGATCCACGAAACCACCGCCGACGGGAAGCCGGTGGCGCCGGGCTCGATTGGCTATGCCCGCGTCAAGAAGGGCACCGCGGAGAAGGTGACCGTGCGCCTCACGAAGCGCGTCAAGAAGGGCAGCAAGCTCATCGCCATGCTGCACGCCGACACCGGCCGCATGGGCCGCTACGAGTTCGGCGTGCGCAGCCAGGCGCAGGACAAGCCGCTGATGATCGGCAACGCGCCGGTCGTCAAGGCCTTCACCGTGCAGTAAGCCTCAGAGGCGGCGGACGCCCGCGCGAAGCGGGCGTCCGCGCCTCCTATCCGGCCGATAGAGGCTCGCATCGGCCGAAGCCGCGATTTCGCTGAGCCACCCCGTTAAACGACGCCGCGCGCGGCCGGGTTCCCGCGCGCCGACATCGCATCTGGCGCCGGCGCGTCGCCCGCCCGACGCGATCCGGAGCCAGAGGGCAGCCGCGCCGCCGATGACGCCGGGATCGGCGTGCGCGAGTTTGAAGACGAAGATGAAACCCGCGATGAACAGCAGGCCGAGCGGAGCTGCGCCGATCCAGTCGCGCCGGGCGCACCCGCGCGCCGTTCGGCCGGCCGCGGCCGTTGGGCAATTCCCCGGCGGGGAATAGGCCGCTTCCGGGGCCGCCCCCGCCGGCATAACATGCGAGCCGGAGGATGGCATGGACGGCAGCCGGCCCGCACGCGCGCGATTCATCCCGTTCCGCAAGCGCGACATCCTCGCGATGTGCCTCGCCGAGGGCGCGCTCGCGGACGCCGAGGCCGAGGCGTTCAGCCAGTGCGCGGCGATGGCCTCGAGCCTCATCCACCAGGAATTCCACATCCGGCTCGAGGCGCTCAAGGACGCCTACGCGCCGGTCGCGGCCGATGCCGATACGCGCGCCATGCCAGCGCTGTCCGGCGCACGGCCGCCGCCGCATCCGCTCGAGCTCGTGCGCGCGCTGACGGCCGTTCTGGAGCGCGCGAACTACGAGTCCGTCTCGCGCCGCGAGCTGCACAGCGCCCTCTCCGAGGAATCGCTGTTCAAGGTGCGCCTTCACGTCAACTACGACGATTTCGAGGAGGTGCTCGTCTTCAAGCGCGGCGAGACCGAGCGCACCGAGACGGTGCGGCGCTGGTTCCGACTGCGCAAGCGCAGGATCACGTTCGTCAACTACGACCGCGTGCTCGTCTACGTGCGCTTCAAGGACGCCCAGCACTTCCGGCGCCGCAAGCGGAAGCGCCTCCCGTTCGTGCCGGGAACGGTGTTCATCAAGCTGTTCCAGAACATCCCGAAGGCCGACGTCGAGATGCTGTTCCCGAACGCGGAAGTCCGCATGAAATTCTCGGACAAGCTCGCGATCGGCGTCCCGGCGCTGGTGAGCGGCGCGATCGTGGCGCTGACCAAGCTCGGCGCCACCGCTGTTCTCGTCGGCGCGCTGATCGCGTTCTGGATGGGCTGGCGCAAGGACGAGGTGAAGCTCGACCAGGCCGCGCTGCTCGGCCTCGCCGCCGGCGCGTTCGCGATCGGCGGCTATCTCTGGCGCC
>CAYZSG010000069.1:0-22200 GCA_964481045.1 uncultured Candidatus Odyssella sp. | reverse complement strand
GCATCCTCTAAATCGCGAAGCCGGGCCAGCTGCTGATGGACATGAGTACGGTCGATTCCGGCGCCGCCGAGAAGGCCGCCGCCGACGCCGCGAAGAAGGGCGTGGGCTTCGTCGATGCGCCGGTGGGGCGCCTCGTGCAGCACGCGATCGAGGGCAAGTCGCTGTTCATGGTCGGCGGCACGAAGGAGGATGTGGCGCGCGCCCGCCCGCTGCTCGAGGCGATGGGCGACACGATCCACCATTGCGGCCCGGCCGGCGCCGGCACGCGCACCAAGCTTGTCAACAACTACCTCGCGATCTTCCACTGCGTGCTGAATGCCGAGGCGCTGGCCTTCGCGCAGGCGATGAAGCTGGACCTGAAGACCACGCTCGACGTGATCTGGGGCACCACGGCCGTGAACGGGCAGAACAAGGTGAACTGGCCGAACAAGGTGCTGAAGGGCGACACTGCGCCCGGCTTCCGCATCGCGCTCGCGCACAAGGACGCGTCGCTGATCACCGAGGCGGCGCGGAAGGCCGGCGTCCCGATGTTCGTCGGCGTCGCCGCGCGCGAGATGCTGGGGCAGGCCGCGCGCACCGCCGATTTCGCCGACAAGGATTTCTCGGCGATGCTCGACTACGTGTGCGAGCAGGCGAAGATCAAGGCGCCGCGGCTGTAACTCCGTCTCGCCCCAGGGCGAGAGGGACTATCGCGCGCCGCGATTGCGCCGGGCGGGCGGGGCGGGCGGAGGCGTCGCCGGCTTCTCTTCGACCTTCGTCGCCGGCGGCGCGGCGGGCTTCGGCTCTTCGGGCTTCGCGGCTGGCGTCGGTGCTGCGGGCGTCTCGCCCTTCTTCTCTTCTTCCTTCTTCTCGGGCTCGAGCAGATCTTCGATCTTGTAGGTCATGAAGCGTGAGCTGGTGGTCGGCAGATGATAGGCCCAGGCGCGCACCTTGCTGTTGATCTCGGCCGCTTCCTTGCGCACCGCGTCCGCGTCCTTGAGCTTCGAATCGGCCTTGGGCTTCTCCTTCAGAAGCGCGGCCTCGTCGACTTCGGCCGAGAGCGCCACCCAGAACTTCTTGTCCACCTCGGCCATGCGCGCCTTGATCACGAGGCCGTCGAAGGTGCGCCAGGTGCCGACCGCGGTGCCGTTCTTCTCGAAATCGATGTCGCCGGCCTTCTTCACGTCGTCGAGATTCGCGTTGTCGAGCGATTCGGCGACATAGGCGATCGTGCGCGCTTCCTTGGGCTTGCGTCCTGCCGGCATGTTCTTGATCGCGAATTCCTTGTCGTCCACCTTCTCCTTCGCGATGTGGAGCACGAGCTCGCCCTTGGGGTTCTTCGTCTCCACGTCCTTCACGCGCTCGACGTCGACGTCGATGACGCCGCGCACGATCCAGTCGAGCGGCTCGGCCTTCAGCGAGGGATCGCCCTCGGCGAGCCAGGCCTGGTCGCTGCCGGCCCTGCGCACATAGACCATTTCCTTGCCGAGGATCACGTTCGTCGAGTTGGCCTTGCCGTAGATCACGTCGGCCAGCACCTTGCCGTCCTTGTCCTTGACGGTGAGCTGCTTCGACTGCGCGTCCTTGCCCTTCGGGTCCTCGAGCTCGAGCTTCGCGAGCCGCTTCGGGTCCTTTGTCTTGGCCTCGTAGGGGCGCAGCTCGGTCAGCGAAAACAGCGCCTTGCGCACGAGCGCCGGATCGGCCGGATAGTCCGACATCTCCTTCACCACCCACGCGCCGTCCTTCTGATGGACGGTGAAGCTCTTGCCCTTGGCGGTGATGGCGAGGCTTGCGGCGCTGTTGACCGTCTTGGGGTCGAGGTTGGCGAACATGCGCTCGCCGGGCGCCGCGCGCTCGCTGACCGGCGCCGGCGTGAGATACACCGTGGCGCCGATGACGAGGACGGTGAGGCCCGAAAGGGCGTAGAGAGTCTTGCTGTTCATCGCGTTTCTCCCGGCCTCAGCTCGTCTCGTGGCGGCGGCGGCGGCGCTGGTAGCGCACGAGGCCGACGACGAGCGCGATGAGGCCGACCACCACCGGCACGGCGCCGATGTTGACGAGCTTCATCGTGCGGTCGAGCGATTCGTAGTCGCGCCGCGCCTCGAACTGCACCGCGCGCTGCTCGCGGCGGATGCGCAAGAGCTCGCGCGTGAACTCGACGACGGCGGTCTGCTGCTCGGCGGTGAGCTCGATCTTCCCGTCGGCGCCCTTCGTGCGGACGTCCTTGAGCTTGTCCTGGATCTCCTTGTAGCGCTTCTCGAGATCGGCGCGTTGCGCGCGCAGGCGCTTCTCGGCGTCGGACTGGAGCTGCTCCACCTTCGTGAACGGGCGGGCTGCGATGCCCTTGCCGCGCAGCCCTTTGAGCGCGTTGGCGCCGGAGAGCTGGTCGAGCGCGAACATCAGGAAGTCGGCATTGCCCGTGTAGGGGATGCGGACCGTCTCGCCGAAGAAATTCTGCTCGCGCGCCCAAAACTGCTCCTGCACGAAATCGACGTCGGCGACGACGATGACGTCGATGTCGCCCTTCGATTCCTTGAGCGCTTCTGGCGCCTTGGGTTCTTCCTTCTTCGCTTCGTCCTTCTTCTCGCCTTCCTTGGGCGGCTCTTCCTTCTTGGCCTCTTCCTTTTTCGGTTCCTCTTTCGTCGCTTCTTCCTTCTTGGGCTCTTCCTTGGCCTTCGGCGCGCCTTCGGGGAACGCGGACTTCACCTTGCCGGTGATGCGGACCGCGAGATGCAGCTGCTCCTTGCCGGGCCGATACTCGCGCAGCAGGGCCATCACGTCGGGCTGCATGCGCAGCTTGTTTGCGTCGGTCTCCGAGCCGGTCGCGGTCGTGAACAGCAGCGGCGTGATCTTCGTCGTCGCGTCCTTGGCGGTGAGGATGATGCCGCTCGAGGCCATGATCACCTGGTTGAGGCCGGCGGTGATCGGGTCGCTGCGGTTGATGTTGTTGGTCAGGCCGATGCCCGCGCGGAGGTCGAGCCACGCGACGTAGCGCGCCGCTGTCGCGCGCCCGCTCGAATCCGAGGCATTGACGCGCAGCGCGCGGTCCGCGTCGGTGGCCACCTTCTCGGGCTTGATCTCGATGCCCCACTGCTTGAACAGCTTCGGCAGGTCCGAGCCCGGGCCCACCATGCCGCCGCCGAACATCGTGCGCCGGCGCGGCGCCGATTCCGGCACCGGATCGACGAGGACGACCGCCTTGCCGCCCTTCAAGACGTATTGGTCGATTGCGAACAGCACCTTCTCGTCGAGCGTTGCCGGGTGCGCGATCAGCAGCACGTCGATGTCGTCGGGGATCTTCTCGTCCGAGATCATCTTCGTCTCGAACACGCCGCTGATCTCGTTGTAGATCGGCCAGGGCGGCTGCATGCCGCCGGGCGTGAACTGGCCCTGGAAGGGCAGGCTGGTGATGATGCCGACGACCTTCTTCTTCGTGCTCGAGAGATTGCGGATGAGGCGCGTGAGGTCGTACTCGATGAACGGCTCGCGGCTCGGATGGAAGAACGCGATCTTGTCGCTCTCGTCCACCGTGTTGGTGCCGACGAGGCCGAAGAACACCTGCTCGCCGCTCTGGTCCACCGGCACGGCCTGCACGCCGAACGCCACCGCGCGGTCTTCGTCCTCCGAGAACGGCGCGGGGTTCAGGATCTCGAGCCGGATCTTGCCGCGCGAAAGCGCGGCGTAGCGCTCCAGCAGCGCGCGCACGCGCGCCGCATAGGCGCCGTAGGTCGGCACCGTCTCGCCGAGCTTCGTCGAGTAGAAGAAGCGCAGCGTCACCGGGTCCTGCATCTCGCGCAGGGTCTTGAAGGTGCCCTCGGAGAGCGTGAACGTCTTGTCCTGCGTGAGATCGAGCGCCAGGCCGCGCACGCCCACGTTGGAGAGCGCGTTCAGAGCGGCCAGGAACACGAACGAGACGATGAGCGTGGCGATGATGATTCCGCGGCGGGACTTCATGGCCTACTGCCCCTTCTTGAGCTCGAGCACGAGCGTGGTCGCGTAGAGGAACACGCCCATGACCGAGAGGAAGAAGATGAGGTCGCGCAAGTCGATGACACCCTTCTTGATCTGGTCGAAGTGGTTGAGGAAGCTGAACGACGCGACGAGCTCGACGAGGCTCTGCGGCAGCACGCTGGACGCGAAGCCGAGCACGATGTTCGTGCCGCCGAGCGTGAACAGGAAGCAGAGCGCCGCCGCGAGCACGAACGCGATCACCTGGTTCTTCGTTGCCGCCGAAAGGCACGAGCCGATCGCGAGATAGGCGCCGGCCATCAGGAAGCTGCCGATGTAGCCGGCGAGGACCGCGCCGTTGTCGGGCTCGCCGAGGAAATTCACGGTCAGCCAGATCGGAAATGTGAGGACGAGCGCCACGCCGGCGAAGATCCACGCCGCGAGGAACTTGCCGAGCACCGCGTCCCAGAGCGTCAGCGGCATGGTGAGCAGGAACTCGACCGTGCCGGATTTGCGCTCCTCGGCCCAGAGCCGCATCGAGATCGCGGGGATCAGGAACAGGTAGAGCCAGGGATGGAACGTGAAGAAGGCCTCGAGATCGGCCTGGTTTCGGTCGAAGAAATTGCCGATGTAGAAGGTGAGGGCGCCGGCCAGCGCCAGGAAAACGATCAGGAACACATAGGCGACCGGCGTCGTGAAATAGGAGACGAACTCGCGCTTGAAGACGGCGCTAACGTTGCGCAGGCGAAGGCTCATGCCCGGCCTCCCTCGGTGCCGGCCGGCGCGGGCGCGCGCTCGCCCGGGCGCGTGATCTCGCGGAACACGTCCTCGAGATGGCCGCGCGCGAAGATGATGTCGTCCACCGGCCACGATTTGTCGCGCACGAATCCCTCGACCGTCGAATAGATCACTTCGCCCTGCTTCGGCAGCACGCGCAGGCCGCCCGGCACCGTCTCGACCGACTCGACGCCGGGCAACGTGACGAGCATCTGCTGCGCCGCCGCCGGCACCGCACGCATCTTGAGCGTCACCGCCTGATGCGTGCGCGAGCGCGACTCGAGATCCTTGGGCGTGCCGTCGGCCACCACCTTGCCCGCGGCGATGATGATCGCGCGGGTGCAGATCGCGTCCACTTCCTCGAGGATGTGGGTCGAAATGATGATCGTCTTCTCGGGCGCCATCTCGCGGATGATCTCGCGCACGTCGTGCTTCTGGTTGGGATCGAGCCCATCGGTGGGCTCGTCGAGCACCAGCACTTCGGGGTCGTGCAGCAGCGCCTGGGCGAGGCCAACGCGGCGCTTGAAACCCTTCGAGAGCGTGTCGATCGGCTGGTTATAGACCGTCTCGAGCTGCGCCATCTGAACGGCGCGGTCGATGCGCCGTTTCTGTTCGGCGCCCTTGAAACCGCGGATGCCGGCCACGAAGCGCAGGAACGCCGCCGGGGTCATGTCGACATAGAGCGGGGCGCCCTCGGGCAGGTAGCCGATCTTCCGCTTGGCCGCGATCGGGTCGCTCTCCACGTCGTGGCCGCACACTTTCGCGGTGCCATCGGTGGGAGCCAGGAAGCCGGTGATCATCTTCATCGTCGTGGACTTGCCGGCGCCGTTCGGCCCCAGGAAGCCGAGCACCTCGCCCTTGATCACCGTGAAGGTGACGTGGTCGACCGCGCGAATCGGGCCGAAATCCTTGGTCAGAGACTGAACTTCGATCATCTCTCTCGGCCGTCGTTGATATGATGTAAGCCGTCAAAGGCGCGTCGTCGCCGCGCACTTGCGGGGCCTTGGGCGCTTGCCTCGCCCTCCCGGTTGGGGCCGCCGCGGGCCGGTAGAGATGGCGCGGAGGCCCCGCTTGTCAAGCGGAAAAGCCCAAGGGAACCGGCGGGTTAATGGCCAGTATTTGCGGCAGACTTGTGACGCGGATGGCCCCGGTCCCGGGGGCGGAAGCGGGCACCTTCCGGCCCCGCCGCATGGGCGGGGTGCCGACGTGCCCGGTTCGCCCGTTCGGCCGGACCGGGCTAGTATGAATCCATGACTCCGCCGGCCAACCGTCCTTCCCGCTCCGCCGTCTTCGTGCAACGCTCGATCCGCCGCCTGCGCGAGGTTCCGCTGTTCTTCTGGTTCGTGGCCAAGCGCTACTGGCACGACCATTGTTTCCAGAGCGCGGCGGCGATGAGCTACAACTTCCTGTTCGCCGCGATCCCGATGATCGCCGTGGGCCTCGCGATCCTCGCCGCATTCCCGGTGTTCGACCAGATCCGGGTGGGCTTCCAGGATTTCATCGTCCAATACCTGCTGCCGCAGGCCGGCGAGGATTTCCGCCTCGCGCTCGACGAGTTCTTGAAGAACACGCGCAACCTCACCGCCTTCGGCATCGTGGCGCTGGCGATCACGGCGATCATCCTGCTCGACACGATCGAGACGGTGTTCAACCGCATCTGGCGGCAGAGCCAGGTGCGGCCGCTGATGGCGCGCATCACGATGTATTGGGCGATCCTCACGCTGGCGCCGCTGTTCGTCGGCGGCAGCGTGGCGCTCTCGGCGATCGTGTTCCGGCAGGGCGGCATCGGCGACATCGGCGGTCTGCTCGCCGGCGTGGTCTGGCTGGCGCCATTCGGCCTGATGATGGTCGCGTTCCTGATTAGCTATCTGATCATCCCCTACCGGCGCGTGCATTGGCGCGGCGCATTGATGGGTGCCGCGATCGCGGCGCTGCTGTTCCAGCTCCTGCGCTGGGGCTTCGCGCTCTACGTCGAGGCCTTCCCGTCCTACAAGACTCTCTACGGCACGCTCTCGATCATCCCGATCTTCCTGCTCTGGGTGTATCTCGTCTGGTGCATCGTGCTGTTCGGGGCGGAGATCGTCGCGGCCTCGCCGGAGTGGCGCCGCCGGCCGGGCGCCGGCACCGCCAAGGGCTCGCAGCCCGCGCGCCGGCTCATCGCGGCTCTGCTGATGCTCGAGCGGCTGTTCGACGCGCGCGCGACCGGCAAGCCGGTGCGCAACGACACGCTTTCCGACCTCGCCGCCGAGGCGTTGGCCGATTCCGACCGCGGCGCGGTGCAGGTGATTCTCGACCGCCTTGCCGACGACCGCATCATCGGGCGGGCCGAGCCTTCGGGCTGGTATCTGGCGCGCGACGCCAAGGCCGTGAAGCTCTCGGCGCTGCTGCGCGACCTCGATCTCGGCCTCGATGCCGGCGAGGATCTCGCCTTCATCCGCACCCAATGGCGCGCGCGCCTCGCCGGTGTGCTCGCCGGCGCCGGCGCGGCGGAGCGCGCCGCCCTCGACATGGATCTCGAAACGCTGTTCGCTCCGCCGTCGGCGGAAGAGGGCGCGCGGCCGGTGGAAACGCTCAAACGAAAAGCGGCGGGCTGAGCGCCCGCCGCTTCGCGTCTTGGATCAATCCGTTCGGGCTTAGCCGACGAATTCCCAGCTGCCGTCCGCGTTCTTGCAGCGGCGGCCGTTGATCTGCTCGGTCTTGCCGTCCTTGAGCGTGATCGTCTCGCTGAAGTTGCGGCACTGGCGGCCGTCATTGCCGCGATAGGCCTGCGATGTGGGCGTGACCGTGCCGCGGTTGCCCGATTGCGGATTGGCCCAGGTCTGCTGCTGGCCCACCGGCGCGCTCTCCGCGGCGTAGGTGGCGGTCTGCGCGTACATCATGCGGTCGCGCTCGTCGAGGCGTCGGCCGATTTCGCTGCCGATCGCGGCGCCGAGCACCGCGCCGATGGCGGTGGCGGCGATGCGGCCGCTGCCGCTGCCGATCTGGGAGCCGATCAGGGCGCCCGCGCCCGCGCCGAGAATGGCGCCGGTGGTCTGATTGTTGGATTCGCAGCCGGCGACGGTAACCGCCATCGCTGCAGCAAGGCCCATGGCCATCATGCGCATCGTTTTTACCTCTTGGTTATGTTGCACCGGACGGCCGGAGCCGCCCCATCTTCGTCTGGAGCCGGCGTCGTCTCGCCCGCCTTCGATACGGACGCCCTGATCCCCGCGTGCCGCCCGGACCCCAAGCTTCATGTCTGCCAATTATGGCAGAACAAAGCCTTGCCGTCATCCCGGTTGCGACCGGGTTAACGGGCGCTCAAATTCTGGCGCCGCGCGGCCGCTTGTCCTAGAAGGCCCTGCGCAAGGAAGAAATACGCAATGTCGATTACGCCCACCAGCGACCCGCTCGACCTCTTCCATGCCTGGTTCGACGCCGCCAAGGAGCGCGAGCCGGCCGAGCCCAACGCGGTGGCGCTGGCCACCGTGGCGCCCGACGGCCATCCGAGCCTGCGCATGGTGTTGCTGAAGGGCGCCGATGCGCGCGGCTTCGTGTTCTATACCAACTACGAGAGCCGCAAGGGCCAGGAGCTGCTGGCCACCCGGCGCGCGGCGCTCTGCTTCTATTGGAAGAGCTTGAAGCGCCAGGTGCGCATCGAGGGGCCGGCCGCGCCGGTCGAGCCCGAAGAGGCCGATGCCTATTTCGCCTCGCGCGACCGCGGCAGCCAGCTGGGCGCGTGGGCCTCGCTGCAGTCGCGGCCGATGGGCGGCAAGATGGAGCTGATGGGCCGCGTCGCGAAGTTCACGGCGCAGTTCGGGATCAGCGGCGTGCCGCGCCCGCCGCACTGGTCGGGCTTCCGCATCCGCCACGAGCGCCTCGAGTTCTGGCAGGACGGCCGCTTCCGCCTGCACGACCGTCTCGTCTACGAGCGCGACGGCGCCGGGTGGAAGACGGAAGTGCTGTATCCGTAGCAGGCTGCAGCGGCACGCTCCGCACGCGCATTTGCGAGTCCCTCGCAGGAATCACCCGCCAGGTTGCGGCGTCCGGCTTCTTCCCGGCGCGCCTCGTGCGGCATAGATAAGGGCCATGGACTCCGCCTCCACCAACATCGCCGCCGCTCCGGCCACGGCACCGGGCGACGCCGCGCGCCTGATGAAGCGCGCGACCATGGCTTCGGTCGCGGTGGCGCTGCTCCTCATCGTCGCGAAGACGGCGGCGTGGTGGCTCTCGGATTCGGTCGCGATCCTCTCGACGCTCGTCGATTCGCTGCTCGACGCGGCGGCGTCGATTCTGACGCTCTTTGCCGTGCATCATTCGGTGCAGCCGGCCGATGCCGAGCACCGCTTCGGCCACGGCAAGGCCGAGGCGCTCGCGAGCCTCGGGCAGTCCGCCTTCGTTGCCGGCTCCGGCGTATTGCTGATGGCCGAGGCCGTGCGCCGCTTCTTCGAGCCCAAGCCGATCGGCGCGGAGTATGTCGGCATCGGCGTCATGGCCTTCTCGATCGTGATGACGCTGGTGCTGGTCGCGATCCAGCGAAACGTCATCCGTCGTACCGGCTCGCTCGCCGTGCGCGGCGACTCGCTGCACTATGTCGGCGACGTGATGATCAACGGCAGCGTCATCGTGGCGCTCGGCATCAACCTGGTGTGGGGCTGGCGCTACGCCGATTCGATCTTCGCCGTGGCCATCGTCGGCTACCTGCTGTGGAACGCGTGGCAGATCGGCCGTAAGGCGCTCGACGAGCTGATGGACCGCGAGCTCGGCGACGCGGAGCGCGAGCGCATCATCGCGATCGCGCGCGCGCATTCCGAGGCGCGCTCGGTGCACGACCTGCGCACGCGCCGCGCCGGGCTGCTCACCTTCATCCAGTTCCACCTCGAGCTCGATCCGCAGATGCCGCTCGCGCGCGCGCACGAGATCTCCGACGCGATCGAGGCCGAGCTGCATGCCGCGTTCCCCAACGCGGAGGTCATCATCCATCAGGATCCCGCCGGTTACGAGGCGCCCCATCCGGTGGTGGGCGCGGCGGTTTGAGCGAAGCGCCGGAGCAGGCCGAATTCGTCGCGTTCCTGTCGCGCCCCGAAGCGCATCGCGGCTCCGGCCCGGTCGAGCGCGTGGATACGCACATCTCGCACGTGTTCCTCGCCGGCGAGCGCGCGGTGAAGCTGAAGCGCGCGGTGAAAATGCCCTATCTCGACTATTCGACGCCCGCGCGCCGCCGCGCGGCGTGCGAGGAGGAGCTGCGCGTCAACCGGCGCACCGCGCCCGAGCTCTATCGCGCGGTCGAGCCGCTGGTGCGGCGCGCGGACGGCGCGCTCGCGATCGGCGGCGAAGGCGAAGCGCTCGACTGGCTCGTGATCATGCGCCGCTTCGATCAGGCGATGCTGTTCGACCGCATGGCCGGGCGCGGGGCGCTCACGCGCGAGCACGTCTCCGCCGCGGTCGAGATGATCGCGCGCTTCCACGCGGAAGCCGAGCGCGCGGCGGGCGGCGCCGCCGGCGTCGGCGAGATCATCGAGGGCAACGTGGCGTCCGTCGGCCGCGCGGCGGTGCCACGGCCGCTCTCGCCGGCGCGCGCCGAGGCGCTGCATGCCGCCTGCCGCGCGCGGTTCGAAGCGGCCAAGGCGCTGCTCGACCGGCGCGGCGCGGAAGGGCGCGTGCGCGATGGCCACGGCGATCTGCATCTCCGCAACATCTGCCTCGTCGGCGGCAAGCCGCTGCTGTTCGACGCGATCGAGTTCAATCGCGAGTTCCGCCGCATCGACGCGTTCTACGATTTCGCGTTCCTGCTGATGGATCTCCTGCATCGTGGGCTCGGCGGCCACGCCAACCTCGCGCTCAACGGCTATGTCGAGGCGAGCGGCGACGTGGGCGGCGTCGCCACGCTGCCGCTGTTCCTCGCGATGCGCGCCGTGATCCGCGGCCACATCCAGGCGACCATCGCGGCGAATGAGCGGCGCGAGGCGGCGTGGGCCGAGTCGGCGGCCTATTTCGATCTCGCCGAAGCAGCACTGGCGCCGCCTGCGCCAGTGCTGCTCGCGATCGGCGGCCTCTCGGGCACCGGCAAGTCGACGCTCGCGCGCGCCGTGGCGCCGCGGCTCGGCGCGCTGCCCGGCGCGCTGCTGCTGCGGAGCGACGTGATCCGCAAGCACCTCGCCGGCGTGGCGCCCAAAGAGCGCCTGCCCGAAAGCCACTACACGCCCGAATGGACCGAGCGCGTCTATGCCGAGCTGATCCGCCGCGCCGACGTGGCGCTCGCGGGCGGGCACAGCGTCATCGCCGATGCGGTTTCGGGCCGCGCCGAGCACCGCGCGGCGCTCGAGGCCGCGGCGCAGCGGGCCGGCGCGCGCTTCGCCGGCCTCTGGCTCGAGGCGCCGCTTGCGGTGCGCGAGGCGCGCGTCGGCGCGCGCGACGCCGATGCCTCGGATGCCGGCGTGGCCGTGGCGCGCAGCCAGCGCGACCCCGATGCGGTCTCGCTCGGCTGGCGGCGCGTCGATGCGGGCGGCGGTCTCGAAGCGACCGTTGCGCGGCTTGGCGAGGCGCTGGCGCAAGAGGGTGTGCCGCTCCGCCGCGGTTGATCTCGGTCAAGGCGGCGCAGGCGCTGTTCGGCTTTGCTGCGCGCAACGTCGAAACGAGCGGGGCGGCGATGCTGACCTGGGAAGATTGCGTCGCACTGTGCGACCTCACCGAGGACGAAATCCGCGCGATCGCGCAGCACGAGCACATCCCGCTGATGGCGGCGGTGGAGCTCGGCACCTACCTCGTGCACACGCCGCACGGCGCGCCGCGCCTCAGCCGCATGATCGTCGACGACATCAAGGCGGCGCAGGCGCGGGGCGACCGGGTCGAGGCGCTGAAGCTGATGGCCATTCTTCGCCATTTCGTCGAGCGGCATCGGCCGGCGCCGATGCCAACCGCCTGCTGCTGCTGAACCCGAATCCGAGGAGCCCGCCCGATGCCGCTCAAGAAGATCCGCCTCGAACTCGCCCGCACGAAGGATTACCCCGACGGTAGCGCGGGCCACGGCTACGAATTCGTGGCGCCGCTCGACGCGAAGGGGCACCTCGACGGCAAGGCCTGGAAGGAGTTCAAGCAGGCGTGCACGGTGCGCCGCTTCTGGGGCGAGGAGGACGAGCACGGCACGCTCATCCACCGCCCCGACGGCAAGTGGGTGTTCTCCTACGAGGCCGGCGACGACGTCGACGACGAGCCGATTTTCCGCTTCGACCGCCACGCCTTCGTGAAGGGCGAATACGTCTCGGTGACCGAGCACGACGGCGTCACGCGCCCGTTCCGCGTCGTGGTGGTGGAGACTCCGGTTTCGCTCCGGAAGTAGCGGCGCGTCTAGTAGCGCACGACGCCGGCGGCGCCGGTGGGCGCTCCGGGCTGGCGGCCCTGCAGCGCCGGATCGGCCGTGTTCGCGCGCGGTCCCGCGCCCGGCGCGAGGCGCGAGAGATTGGTTGGCTTCTTGGCGGTGGCCTTCTGCGCCGTCTTGGCCGCCGGGCGGCGCGGGCCGGCGGCGGGCGCCATTTTGGAGAGATCGGTACGCCGGGCTACGTTGGTGCCGGGGCGGCGCGGCACGCCGGCGAAGACGGCTTGCGTCACCTCGAGCTGCGCCGCGCGGCGGCAGGTGAGATCGCGGCGGTTTGCCACCGTGATCGTTCCGGTTCGGCGCGCCGAGGGCAGCTTGTACGTGTCCTGATCTTCGGGCGAGACCCACAGCGTCGTTTGATTGCGCCCGGGCGGCAGCACGCTCGCGAAGCTCATCGTGGTGCCCGCCGGCACCTGGCCCAGCACGCGCTGGGCGCCGCCGGCCGGACCGGCCATCACGTTGACCGTGAACGGCGCGCGGTTGGTGACGAGCAGGCTCTCGCGCGGAACGCCCTGTCCGGCGGTGCCGCCGGTCCAGCATTGAGCGGCCGCGGGCGCGGCGAGGAGCGCTGCGCCGGCGAGGGCGCCGGCTGCAATCGAAAAGCGAAGACGGGCCTTCATGGTCAACTCCGTTGCGCAGGGTGCCATGGTGTTCCTTGGCGCGCCGCGCTGCAAGCCCTAATGGATTAACGCGCGTTGCCGTTTCGGCGCGTCGCGCGTTAACATTTGCCCGTCCTTCCCCGTTCGGAGCGAGACATGCACAGGCCCGGCCCGGCCGCGCGCGCGGTACCCGATGTCTAGCGACCCGCGGCGGACGCTCGTCCTCACCGGCGCGTCGCGCGGCATCGGCCACGCGACCGTGAAGCGCTTCGCCGCCGAAGGTTGGCGAGTCCTCACCTGCTCGCGCGAAGACGTTCCGGCCGAATGCCTGCGCGATCCCGGCTGGTCGGACCACATCGTGGCCGATCTCGCCGACGCGGCCGAGGCCGAGCGCTTCGTGGCGGCGGCGCTCGCGCGGCTCGACGGCGCGCCGGTGCACGCGCTCGTCAACAATGCCGGCGTCTCGCCGAAGACGCCCTACAAGGAGCGGCTCGGCTGCCTCAACGGCGATCTCGCCGGCTGGCACGCGGTGTTCCAGCTCAATTTCTTCACGCCGCTTTCGCTGGCGCGCGGTTTCGCGGGCGCGCTGCACGCGGGCAAGGGCGCCGTCGTCAACGTCACGTCGATCGCCGGCCACGCGGTGCATCCGTTCGCGGGTTCGGCCTATTCCACGTCGAAGGCGGCGCTCTCGGCGCTCACGCGCGAGATGGCGGTGGAGTTCGCGGCGCTCGGCGTGCGCGTCAACGCCGTCTCGCCCGGCGAGATCGAGACGGCGATGCTGGCGCCCGAATACGAAAACCTCCTGCCGCGCATTCCGCTGCACCGGCTCGGCACGCCCGAGGAAGTGGCCGGCGTCGTCTTCCGCCTCTGCACCGAGGATTTCGGCTATGTCACCGGCGCCGAGATCTTCATCACCGGCGGGCAGCACCTGTTCTGAGGGAAGGGGCCTATGAAGCGTTTGGCCTTCGCCGCCATGATGATCGCGGCCGTGGTATTCGCGGGAAGCGCGCGCGCCGAGCAGGCGCCGGATTGGAGCGGCACCTACGGCTACACCGAAGCGGGCGGCCGCACGACCGGCGGCTACGGCATCGTCATCACGCACGAGATTTCGGTCACGCGCGAGGACGGGCAATACAAAGCCGAGATCACCGCCAACGGCTACCAGACGCAGCGGCACATCCACGCGCTCGGCACCGCGATGGGGAACAAGCTCCAGCTCCGCTTCGAGCGAGACGGCGCGGAGCAGATGTTCAAGGGCCACTATCAGCCCGGCGCGCTGCTGCTGGAGCTCGAGCGCGCCGGCGGCCGCCGCCTGCTCACGCATTGGGGCGCCTACACGCCGGCGGCCAGCGCGCGCTTCCGCAACCCCGGCGTCTACTTCAAGAAGGAATGACGCGCCGCGATCGGCGCAACGCGGCGTTAAGCAGCGCCGCTCTATTGCTCTCGCCCAGGCGCGCCGCCATAGTCGCGCGCGATCGCAACGCGCAAGGGGAATGCCGTGATTCGCCGTAACGTTCTCGTGCTCGCCGCCGGACTCGCACTCGCCGCTTTCGCCGCCGCCGAGGCCTCGGCGCAGGGCCGCGTCTACAAGATCATCGGCGTCGGCGACATCATGATGGGCAGCGACTATCCGCAGCCGATCATGGATCCGCGCGTGCAGCCGGGCGCCGATCCCGCCGCCATGCTCGGCGCGCCGCTCGCCCGGCTCTTGAAGGAGGCCGACGTCACTTTCGGCAATTTCGAAGGCACGCTGCACGCGCTCCAGGGCGGCGCCAAGCTCTGCCGCAACCCCACGCAGTGCTACGTGTTCCGCAGCCCGCCGTTCCATGCCGAGGTGCTGCGCCGCGTCGGCTTCAACCTGATGTCCACGGCCAACAACCACGCCGGCGATTTCGGCGACGCCGGCCGCATGCAGACCTACGAGAACCTGCGCCGCACCGGCATGGCCATCGCCGGCCCCGACAAGGACGGGCTGCGCACCGCGATCCTGCGCATGTCGGACGGCACGCGCATCGGCCTCGCCGCGTTCGGGCACAATCCCGGCATCCCGTGGCTGACCGACATCGCGCGCGCGCAGAACATCGTGCGCGATCTGCGCCGCAACGCCGACATCGTCATCGTCTCGTTCCACGGCGGCGCCGAAGGCACGCGGGCCACGCGCGTGCCGCGCCAGACCGAGATGTTCCTGGGCGAGAACCGCGGCGACGTGTATCGCTTCAGCCACGCCGTCGTCGATGCCGGCGCGCGCATCGTGTTCGGCCACGGCCCGCACGTGCCGCGCGCGATCGACGTCTACAAGGGCGCCTTCATCGCCTACAGCCTCGGCAATTTCTGGACCTACGGCCGTTTCAACCTGAAAGGCCCCAACGGCATCGCGCCGGTGGCCGAGGTGAACATCGACAAGACCGGGCACATCCATTCCGTGCGCCTGCATTCGACGATGCAGGATCACCCGGGCGGCCCGCGCCTCGACAACAGCCGCGCCGCCGCGAAGTTCGTCGCCGATCTCACCGCGCAGGATTTTCCCGAGGTGCGCGCGCAGTTCCTGCCCGACGGCCGCATCATCGCCCCCGGCATCGGCACGCGGCAGTGACGGCCCCCGGGGGTGTCGGCGTCAACAAACGTAAACAAACGTCAACATCCGCAAACATCACGCGCACTGCGACCGCCACCCCCCCCTGTTTGACGTAGGCTTTTGTAGTCAAATGTAGGCTTTCGCGGGCTTTCGCCGGGCATTTCGGGGCAAACGCCGAAGCCGCCGCCGGCGGCTTTGCGCCCGAAAAATCGCAAACACCTAGCATTTCCGAACACCGCGCCGGGCGGAGCCGCGCCGCGCGCACGAGCCCATACGCAAGCGCCGCCTCGAATACGGCGCTCGTTCATCCGATCCACGATCTCAAAGAGCGCGAAGCGGCGCGCCGCCCCGGATGACCCGATCCGGGCCATCGACGGCATATTGGAACAATACAAGAACAAAATCAAGCGCGGATCGCGCGCCAGCCCAGGTTGTGGCGACGCCGTCGATCCTTCCGCCTGTACGTTCTTTGCTCTAAGCCTTGGGCAACAACCAAAACCGCGGAGCAGGAGGAAACGATGGCGACCTATGTTCTCGTGCATGGCGCGTGGCACACCGGGGCGGAGCTGGAAGACACGGCGAAGCCGATCCGCGCCAAGGGCCACCAGGTGCATTGCCCGACGCTTGCCGGCAACCGGCCCGGCGATTCCAAGAAGACCGGCCTCGACGCCGCGATCAAATCGCTCACGGATTACTTCGACCAGCACAAGATCAGCGACGCCGTGCTGATGGGCCATTCCTATGGCGGCATGGTGATCAGCGGCGCGGCCGACCGGCTCGCAGCGGGCCGCATCCGCCGGCTCGTCTATTGGAACGCATTCGTGCCGAACAGCGGGCAATGCCTCAACGACATGGTGCCGCCGCACTATGTCGGCCTGTTCGATCAGATCGCGAAGGAGCGCGGCGACGGCTCGGTCGTGATGCCGTTCCCGATCTGGCGCGAGGTGTTCATGTGCGACGCCGATCTCGATCTCGCCACGCGCGCATACGCGAAGCTCAACCCGCATCCCTACGCGACGTTCACCGACAAGATTGCGCTCAAGGCGGAGCTCGCCGCGTCGCCGATCGGGAAGTCGTATCTCAACTGCCAGCAAGACGTGTCGCTGCCGGCGTCGCTGCCGTGGCACCCGCGGCTCTCGGAGAAGCTCGGCCTCTTCCGCCTCGTCGAAATGCCCGGCAGCCACGAAGTCTGCTTCACCAACCCCGCGCTGCTCGGCGAGAAGATCATGGAGGCGGGAAGGGATTAGGCCGTCACGTGCAGCGGCTCCGGCCCCCCACCTGCACCGGCGGGCAGGGCACGTCGCCATAGGAGCAGAACACGCAGCAGTCGCCGCGCCTGGGCCGCAGCACCGTGCCGCAGGACAGGCAATCGTAGACGACCTGGCAAGCATCGGCGGGCATAGTCTCGCGCCGCGCGTGGCCGCAGTGCGGGCAGGTGAGGACGGAGTCCCGTCGCATCAGCCGGCCAGCGCCGCGCCGATGACAAAGAGCTTGGTCGCGACCGCCAGCGCGACGTAGGTCAAGCGGCGCGGACCGCCGGCGCGGCAGGTGCCGGATCGCGCATCGGTCGCGCAGGCGGCGCGTCGGCGCAGCGTCATGAACCACGCCGCCGCGAGTGCCGCCCCCGCGCCGGCGACGATGTAGGGCTGATAGGGCGCGAGCAGCGCGAGCCCGCCGAGCCATGAGCCGCCCAGGCCGATCGCGGCAAAGCCGAGCGGCAGCACGCAGCAGCCGCCGGCGGCGATGGCGCCGAGCCCGAGCAGCGCGCCGAACGAGGCCAGCGGGCCCGCAGCGCCCGGCGATTTCGAGGTTGTGATCATGACAGCCGCTTGCCTCGATTGCGAACGCGTGAAAGCCTACATCCTGTAGCGACTACAGGATCAAGCCGATGCGCATCACGGATGCGAGAGCCGACGCGACGATCGGAACGGCGGCGCGGCGCGCCGGCGTCAACATCGAAACCATCCGCTACTACGAGCGCGAAGGCGTGGTGCCGAAGCCGGCGCGCGCCGCCAACGGGCGGCGCGTCTACGGCGAGGCCGAGATCGGCCGCCTCGCCTTCGTGCGCCGCGCGCGCGAACTCGGCTTCACGCTCGGCGAGGTTCGGGCGCTGGCGCGCCTCGCGGCCCAACCGGCCGCCGCCTGCAGTGATGTCCTGTCGATGACGCGCGGGCATCTCGCCGACGTGCGCCGGAGAATCGCCGATCTCGAGCGCCTCGAACGCGCGCTGGCGCGCCTTGCGGCGCAATGCGCCCGCGGCCGTCCGCGTCCGTGTCCGGTCATCGAAGCGCTGTCGGGCCGGGAGTAATTGTACGGGACCGAGGTCTTACTGCTCGCAAGCCCTCTTGTCCGTCGGGTCCAGCCGGACGCCGTTGACGCAGCCGGTGTCGGCTTCCTGTTCGGCGGCGGCGATGCCTTGGCCGGTGGCGCCGCTGCGCGCCAGAGTCTGGAAGCGCGAATTCACGGTCTTCACGAAGTCGAGGTAGCGCGCGAGCTCGGGCCCCTGGAGGCGCTGGCGCGAGGGGAGCTTCAGGCTCAACGGATCGATCGGCTTGCCGTTGAGGTGCACTTCGTAGTGGAGATGCGGGCCGGTCGACATGCCGGTGGAGCCCACATAGCCGATGACGTCGCCCTGCTGCACGCGCTTGCCCGGGCCCATGCCCGGCGCGAAGCCCGTCATGTGGCCGTAGAGCGTCTGATACTCTTTGTTGTGGCGGATGATGATCGCGTTGCCGTAGCCGCCCTGCCAGCCGATGCGCTCGATCTGGCCCGCGCCGGCCGCGTAGATCGGCGTGCCGGAGGGCGCCGCGAAATCCGTGCCCTGGTGCATCTTCGAATAGCCGAGCACCGGGTGGCGCCGATAGCCGAAGCCCGAAGAGAGCCGCGCGCCGTCGATCGGCGTGCGCATCAGCGCCTTCTTGCTCGAATGGCCGCTCTCGCTGAAGTAGTCCACCTCGCCGTCTTCGCCCTGCCAGCGATAGAGCTTGATCGTCTGGCCCTGGAGCGTGAGCGACGCGAACAGGATGTTGCCGTGGCGCACGATGTCGCCGCGCGCGTCTTTGTGCTGCTCGATCAGGGTCTCGAACGTGTCGCCCTTCTGCACGTCGCGCTGGAAATCCACGTCGTAGGCGAACAGGTTGATCATGCGCACGACGGGCTCGGGCGGCAGCCCGGCCTGGAGCCCGGCCTGGAACACGCTGTGGTCGATCGTGCCGTCGGTGCGCAGAAGATGCGTCACGATCTCCTTCTTGATCTCGGTGGCGACGAAGTCGCCGCGCGACTGGCGCTGCACGGAAACCGTGCGGTCGAAATTCGAATCGAAGCGCACGCCCAGGAAGCGGTTGTGTTCCTCGCCGAGGATGCCGAAATCGATCGTGATGAGCTGGCCCGGCTTCATCTTGCGCACGTCGTACACGCCCGAGAGCGAGATGCTGGCGAGCTGCGCATCGGCGCCGACGACGCCGCCGCGCATCAGGAGATCGCGGAAGTATTCGCCGCGCTGTACGCGCACGACCTGCTGGAACGTGCGCCGCTCGGTCTGGCTTTCCACGGCGGCCAGCGAGAGGAGGGCGGCCTGCGGCGCCTGCGGAAGCGCGGCGCGCGCGGCGATGGGCTTGGCCGGCGCCGCGGCCATGGGCGTGGCGGCGGCGGCACTCATGCGCGTCTCGCGCGCGAAGCTGCCGTGCTCGCCGGCGAAATACCAGACGGACGCGGCGAAGGCGGCGACGAGGCCCAGCGCGGACGCCGCGTTGGCGATCAGCGTGCGGCGGCGGCGGATCTCGGGCGACGGGGCCGGCCGGGCCGCGCGCGCGGCTCTCTTCTGCGCGCTCTCGACGATGCGGCGGCGGCGCGCCTCGTCGCGCTCCGCGCTCGTCGTGCCGCGCGCGGCGTCCTTCGCGGCGCGCGCCGAATTCTTCTCCGCCTCCTTGGCGGCCTCGCGCACCTTGCGCTCGGCGAGCGCCGCTTCCTTGCGCGCGCGGCGCTCGGCTTCGCGCTCGGCATGGCGCGCCGCTTCGCGCGCGCGGCGTTCCTCGAGGCGGGCCACCGCCTGCGCGGTGATTTCGGCCTGCGAAGGCTCGCTCTTCGCCGCCGCGGCGGGCGCGGCCGGAACCGGCGCGGGCGCCTTGGCGGCAGCAATCGGAGCGGGCGCGGGCGGCGGGGCTTCCGGCGCGGGCAGGACAGCCTGGCGCGCGGCGCCGTTCGCCGGCGGCACGCCGTCGGCAACCACGAGGGCGCCCGGAATCTCGCCCGAGGTGAAGAGCTCGCGCACTTCGACCGGCAGACCCTCGGGCTGATCCGCGTCGAAGTGCACGTCATCGACGGAAACGAGATCGAAATTGCTCGGCACCAGCGAAGGCGCTGCCGCGCGTGAAGCGGTGAGCGGAATCGGAACGGCGGAAACCGCCGGCGCGGGTGTCGCGTTGGGCGTTGCGGCGGCCGGCGCTGCGGCATGCGGCGCAGGCGAATCGTCCGCGCGCTCGGCGGCTGCGGCCGGGCGTCGGCTGGACTCGTACGAACTGAAGTTACCCCCGGCGTATTCGATGTAACGCAGGTCCATTCTCGCCCCTGAATCCTCCGTCACGGCACGTCGTGTGCCGCTGCCTTCCCCTCAACGCGCCAAATCATCCTCCCCTTCTACGTCGGGGTTTGCGGCGGCTTGCCCGCCCGAGCCGTGGGCACGGGCAGGATGCGCAGACACCCTAGCGGTGTCAAATTATTAAGCCGTTAAGAATCAACGCGCTGGATGGTCGGAAAAGGGAAAATTAGGCATAGGCCGAAAGGCCTCAGGGCCGCGCCGGCGGGAAGCGCTCGAGCAATATCAGCCAGGTCGGACTGCCGATTCCGGCGCCGCCCTCGATGAGCACCCCCTCGCGCCAGGGCGCGATGCGGCGAAAGGCCAGCGTCTGCAGGCTGTCGGCCGCAAAGTCTCCGAGCACGCGGCCCTCGCCGTCGAGGCGCAGCAGCCATCCGTTCGGCCGTTTCGTGCGCGGGTTGTCGATCGCGCCGGCCGCCACGATGTCGCCCGAGGGCAGCAGCGCGATCGCGGCGGCGGCGTGGGCGGTGTGGTCCTTCACGACCCGCTGCCACCTGGCGGCGCCGTTGGCGCCGAAGCGCGAGAGGCGCAGGCCGGCGGATTCCGGCCCGATCCATCCCGACGTCGCCACGACGATATCGCCGTTCGCGGCGGCGGCGGCGCCGCGAAAGGAAATGCGCGTCGGCTGATCGCGCACGGCGGTCTCGCGCCCGGCGATGCGCAGCGTTCCGGTGAAGCGGTGCGGCGGCGCGGTGATCAGCGCGCGATGCCGCTCGATCTCGCCCGTCGCCGTTGCGATCTCGAGCGCATAGAGCTCGAACGCATAAGCCGGTTCGCGCGGGCGGCCGTCGGAGGCCAGCGAGCGCACGCCGATGGCGATTGCCGTGCCGCTCTCCGCGCGCAGCAGGGCCTCGGGCGCGCCGTGAATCGCCGGCTCCGCCGTGGAAAGATCTTTCTCCCAGCGCAGTGCGCCGTCGGCGCCGAGATGCGCGAACCACGCGAAGCCGTCGCGCCGGCCGGCCACGAGAACGCCGCCCTCCGGCGCCGAAGCGGCGCTGCCGAATTCCATCTCGTTCTCCGGCAGGCCGAGCGCCTTCTCCCAGGCGACGGTTCCGTCGGCATTGATCGCCGCGAGCCAGACCCGTGTGTTGCGCTGGCCTTCCTCGTGGCGCGTTTCGCCGGCGGCGAGAAAGCGGCGTCCGGGCAATGCCAGCAGCGCTTTCAGGTCGATGCGCGACGGGCTTTCGATGCGCCGCCGCCAGATCTCACGGCGCGCGGGATCGGCGTGGACCACCGTGATGCCGCCCCTGTCCACGATGCGGTGGCTGCCGGACGCGAACACGATGCCCTGGTCGGGATGCGCCGCCACCATCACGTCGGCGCTCTCGGCCAGGTTCACCGGCCGCCACGCGCCGAACGCCGGCAACGGGCGCGGGAACAGTTCAGCCTTCACGTCGTGGGTTTTTCCCGCGGCGGCCGCGACGTCGCCCTCCCAATAACCCTCGAACAGATCGTCGTAGCGAAGGCGCGCGAGCAGCGCCCGCTTGCCGGCCTCGACGCGGATCTCGAGCGGCTTGCCGTCGGGCGGTGTCGTTCCGGCTGCCTTGCCGTCCACGCTGATCGCGGCGCCGCCCGGCTGCGTCACGATCCGGACGGTCGGGCGGTCCTCGCACGCCGCCGTCGCGCCAAGCAGCAGGAGCAGGAAGGGCGACCAACGGAAATCCGCGCGCCCGGCACGCCACGATCGCATCTTGCCGCCCCCTCGGTTCCCCCAAACCACGGAATCATACCCGAGCGGCGGCCTTAGGCAGCGGAAAAGTGGTGGCGCGGCGCCCGGCACGCGAATCGGCGAAATCCGCCCTGCGCCAGGCCGCCGCAGGGGGCGGGGAAACGCCTCAAGCTGCCCGCGCTGCGCCGCACCACGCATGCTGCGACGCGGTATAAACGCTTGATTTTGCGGGTTTCGCAACCAAATCCAGGATGTGGCGTTGATCGCCGAGCGCACCCGCGGAGCGATTAAGAAAAAGATTTGACACTCCGGGAGCGCGCGCATATATAGCCGCTCCCCAGCACGGCCCGGGGCGTTATCGAACCCGGGCACACGGGCGTGTCCCCCGCTGTTGGGCGCTTCATACCGAACCGAGTTGTTCGAGACCGAAGCAAGGTCGGGCACCGCTATTTTGACAAGTGAAGAGCAGGAAAGGGATGCGCAGACGGCGGCGTGTCGTCGTGGCTTGCCACAACGAGCTCGCTCGTCTGATCTGTGCATCGAACCCTTCATCGCGAGCCTTCGGGTTCGTGATGATGTGTAACACGCAATCAGTGCGAGCGGGATCTCGTCATGATCTGATCGGAACCGGCAACGGAACCGACGCGATCAACTTGAGAGTTTGATCCTGGCTCAGAACGAACGCTGGCGGCAGGCCTAACACAT
>CAYZSG010000068.1:0-22242 GCA_964481045.1 uncultured Candidatus Odyssella sp. | reverse complement strand
GATGCGGTCGTGGCGGAACTGGTAGACGCGCTAGCTTGAGGTGCTAGTTCCCGAAAGGGAGTGGAAGTTCGAGTCTTCTCGACCGCACCACAGCCGCCGAATCGGCCTTTGGCCTTCGACGAAACGATCACCGGCAAGGGCCCCCGAGCGGGCCTTCTGCTTCCACCGCGCGCCGCGAGGGCTCATGCCAGGGGCGAACGATGCGAGTACCGGCCCCCGGCGGGGGCCAGTCACGCCCGCCGCGCCGGGTCCGGCCCGCGCCCGCCCGCTTGCGTGAGCGCGCGCCGCGCGCGGAATTCCTGATCGAGGGCCGCCATGGCTGAGCCCTCGGAAAACCTGACAGCAACGGCCGCCGAGACTCCGGGGCGCTCTTCCGTGGCGCTTTACGGACTGCGCCCGGCGCTGGTCCGCGCGGTGATCGAGGCCGCCGAGGCCAACGACCGCGAGCGCGTGCGCCGCCTCGTCGAGCCGCTGCACTACAGCGACATCGCCGACCTGCTCGAGCGCCTCAATTCCGATCATCGGAAGCGCGTCGTCGTGTTCATCGGGCCCGATCTCGACCCCGACGCGATGGCCGAGCTCGACGACGCGGTGCGCGAAGAGGTGATGGATCTGCTCTCGCCCAAGCAGATCGCCGAAGTGGTAAGCGAGCTCGAGACCGACGACGCGGTGGCGGTCATCGAGGATCTCGACAAGGAAACGCAGCGGGAAGTGCTGGCGCAGGTCGAGCCCGAGGAGCGGGCCGACATCGAGCAGAACCTCGCCTTCCCGGAAGACAGCGCCGGCCGCATGATGCAGCGCGATCCGGTCTCGATCCCCGCGACATGGACGGTCGGCGAGACGATCGACCACATGCGCGAGTCGCCGGACCTGCCGGAGGACTTCTACGACATCTTCGTCACCGACGCGCAGAAGCGGCTCAAAGGCACGCTGGCGCTCAACGTGCTGCTGCGCACGAAGCGGCCGGTGCGCGTGGCGCAGATCATGAAGTCCGATCTCGTGACGATCCCGGCCACGATGGATCGCGAGGAGGTTGCGCGCCTGTTCCGCGACCGCGACCTCGTCTCGGCCCCGGTCGTCGACGGCGTCGGCCGGCTCGTCGGCATGATCACCGTCGACGACGTCGTCGACGTGATCCAGGAGGAAGCCGAGGAAGACATGATGCGCCTGCAGCGCGTCAGCGACACCGGCATCCACGAATCGCTGCTCGTCGTCGCGCGCGGCCGCGTGCAGTGGCTCGTCGTCACGCTGATCAACACGATTCTCGCCGCGCTCGTGATCTCGCAGTTCCAGAAGACGATCGAGAGCCTCGTGGCGCTGGCCGTGCTGATGCCGATCGTGGCCGCGATGGGCGGCAACGCCGGCATGCAGGTCGTGACCGTGACGGTGCGCGCGCTGGCGATGAAGGAGCTTCAGCCGGGCACGGTCGCGCGCGTCGTGCTGAAGGAGATCCTCGTCGCGGCCGGCAACGGCGTCATCTTCGCGCTGATCATGGGCACGATCGCCGGGCTCTGGTTCGGCGACTGGCGGCTCTCGCTCGTGCTCGCGGCGGCGATGCTGTTCAACATGATGTGGAGCGGCATCGCCGGCACGATGATCCCGCTCACGCTCGCGCGCCTCGGCGTCGATCCCGCCATCGCCGCCGGTCCGTTCCTCACCACGACGACCGACGTGCTCGGCTTCTTCCTCTTCCTCGGAATGGCGACGGTGTTCCTGCTGTAGCGCTCAGCCGCGCGCCCGCGCGATCTCGTCGGTCAGCGCGGCGCCGGTCTTCTTGAGCGCCGGGACGAGCTTCTCGCGCAAGGCACTCTGCGTGAAGCGCGGCGTCGGCACTGTGACGCTGAGCGAGGCGGCGACGGCGCCGGACGACTCGAAGACGGGCACGCCGGCGGCGCAGACGCCGTCGCGCCATTCCTCGCGGTTCTTCGCCCAGCCCGTGCGGCGGACTTCGGCAAGCTCGCGCTCGAACGCGGCGCGGTCCGCGATCGTCGCGGCGGTGTGGCGCGCATAGCTCTTCGGCAGGACCTCGGCGAGCACCGCCGGCGGCAGAAAGGCGAGAATCGCCTTGCCGGTGGCCGAGCAATGCGCGGGCGCGCGCTGGCCCACAAAGGTGTCCACGCGCACCGGATGCGGGCTGTCGATCTTGTCGACGATGACAATGCCGTCGCCCTGCATCACCGAAAGGTGCACGGTCTCGCCGGTCGCGGCGGCGAGGCGCTCCATGAACGGCCGGGCCACGTCGCGCAGGCGGATTCGGCGCACCGTCTTGGCACCGATTTCCCAGGCCTTCAACGTGAGGCGGTAGCGGCTGGCAGCGGACTTCTGGACGTAGCCGCGCGCGGCGAGCGTCGCCAGGATGCGGAACAGCGTGGGCCCCGAGACGCCGAGCCGGCGCGCGAGCTCGCTGAGGCCCGTCTCCTCCACATCCGCGAGCGCCTCGAGCACGTCGAGGCCCTTGGCGAGGGTCGCGGTCATATAGGCCGGTCGCGTTGACATCCTCGGCTCCGATTTCGGATAATAGAAGCCTATTTCGAATAATGAAAAGCCGCAAGGAGGGGATCCCATGGCGACGCGCAAGAGCTTCCCGGTGTTCGACTGCGATAGCCACGTCGTCGAGCCGCCGCTGGTGTGGGACGAATACGTTCCGGCGAAAGAGCGCGCCTGGGTGAAGTCGCAGTTCTGCTTCCACACCGACAGCGACCTGCTGTTCATCAACGGCCGCGTCGTGCCGGCCGCGCGCGAGCGCTCGAACGCCGCCGAAGTGGGCTGGGCGCGCTGGGACAAGAAAGAGGTCGGCAAATACACGCCGGGCTCGCCGGAGTGGAAGGGAAAGTTCGGCCGTTTGCTCGGCTGCCGCGACCCCAATGCGCGTCTCAAGGACATGGACGCGCTCGGCACCGACCAGGTGATGCTGTTCCCGACCTGGTTCGTGCGGCTGGCGCTCTGCCGCGACCCCAAGGCCGCCGAGATCCTGGCGCGCGCCTATAACGATTGGGTCTACGACTACTGCGCCAGCGACCGGAACCGGCTGTTCCCGTGCGCCGTGCTCCCGCTGCAAAGCGTCGAGGCCTCGGTCGCGGAGCTGAAGCGCGTCGCGAAGCTCGGCTTCAAGGCGGCCGCGGTGCGGCCCTGCTACTGGAACGGCCGCTATCCGACGCTGGCCGAATTCGATCCGCTCTACCGCGAGATGGAGGCGCTCGGCCTCGTGCTCGCGATGCACACCTTTCCTTCGCGCGAGGCGCTGACACCGGACTGGGCCAAGCGCATGGCGGAGGCGCGCGGCACGTCGGGGCAGGGGCTGCTGTTCACCGACGAGGCGGTCGTCTATTCGCCCGGACAGTTCGTCTCGAACATCACCTCGGCCATGGATCCCGCGATCGACGCCTCCGAGACGCTCGGTTTCGTCATGGAGGCGATGACGTGGGTCGCCACGGTCGTGCACACCGGCTGGCTCGA
This sequence comes from uncultured Candidatus Odyssella sp., assembly GCA_964481045.1. GTDB lineage: Bacteria > Pseudomonadota > Alphaproteobacteria > Bin65 > Bin65 > SBBV01. The sequence continues at coordinate 18,786 of CAYZSG010000068.1, read as the reverse complement.
GAAGTTCCCGAAGCTCAAGGCCGCGGTGCTCGAATCGAATGCGTCGTGGCTGCCGCTGGTGCTCGCGCGCTCGTCCAACTTCTCGAACCTGTTCGCGTTCCAGCGCGGCAACCGCCCGCTGCGCGATCCGGCCGAGATCTTCAACGAGCGCTGCTTCATCGGCTTCGAATCGGACGAGTTCCTCGTCTATCGCCTCTGGGACATGTTCGAGAACATCGCGATCTGGTCGTCGGACTATCCGCACCACGACGCGGAGGATGCCTGGGACGGCCTGCACCACATGGCCGAATACGACGTGCCCGAGAAGGTGCAGAAGAAGATGCTCGGCGAGAACGCGCGCAAGCTCTACGGCATCGAGCCGCTGATGAAGATCGAGAACCGGATCGAAAAGTACGAGCCGGCGATCCTGGAGTGGTAGCTGTCCCGTAGTTCATTGTCGCCCCCGCGCAAGCGGGGGCCCATGCGCTACATCGCGTCGAGCTCGGCGATCAGCTTGTCGTAGAACGCGCAAACCTCGTCCATGCCGGAGCCGGGCTGCTTCATCGCTTCCTGGAGCTTCTGCGCGCTCTCCTGCACCTTCGCGCCGAGCGCCTGCGCCTTGGTGTGATCCTTGGCGATCACCTCCTGCACGCGCTTCGAATAGGTCTGCGCCTTCTCCTGCAGCTCCGCCTGCGTGCAGGCGGCATTGGCGGCCGGCGCGGCGAGGATCAGGGCGAGCGCGGCGCCGATCAGGTGCTTCGTCATTCGGGTTCCCCAGCAATTGGACGCGGCGGCCCGGCCCGGGCCGCACGCGGCTTTTACTACGGAAATGCTGAAGCGAGCGTGCAACCCGTCTTGACGGACCATGCTCGCGTGCTTTACGTTTACGTCAACGTCAATTCGGGGTCCGTCATGCCGAATGCGATCGAAACCTATCGCGGTACCGTCTTCCCGTGGGAATGCGACGCCAACGGCCACATGAACGTGCGCTTCTATGTGGCGAAGTTCGACGAGGGCACCTGGCAGTTCATGGCCCAGATCGGCGCCTCGCGCGAGGAGCTGAAGCGGCGCAATTGCGGCCCGATGGCCGTCTCGCAGAACATCGCCTACAAGCGCGAGCTGGTGCCGGGCGACACGATCGTCGTGACCAGCTCGGTGATCGCCTTGGGCAATTCGAGCTGCCGCTTTCGGCACGTGATGACCGACATGGCGAGCGGCGCGGTCGCGGCCGAGATGGAGCTGGTCGGCGTGTTCGTCGACCTTTCTACGCGCAAGGCGACGCCGGTCTGGCCCGAGCTGCGCGCGAAGGCCGAGGCGCTGCTCGCGGCGCCCGCGGAGAAGGCGGCATGACGCCCGCCCGCGACGGCGAAGAGACGTTCTCGATTGCCGAGCTTGCGCGCGAGTTCGACATCACGACTCGCGCGATCCGCTTCTATGAGGACGAGGGGTTGCTGACGCCGCGGCGGCGCGGGCAGACGCGCATCTATGCGCCGCGCGACCGCACGCGCCTGAAGCTCATCCTGCGCGGCAAGCGCCTCGGTTTCTCGCTGCTGGAGATCGCCGAGATGGTGACGATGTACGACGCGACGCCGGGCGAGGCGGGGCAGCTCGAGCTGTTCCTGAAGCGCATCGCCGAGCGCCGCGCCACGCTCGAGCAGCAGCGCGAGGACATCAAGGTGACGCTCGCCGAGCTCGAAGCCGCCGAAGCGGCGGCGAAGAAGCGGCTCAGGGAATTGCGGGGCGGGCGATGACGGGATTCCATCCCGCCAATTCCGACTACGAGACGCGCGTGCGCGACAGCTTCGCGCGCCAGCCGTTCATGGCGCATCTCGGCGCGCGCATCACGGCGCTGGCGCCCGGCTTCTGCGAGATCACGGTCGATTACCGCCGCGAGCTGACGCAGCAGCACGGCTTCGTGCATGGCGGCGTGCTGGCGTCGATCGCGGATTCCGCCGCCGGCTACGCGGCCTTCAGCCTGATGCCGGCCGACGCCTCGGTATTGACGGTCGAATACAAGCTCAACCTGCTGCGCCCCGGCCGCGGCGCGGCGATGATCGCGCGCGGGCGCGTGCTGAAGCCCGGCCGCACGCTCAGCGTCGTGCAGGCCGACGTGTTCGCGCGCGGAAACGGCGGCGAGGAGCAGGTCGTCTCGTCGCTCCAGACGCTGATGTGCCTCGCGGGCAAGAGCGACGACGCCTCTGGCGCGCCGGCCGCCGCTCGGTGAATATCGCCTGTCTTTCCCGGCAAGGAGGCCAGCGATGCGCATTCCCCCGATCTTCGCCTGCCTGATCGCCGCCGCCGTGATCTGCGCCGGCGTTCCGGCCGCGGCGCAAGACCAGCCGGGCCTGGCGCCGACGCCGCAAAGCGGCGCGCCGCCGCTCGGCGGGCCCGTCTACATCAATCCGGCGCAGCCCGGCCCCGGCATCCCGCGCGACGATATCCTCGACGTCATGGTGCGCCGCGCGCTGCTCACCTTCAACGACGCCAACATCACCGCGAACTACGATGTCCTGAGCGCCGTTCTCCATCCGGAGTTCCGGCAGCAGGTTCCGGCCGCGCGGCTCGCGGAGATCTTCAAGGGGTTTCGCGACAACAAGATCGACATCGCGCCGATGCTGGCGCACAAGACGATCTTCAGCGAATCGCCGAGCATCGACGCGAACGGCCTTCTCCTCGCGAAGGGCCAGATGGAGACGCGGCCGTGGCGCACGACGTTCGATCTCGCCTGGCGGCGCGACGGGGACCGGTGGTGGCTGTGGAAGATCAACGTGCGCGTCCGGCCGCCGGAGCAATGACGCCGCCCCGCGAGCCGCGCGAGGTCCTGCGCGAGGTTTTCGGCTTCGAAGGCTTCCGCAGCTTCCAGGAAGAGGCGATCCGTCACGTGATCGGCGGGGGCCACGCGCTCATCCTGATGCCGACGGGCGGCGGCAAGTCGCTGTGCTATCAGATCCCGGCGCTGTGCCGGCCCGGCGTCGCCGTCGTCGTCTCGCCGCTGATCGCGCTGATGCAGGACCAGGTGGAGGCGCTGCGCCAGCGCGGCGTGCGCGCGGCGGCGTGGAATTCGGCGTCGAGCGAGGACGAGGTTGACCGCATCGTCGAAGCGCTGGCGGCGGAGCGGCTCGACCTGCTCTATGTGGCGCCCGAGCGGCTGATGATGCCGGCGTTCCTCGAGCGCGTCATCGCGCGCGCCAAGCTGGCTCTGTTCGCGATCGACGAGGCGCATTGCGTCAGCGAATGGGGCCACGATTTCCGCCCCGAGTATCTGCAGCTCGCCGCGCTCGCCGAGCGATTTCCCGACGTGCCGCGCGTGGCGCTCACCGCCACGGCCGATCTCCGCACCCGGCGCGAGATCATGGAGCGGCTGCATCTCGGCAGCGGGCGCATGTTCGTCGACTCGTTCGACCGGCCGAACATCACCTATCGGATCGACATGCTGCGCAGCCGCGAGAAGCAGCTGCTCGAGTTCATGTCGCGCCACGCCGGCGAGGCGGGCATCGTCTATTGCCGCGCGCGCAAGAAGACCGAGGAGATCGCCGATCTGCTCGAAGCCGAGGGCTACAATGCCTTCGCCTATCACGCCGGCATGGACGCGGGCCGGCGCCGCAAGGCGCTCGAGCGTTTCCAGACCGAAGACGCCGCGGTCGCGGTCGCCACGATCGCGTTCGGCATGGGCATCGACAAGCCCGACGTGCGCTTCGTCGCCCACATCGACATGCCGAAGAACGTCGAAGCCTACTACCAGGAGACCGGGCGCGCCGGCCGCGACGGTCTGCCGAGCGAGGCTTACCTGCTCTACGGCGCGGGCGACGAGATGACGCTGCGCCGGTTCATCGAGCAGTCCGAAGCGCCAGAGGCGCGCAAGCGGATCGAGCAGGCGAAGCTCGATCAGCTGCTGCGCATCCTGCGCTCGAGCCGCTGCCGGCGCGAGGCCCTGCTCGCCTATTTCGGCGAAACCAAACCGGCGCCTTGCGGCAATTGCGACATTTGCCTCGATACGGCGGAGCTCCAGGACGCCACGGAGCCGATGCGCAAGTTCCTCTCCTGCGTGTTCCGCACCGGCGAACGCTTCGGCGCCGGGCATGTCATCGACGTTCTGCTCGGCAACACGACCGAGAAGATCATCCAGTCCGGCCACGTGACGGTCAGCACCTACGGTATCGGCCAGGAGCTGTCGAAGAAGCAGTGGCGCTCGGTCGCCGATCATGCGCTGGCGGCAGGCCTCGTCCGCCCGCACGACAACGGCTTCGGCGGGCTCGTGCTGACCGATTCGGCGCGGCCGATCCTGCGCGGCGGCGACCGCGTGATGATGAAGCTTCCGGCGCAGCGCGAGGCGAAGAAGCGTCGCGGCAGCGCGGCGCAGGCGGCGGGAGCGCCCGTGCACGGCGCGCTGTTCGATGCCCTGCGTCGCTACCGGCTGGAATTGGCACGCGCCGCGGGCGCGGCGCCTTACACGATCTTCCACGACCGCACGATCGAGGAGATCGCGTCGCTGAAGCCGGCGACGCTCGACCAGCTCGGCCACTGCTACGGCATCGGCGCGGTCAAGCTCGAGAAATACGGTCCCGCCGTGCTCGAGATCGTGAAGCGGCATCGCGACGCCGGCGCGTCTGCGCCGAGCGGCGACGCTGCGCTCGAAAGCGGCATGCCGGCCAAGCGCGGCCTGCCCTGGACGCAGGACGACGACCACGCGCTGCGCCGCCGCTGGAACGAGGGCGCCGGCGTCGGCGTGCTGGCGGCCGAGCTCGGCCGCGCGGCCGGCGGCGTCGAAGCGCGCCTCGTCCGCCTCGGCCTCGTGCCCGACCGCGAAACGGCGCGGCTTCGCCCCTGACCAACGAGAACAGAGGAAACGCATCCATGAGCATCCCCAACATCCGCCTGCCGTCGCTCGATTTCGACTTGGGGCAAGACGCCGAGGCGATCCGCGACACAGTCTCGGGTTTCGCGGCGAAGGAGATCGCGCCGCGCGCGGCCGATATCGACCGCGAGAACGAATTCCCGAACGACCTCTGGAAGAAGATGGGCGATATCGGGATCCTCGGCGTCACGGTCGAGGAGGAATATGGCGGCGCCGGCCTCGGCTATCTCCACCACGTGATCGCGATGGAGGAGGTGAGCAGGGCCTCGGCCGCGGTCGGCCTCTCCTACGGCGCGCATTCCAATCTTTGCGTCAACCAGATCCGCCGCAACGGCAACGAGGCGCAGAAGAAGCGGTATTTGCCGAAGCTGATCTCGGGCGAGAACGTCGGCGCATTGGCGATGAGCGAGCCCGGCGCCGGCTCCGACGTCGTCTCGATGAAAACGCGCGCCGAGAAGAGGGGCGACCGCTACGTCATCAACGGCAACAAGATGTGGATCACGAACGGCCCGGATGCCGACGTGCTCGTCGTCTACGCTAAGACCGATCCCTCGGCCGGTCCGCGCGGCATGACGGCTTTCCTGATCGAGAAGGGCATGAAGGGATTCTCGACAGCGCAGAAGCTCGACAAGCTCGGCATGCGCGGCTCCAACACCTGCGAGCTCGTGTTCCAGGATTGCGAGGTGCCGGAGGAGAACGTGCTCGGCCAGGTGGGGAAGGGCGTCAACGTGCTGATGTCCGGCCTCGACTACGAGCGCGCCGTGCTCGCCGCCGGCCTGCTCGGCGTGATGCAGGCCTGCATGGACGCGGTGGTGCCCTACGTCCACGAGCGCAAGCAGTTCGGCCAGCCGATCGGCACGTTCCAGCTCATGCAGGGCAAGCTCGCCGACATGTACACGACGATGAACGCCTGCCGCGCCTATGTGTACGCCGTCGCCAAGGCCTGCGACCGCGGCCAGACCACGCGCAAGGACGCCGCCGGCGCGATCCTCTACGCAGCGGAGAAGGCCACCTGGATGGCGCTCGAGGCGATCCAGTGCTTGGGCGGCAACGGCTACATCAACGAGTTTCCGACTGGGCGCCTGCTGCGCGACGCCAAGCTCTACGAGATCGGGGCGGGCACCAGCGAGATCCGGCGGATGCTGATCGGGCGGGAATTGTTCGAGGAGACGAAGTAACGCCTAGCCGGTGTACCCGAACATCCGCGGCAGCCACAGCACCGTCCCCGGCACGAACACCATCAAGAACAGTGCGGCGATCAGCGCGCCGCAGAAGACGATGACTTCGCGCGAAACCTCGGCGAGCGGAGTCTTGGTGAGGCCGGAGAGCACGAACAGCACCATGCCAAACGGCGGCGTGACGAGCCCGATCATCAGGTTCACGATGATGACGACGCCGAAATAGACGGGATCGATGCCGAGCGCCTTTACGGTCGGCAGCAGCACCGGGACGAGCACGAGCAGCAACGTGCCGGTGTCGATGAGGCAGCCGAGGATGATGAACAGAACCGTGATCGCCAGCATGAAGCCGAGCGGCGAGAACTCCATGCGCTTGATCCAGCCGGCGAGCTGCTGGTCGAGCTGCTCGGCCGTCACCGCGTAATTGATGATGAACGCGGCGGCGATCAGCAGCATGACGACGGTGGACGCGCGCAGCGACTCGGCGAAGACGGCGTAGAGCCCCCTCCAGTTGAGGGCGCGATAGACGAAGCCGGCCAACAGCATCGCGTAGAGCGCCGCGACGGCCGCCGCCTCGGTGGGCGTGAACGCGCCGGTCCAGATTCCGCCGAGCAGCAGCACAGGCAAGGTCATCGGCAGGAACGCTCGCGCCAAGTGGCGAAACGCCTCGCGGGCCGTGATCTTCTCGCCGGTCGGCAGGCCGCGCCGGCGCGCGAGCCACGCCACCGCGAGCATCAGCGCCACGGCCATGATGAGGCCAGGCACGACGCCGCCCAAGAACAGCGCCGCCACCGAGACGTTCGCGAACAGCGCGTAGAGCACCATCGGGATCGAAGGCGGGATGATCGGCGCGATCGTGGACGCGGCGGCGGTGAGTGCCACCGCGAATCCGGCCGGATACTTCGCCACGTCGCGCATCATGCGCACGGCCACCATGCCGGGGCCGGCCGCGTCGGCGAGCGCGCTGCCGCTCATGCTCGAGAAGATCACGCTGACGACCACGGTGACGTGGCCGAGCCCGCCCTTGAAGCGGCCGACCATCGCGTTGGCGGCGCCCCAGAGCCGCTCGCTGATCGTGCCGGCGTTCATCACGTTCGCGGCGAGGATGAACATCGGCACGGCGAGCAGAATGTAGCTCTGTTGCAACGAGGTCATGATCTGCTCGGCGGCGAGGCCGGGATCCTTGCCGCCGGCGAAGAGATAGGCGAGGCCCGCGCACAGCATCGCGAGCGCGATCGGCAGCCGCAGCAGGGCGCCGACGACGAAGACCGCGACGAGAATCAGGAACGCCGTGCTCATTGCGCGAGCGTCACAACCAGCGTTCCCAATCGCGGCGTGCGAGCGATTGGCCGCGCCAGAGGAGGCGTACGCCGATCACGGCGATGAACAGTGGAAAGCAGGCATAGACGTAGTCGAGGCGCAGGCGCAGCGTCGGCGTCGTCTCGCGCCAGAGGAATGCGACGTAGCCGTAGGTGGAGGGCAGGGCGGCGAGCAGCAGCGCGCCGAAGCCGAGCATGGCCGCGAGGGCCATCATCCGGCGGCCCGGCGGTGACGCCGCCTCGTAGAGGATGTCGAACGTCACGTGCTCGCCGATCTTCACGACGAAGGCGGCGGCCCAGAACGTGCTCCACAGCAGGAGCACGACGCAGACTTCGTCGGACCAGGTGAGCGGCCGCCCGAAGGCGTAGCGCATCACCACGCCCGCGATGAACATCGCGAACATGGCGGCGAAGAGCGCGACGCCGGCAGCTTCCGCCGCCGCCGCCGCGCCCCTCGCCAGCCCGCGGTTCCCCCCGTTCACTTCGTGTCGAGCACGCGCTGCATCAGCGCCTTGTCCCAGGCCTTCGTGTGCTCGGAGGCGCCGTACACCTTGTCGGCGTTGTCGCGGAACGGCTTCAGGTCGATGGCGTCCACGCGCAGGCCCATGCCCTTGATGCGCTCCACGACCTTCTTCTCGTCGTCGAGCCGCGCGTCGTCGTTCCACTTCGAGGCGACGACGGCGGAGTCCTTCATGATCTTCTTCTGCGCGTCGCTGAGCTTGTCCCACACCGGCTTGGCCAGCGCGTAGAACACCGGCTGCACCATGTGCGCGGTCAGCACCACCTGCTTCGTCACCTCGTGATACTTCGCGGCGTTCATGATCGTGAGCGGATTCTCCTGCCCGTCGATCGAACCGGTCTGCAGCGCGAGATAAACTTCCGGCATGCCGAGCACGGTGGAGTTCACGCCGAGCGTCTGTCCGACGAGCAGCCAGTCGGGGCCGCCCGCGGGCATGCGCAATTTGATGCCGGCGAGATCGGCCGGGGTCTTCACCTCTTTCACCGCGCGCAGATTGAGCTGCCGCGTGCCGAGATAGGTGGCCGAGAGGATGACGATGCCCATCTTGTCGGCGACGCGCTTGGCGTAGTCCTCGCCGATCGGGCCGGTGAACGTCTTGTACATGTGCTCGTAGTCGCGGAAGAGATAGGCGCGCGCGAAGAAGCCGAGCTCGGGCACCTGTTGCGCCACCTCGAAGGCCTGCATCGTGCTCATCTCGAGATTGCCGCGCTGGATCGCCGGCACCTCGGCGCCCTGCCGCACGAGCTTGCCGCCCGGATAGAGCTGGATGTCGAACTGATTCGGCGCGGCCTTGTCGACCATCTCCTTGAAGCGCTCCATCGAGCGCGAGAGGAAATCGGGCGGCGGCGCGGCCGAGGAGAAGCGGATCGTGATCTTGTTCTGCGCCAAGGCCGGCGCGGCGATGGCCGAGGCGAGAAGCAGAGCCAGCGCGGCGCGCCGGCCGAGGCGATACGTGCGTGTCATGGTTGTCTCCCTGTTGATCAAAGTCCGAGTCCGCCCAGCGACTTGCCGCCGTCGACGAAGAGTGTCTGGCCGGTGACGAAGCTGGTGCGGGGCGAAGCGAAGAAGGCGATGGCGTTGGCGATCTCGGCCGGCTGCGCGGCCTTGCCCGAAGGCTCGAGCGCCTCGTAGGCGGCGAATTGCTCCGGCGTCACCGCGCGCGTCATGGCCGAGTCGGTGAAGCCGGGGGCCACGGAATTGACGGCGATGCGGTCCTTGCGCAGCTCCATCGCCATCGCGCGGGTGAGGCCGACGACGCCGGCCTTGGAGGCGACATAGGCGGTGGAGCCGGCACCGCTGCCGAGCGCGGCGCGCGACGAGATCAGGATCACGCGCCCGCCCGCGCTCATGCGCCGGATGCATTCCTGCGCGACGATGAAGAGGCCGACGAGGTTCACGTCGAGCATCCTGCGAAACTGCTCTTCGGTCACGTCGCGCAGCGGCACGAGCCAGTGCACGCCGGCGGCGCACACGGCGACATCGATGCGCGGCTGCGTGTCCACGATGGCCTTGATCGCGGCGCGGTCGGTGACGTCGGCGGCGTGCCAGGTGACGGTGCGCCCGGCGAGACGCTGCTTCGCCTGCGCCAGCGCGGCCTCGTTGCGGTCGATCGCGGCAACGGCGAATCCGTCTTCGGCCAGGCGCTCGACGGTGGCGAGTCCGATGCCGGAGGCACCGCCCGTCACGACCGCGACCTGGCGCTCGGCGCTCATGCCGGCGGCATGATCTCGACCGACAGGGTGCCGATGCCGTCGATCGTGGCATCGACCTTGTCGCCGACCTTGAGGAACGTGCCCTTGGGCGCGCCGACTCCGGCCGGCGTGCCGGTCAGCACCACGTCGCCGGGATCGAGCGTCATGATGCGCGAGAGCTTCGCGATCTGCTCGGCGATCGAGAAGATCATGCCCGAGGTGCGCGCGTTCTGCTTCGTCTCGCCGTTCACCTTGAGCAGCAGCGGCAGATCCTGCGGGTCTTTCAGGAACGCGGCGGGGACGACGGCCGGGCCCATCGGGCAGCACGTGTCGTTCGCCTTGCCGGCCACCCAATCGAGCTTGAAGAAGGATTCGGGCACGCGGTTGAGATCGCGCGCGGAGAAGTCGATCGCGATCGTGTAGGCGGCGATCGCGGCCATCGCGCCCTTCTCGGAGACGGCGCGGGCCGGCTTGCCGATGATCGCCGCGAGCTCGATTTCCCAATCCATCGCCTTGGTGTCGAGCGGCATGCGCACGGTCTTGCCGGGACCGACGACGGCGTTCTTCGGCGGCTTGAAGAAGAAGAACAGGCGCTGCGCCTCCTTGCGCGTGTCCGCCACGCCCATCTCGGCGATGTGGTCGTAGTAGTTGGCCCCGGCGCACAGCACCTTGCCGGGATAGCGCAGCGGCGCCAGCAGCGGCGCCGAGGCGCGCGCGAGATCGGCGCAGTCGCCGGGCGCCTTCGTGGCCAGCGCCGACAGCGCGGCGAAGCTTTTGTCCCAATCGGCGAACGCATCGACGAGGCTGCTGCCGAGGCCGCGCAGGCCGAGGCGGGCCGCTGCGGCGGCGACGGGATAGAGTTTCCCGCCGGTTTCGAGGCAGGCTTCGGGTCGGCCGTCGATTTCGGCCGTGGAAAGTGCAAACGTCACGCTACGCTCCCCTCACGCTGGCGGCGAGCCTAGTGGCGGCCGGGGCGCGCCGTCAAGAAAATTTCCAAAACTTTCTGATATTGGATATTGGCAGCGGCGCCGTCTTGCGGGATAAACGCCATGCAAAATTATGGAGGTCCGAAGCGTGAAACGCGCCGTCGCCGTCGAAGCCGGTTCGCCCGAGGGCGGCTCGCGCACCGTGGCCGACGCGGTGCACCAGCGCCTGCGCGCCGATCTGATGGGCGGACGCTACGCGCCGGGCGAGGCGCTCCGGCTCGAGCCGCTGATGGCGCGCTACGGCTGCGGAATCAGCCCGCTGCGCGAGGCGCTCAACCGGCTCGCCGCCGACCGGCTCGTGCGCGGCGTGGGCCAGCGCGGCTTCCAGGCGGCGCCGGTCACGCTCGCCGAGATGTGGGACGTGATGCGCCTGCGCCAGAAGCTCGAGGGCGAGGCGCTGGCGATGTCGATCGAGGCCGGCGACGCGCGCTGGGAGAGCGAGATCCTCGCCGCGTTCCACCGCCTCGCCAAATCGCCGCCGCCGGGCCATGACCGCGCCGATCCCGATGCATGGGAGCGCGGTCACCGCGATTTCCATTGCGCGCTGATCGCGGCGTGCTCGTCGGAATGGCTGCTGCACTTCATCGGTATCCTCTACGGCCACACCGAGCGCTACCGCCGCATCCGCTTCGAGCGCACCATGCCGCGCAAGCTCGTGCGCGATGTCGAGGCCGAGCACCGCGCGCTGATGGACGCGGTGCTGGCGCGCGACAAGCGCCGGGCGGTGAAGCTGCTCACCGAGCATCTCGACAAGACCGCGAAGTTCATCGCGCGCGAATTCACCGCAGCCGAGGCTTCCGAGGCCGCGCCGCGCCGGCGCGGGCGGGCGGGGGCGGCGGCATGACGACGCTGATCACCGGCGCCGGCCTGATCGGAACGCTCACCGCGCGCCATCTCGCCGAGCAAGGCGAGAAGGTCGTGCTGTTCGACGTGAGCCCGCAGCGCGAGGCGATCGCGGAAACGCTGCGGCCCCACGACATCCCCGTGATCGCGGGCGACATCGCCTCCTATTCGGCGCTGGCCCCCGCGATCGAATCGCACGGCGTCCGCCGCATCGTGCACACGGCGGCGATGCTGACCGCGGCGATCAAGGCCGATCCGCCGCGCGGCCTCGGCGTGAACATCCTCGGCACGGTGAACGTGCTCGAGGCGGCGCGGAAGTTCGGGCTCGCGCGCGTCGTGCTCGCCAGCTCCTCGACCGTGAGCTATGCGCCGTTCGCCTCCAATCCGGGCGAGCTTTATCCGGTCGATTTCCGCATGCATGTGCTCTCGGAGCGGCCGACGACGTTCTATTCGGCCTCGAAGCTTGCCGGCGAGCACTTGGCGCTGATCTATGCCGCCGATTACGGCGTCGATCTCGTGATGCTGCGCTACGGCGCGGTGATCGGCGAATGGGCGGGGCCGAACCGCAGCATTCCGGGCCGTCTTGTGCGCGCGCTGCTCGCGCCTGCGATGAAGGGCGAAACGGCCGTCATCGACGATCCGATGCTGGTCTGGCAGGGCGGCGACGATTTCGTCGATGCGCGCGACGTGGCCCGTGCCAACGCGCTCGCGCTCGCCGCCGCGTCTCCGGCGCAGCGCGTCTACTACGTCACCTTCGGCCGCATGCACAGCTTCGACGATTTCGTGGAAGCCACGCGCAGCCTTTATCCCGGATTCAAGACCGATGTGCGCGTCGTGGCGAAGGCCGGTTTCGCGGGCTTCCCGAAAATCCGCCCGGCGACATCGGACCTGCGCGCCGCCGAGGCCGAGCTCGGCTTCGCGCCACGCCACGACCTCAGGGACGCTCTGGCCGAAAGCGCGCGTGCGCTCGGCGCCTCGGCGGGTCGCTGAGGCGGCGCCTACCCATGACCGGGGTGCGATGTTAGGTTGATTGGGGTTGATGGGCTTTTGCCGCCGGCGAATCCGGGGGAACCCTCATGGCGCGAACCAAGGCGAAGCCGGTTCGGTCCGGACGGCAGCTTGCCGCCGCCGCGGAGGCGAAACTCCAGGTCGCGCTCGACAACATGCCCGGCGCGCTCGTCTATACGGATGACGATCTGAACATCGTCCTCTGCAATCGGCGCTTCCGCGACATGTATCGTGCGCCGGCGGATCTGCTGCGGCCCGGCCGGCCCTATCCGGCGTTCCTGCGCCATCTCGCCAAGAACGGCTACTACGGCGAGGGCGCGGTCGAGGATCTGGTGGCCAAGCGCGTGGCGAGCCTCCGCGATCCTTCGGGCGAGACGTTCGAGGACAGGACCCCCGACGGCCGCACGTATCGCATACGGCGCCGCCGCGTTGCGGCCGGTGGCGTCGTGACGGTGATGACCGACGTCACGGAGCAGAAGGAAGCCGAGCTGAACCTGGCGCTGAAAGAAGGCCAGGTGCACGTCGCGCTCGAAAATATGCCGGGCGCGTTGGTCTACACCGACAACGAACTCAACATCGTGCTGTGCAACGACCGTTTCACCGAGATGTATCGCGCGCCGCGCGAGCTGCTGAGGCCCGGCACGCCTTATCCGGCGTTCCTGCGCTACCTGGCCCAAAACGGCTACTACGGCGCCGGCAACGTCGACGAATTGGTCGCCAAGCGGATCGAGAGCCTGCGTTTCCCCTCGAGCACGCCCTTCGAGGATCGGGCGCCGGACGGCCGGGTCTACCAGGTCCAGCGCCGGCTGGTCGAAGCCGGCGGCGTGGTGACGATCATCACCGACATAACCGCGCAGAAGCACGCGGAGCAGGCGCTGCTGGAGGCCAAAGGGCGCACCGAGGAAGCCAACGCGCGCGTCGGCGAGCAGAACAGGATGCTGGAGAGCCTTTCGTCGAAGCTCGCGAAATACCTTTCGCCGCAGGTCTACAAATCGATCTTCAGCGGCTCGCAAAACGTGGAGATCGCGTCGAAGCGCAAGAAACTCACGGTGTTTTTCTCCGACATCGCGGGCTTCACCGAAACGACGGACAATCTCGAATCCGAGGAGCTGACCGGCGTCCTCAACCACTACCTCACCGAGATGTCCCGCATCGCGCTCGAGCATGGGGCGACGATCGACAAGTACATTGGCGATGCGATGCTGATGTTCTTCGGCGATCCCGAAACGAAGGGCGTCAAAGAAGACGCGAAGGCTTGCGTGCTGATGGCGGTCGCCATGCAGCGCAGGATGCGAGAGCTCGAGCAGGAATGGCGCGATCGCGGCCTCGAGCGGCCGTTCCGCATCCGCATGGGCATCAGCACCGGCTTCTGCACGGTCGGCAATTTCGGCAGCCTCGACCGCATGGACTACACGATCATCGGCAACGAAGTGAATCTCGCGGCCCGCCTGCAATCGGCCGCCGAGCCCGGCAGCATCCTAATCGCGCACGAAACGAACGCGCTCGTGAACGATATCGTCCTGACCGAGGAGCAGCCGCCGATCACGGTCAAGGGCTTCGCGAAGCCGATCAGCACCTACAAGATCGCCGGCACGCTCGAGGACCTCGTCGAGGCGGGAAGGATCGTGCTGCAGGAGCGCAAGGGGCTGCGCGTTCTCGTCGACCTCACGCGGCAGGACAAGTCGGAAGCGATCGCAATCCTCGAGGAGGTGCTGACGCAGCTGAAGCAATGAGCTTGGCGAAATCCCGGTGCGGCATTGCACACGCGCGAAAGAACATTATATGAACATTTATGGGCTTCTGCGAAGGCTCCAGGTGTCCGCGATCTCCGAGGAATGACCACATATGTCCACCAATGACTACGGATGACCACGTATGAGGGGAGGGGATGCAGCGCCGGGACTCGCAACCCGGCCCGGTTCGGACTAGATGTTGTGCAACGCACAACGCGCTTTTGGCGCAATTTCCAGCAAGGAGAGCCGCATGACCGCCCGTGACCCCGTCGTCATTCTCGATGGCGCCCGCACGCCGATGGGCTCGTTTCAGGGCGAGCTCAAGGACATCACCGCGCCGATGCTCGGCGCCGTGGCGATCAAGGCCGCGCTCGAGAAGTCGGGCGTGAAGCCGGCCGACGTGCAGGAGGTCGTGATGGGCTGCGTGCTGCCGGCCGGCCTGGGCCAGGCGCCCGCGCGCCAGGCGGCGCATGGCGCCGGCATTCCGTGGGACATCGGCTGCACGACGATCAACAAGATGTGCGGCTCGGGCATGAAGGCGGCGATGTTCGTGCACGACGGCATCGCGGCCGGCGTCAACGACATCGCGGTCGCCGGCGGCCTCGAGAGCATGACCAACGCGCCGTACCTCATGGACAAGGCGCGCACCGGCCTGCGGCTCGGCCACGGCCGCGTGTGGGATCACATGTTCATCGACGGCCTCGAGGACGCCTACCAGAAAGGCCGCCTAATGGGCACCTACGCCGAGGACACGGCGCAGCATTACCAGTTCACGCGCAAGCAGCAGGACGATTTCGCGGTGGCGTCTCTGACGCGCGCGAAGAAAGCGAACGAGGACGGATCTTTCGCGCGCGAACTGGTGCCCGTGACGGTGAAAGACCGCGCTGGCGAGCGGCAGGTGGCGCGCGACGAGCAGCCCTTCACCGCGAAGATCGAGAAGATCCCGACCTTGAAGCCCGCGTTCCGCGAGGGCGGCACCGTGACGCCGGCCAATTCGTCGTCGATCTCCGATGGCGCCGCGGCGCTCGTGCTGACGCGCCTCTCCGAGGCCGAGAAGCGGGGCTTGAAGCCGCGCTACCGCATCGTCGCGCACAGCACGCACGCGCAGGAGCCGGCGTGGTTCACGACGGCGCCGGTCGGTGCGATCAAGAAGGTGCTCGACAAGGCGGGTTGGTCGGCGAAAGACATCGATCTCTGGGAGATCAACGAGGCCTTCGCCGTCGTCACGATGGCGGCAATGAAGGAGCACGCATTGCCGCACGAGAAGGTTAACATCCATGGCGGCGCCTGCGCGCTCGGCCACCCGGTCGGCGCCTCGGGCGCGCGCATCATCGTCACCTTGATGAACGCGCTCGACAAGACCGGCGGCAAGCGCGGCGTCGCCTCGCTCTGCATCGGCGGCGGCGAAGCGACGGCGGTGGCGATCGAGAAAGTGAATTGATGCAGGCAAGTTCGACATAGGAACCAACCATTCTTGTCGTCCCCGCGAAAGCGGGGACCCATTTCACCAACGTCGTGCGGTCGCTCTCACGGTTCGTCTGCCGGAGCGCCGCTTGGGCCCCCGCCTTCGCGGGGGCGACACGAAAAACCAGGTGCCGAATTTCGATGCGCCGTAGTGCGATTGCCGCCACCGCTCTCGTCGTCCTCGCCGCCGCCGCGGGCGGCTACGCCTATGTCTTCGAGCGGCCGTGGCTGCTCGACCGGCTGCACGGGCCGGAGGCGCGCACCGAGCTCGTGCCGCGCGCCTGCGATTTCACGACCGAGAGCGGGCGCAAACTGGCCTGCTACGATCTCTACGTGCCCGAGACGCGCGGGCGCGCGGGCGGCCGGCGCCTGCGCCTGCCGGTGCTCGTGTTCCAGGCGCCCGAGACGCCGAAGAAGGACGATCCGGTGCTGCTGATCAGCGGCGGCCCGGGCGCCATCGCCTATACCGAGAAGCGCTTCGCCGACATGTGGAAGGGCAAGTTCAAGGATCTGCCCTGGCTCGATGGCCGCGACCTCATCGTCTACGACCAGCGCGGAGTCGGCGGCGCGCGCCCGGCGCTCGAATGCCCCGAGCTCGACGCGACGCGCGACGACCCGATGAACCTCGACCGCGCGAAGGCGGCGATGTCCGTCTGCCGCGCGCGCTACGAGCGCGAGGGCATCGACCTGCTCGCCTACGACACGAACGCGAACGCCGCCGACGTGCTCTCGCTGAAGGCCGCGTTCGGCTTCAAGAGCCTGAACCTGTGGGGCCAGTCTTACGGCACGCGCATCGCGCTCACGCTGATGCGGCGCAATCCCGACGGCATCCGCAGCGTGATCCTCGACGGCGCCTATCCGCCCGAGATCGCGGGCAAATTGCACATGGCCTCGGCCTTTACCGCGACGATGGATCGCGTGTTCGAGGCCTGCGAGAAGGACGAGGAGTGCCGCGCCGACTATCCCGATCTGCGCAAGCGCTTCGAGGAGGTCGTCACGCGCCTGCGCACGCAGCCGCTCGCGGTGAAGAGCGATCCTTCGCCGATGCTTCCGCCGAAGGTGTTCCAGGTCAACGACGTGATCTTCCTCTCGGTTGTCGATAGCCAGCTCTATACCGCCGACGGCATCGCGAAGCTGCCGTGGCTCATCGACCGCGCCGCCGCCGGGAACGCCGAGGCGCTGGCCACGCCGCTCGCGGATTGGGACCAGGTCGCCTACGGGCCGTTCATCACCGCGGGCGTCTCCTATCTTGTCGATTGCAACGACACGCCCGATCCCGACGACAGCGAGGAGCGCTTGGCCGCGCAGCGGACGCCGCACCTTCGCGGCTGGCTCAGCTACGCGACCGCCGTGAAGCCGTGTCCGTTTTGGACGCCGCGCAAGGAGCCCGCGCTCGACCGTGCGCCCGTGAAGAGCGAGATCCCGACGCTCATCGTCTCGGGCTGGTTCGACGTCGCGACGCCGCCGGAATGGGGCGTGGTCACGGCGCGTTCGCTCGGCAAGGCGCAGATCGTATTGGCGCGCGCCTATGCGCACGACGCCAGCGATGCTCCCTGCGCGCAGGCGGCGCTCGCCGTGTTCCTCAACGTGCCGGGCCGCGATGTGAGCCTGTTCTGCGGCCCCGCGCCGAGCCACCCGCGCTTCAAGCGCAAGAGCGAGGAAGAGTAAGCGCATGCCGACGACCCTCGTCACCGGCGCCAATCGCGGCATCGGCTTCGAATTCGCGAAGCAGTATGCCGCCCAGGGCTGGCGCGTGCATGCAACGTGCCGCGATCCCGGCGCCGCCGCCGCGTTGAAGGGCCTCGCCGGCGACGTGACGCTTCACCGGCTCGAGGTCACGGTGGCCGATCAGGTGCGCGATCTCGCGGCGGCGCTCGCCGGCGAGCCGGTCGATCTGCTCGTCAACAATGCCGGCATCACCGCCCACGCCAAGACCTCGCTCGGCGACATGGACTACGCGCTGTGGGAAGAGATGATGCGCGTGAACGTGTTCGGGCCGCTGCGCGTCGCCGAGGCGCTCGTGGCCAACGTCGCCGCCTCGCAGAAGCGCATCATGCTGTTCATCTCGAGCCGCGCCGGCTCGATCGCGGACAATCTTTCGGGCGGGCGCTACATCTACCGTTCGTCGAAGGCGGCATTGAACATGGTGGTGAAAAGCCTCGCGATCGATCTCATCCCGAAGCGCGTCATCTGCGCGGCCGTGCATCCGGGCTGGGCGCGCACCGACATGGGCACGGCGGCGGCGCCGGTGGCGGTCGCCGACAGCGTGGCGGCGCTGCGCGCGCTCGTCGAGCGCCTCGAGCCGCATCACAACGGCCGCTTCATCAATTACGACGGCCAGGAACTGCGCTGGTAGGAGCGGATGCGATGCTGCTGAGCGAGGAACAGATCCTGATCCGCGACAGCGCGCGGGCCTTCGCGCAGGAGAAGCTCGCCCCCGGCGCCGGCGAGCGCGACCGGAGCGGCGAGCCGCCGATCGCATTGCTGCGCGAGATGGGCGCGCTCGGATTCATGGGCATGACGGTGTCGCCCGATTGGGACGGGGCGGGCGCCGATTACGTCTCCTACGTGCTGGCGATGGAAGAGATCGCGGCCGGCGATGGCGCGGTCTCCACGATCATGTCGGTCAACAACGCGCCCGATTGCCTCGCGATCGAGCGTTTCGGCACCGCCGAGCAGAAGGAGCAGTGGCTGAAGCCGCTGGCCAAGGGCGAGATGATCGGCGCCTTCGCGCTGACCGAGCCGCAGGCCGGCTCCGATGCCTCCGATCTCAAGACGCGCGCGCGCGCCGACGGCAACGGCTACGTCCTGTCCGGCACCAAGCAGTTCATCACCTCGGGCAGCATCGCCGACGTGGTGCTGGCGTTCGCCGTCACCGATCCTGGCGCCGGCAAGCGCGGCATCACGGCGTTCCTCGTGCCGACCGAGGCGCCGGGCTACAAGGTGCTGCGCCGCGAGGAGAAGCTCGGCCAGCGCGCGTCGGACACCTGCGCGCTCCAGTTCGAAGACATCCGCCTTCCCGGATCGGCGCGGCTCGGCGAGGAAGGCGAGGGCTACCGCATCGCGCTGGCCAATCTCGAGGCCGGGCGCCTCGGCATCGCCGCGCAGTCGATCGGCATGGCGCGCGCGGCGTTCGAGGCCGCGCTCGCCTACGCGAAGGAGAGGAAGCAGTTCGGCAAGCCGATCATCACGCATCAGGCCATCGGCTTC
>CAYZSG010000067.1:0-22595 GCA_964481045.1 uncultured Candidatus Odyssella sp. | reverse complement strand
GAAGGCACCGGCGATCACGGCTGCGAATACATGACCGGCGGCGTCGTCGCCGTGCTCGGCGAAACGGGCCGCAACTTCGCGGCCGGCATGTCGGGCGGCATTGCCTACGTTTACGACCCGGCGGGCAGCTTCAAGGACCTCTGCAACGCGGCGATGGTCGATCTTGAAGCGGTTTCACCGGCCGACCCGTCGCTCGCCGATGATCCGGAGCAGCCGCGCCAGCGCTCGGTCAGCGCCGAGGATAGCGGCATGGGCGATCCGCTGCGCTTCGACGCCGAGCGTCTGCGCATCCTCGTCGAGCGCCACCACCTCCACACCGGCAGCAAAAGGGCGAAAGCCCTCCTCGACGATTGGGCCAACGCGGTCGCGCGCTTCGTCAAGATCGTGCCGAAAGACTACCGCCGCGCGCTCCTCGAAATGCGCGCCGAGCGCCAAGTCTCGCGCGTCGCGGCGGAGTGAAGAAACGTGAACAGGAGGCGG
This sequence comes from uncultured Candidatus Odyssella sp., assembly GCA_964481045.1. Taxonomy (GTDB): domain Bacteria; phylum Pseudomonadota; class Alphaproteobacteria; order Bin65; family Bin65; genus SBBV01. The sequence continues at coordinate 22,115 of CAYZSG010000067.1, read as the reverse complement.
GGAGGCGGGGAGAAGAAAGAGTTGGACCACAGAGGGCACAGAGAACGCAGACGTTTCTTTTTGCGCGCCCTTGGCGCGCATTCCAACTTCTCTGTGTCCTCCGCGCCCTCTGTGGTTCAAATTCTTCCTTGCTTCCTTCTCCCCGTCTCCCCGCCTCCTGTGAATTTTTGATCGATTTGGGGTGAGCCATGGGGAGGCCGACGGGCTTCTTGGAGATCGCGCGGCAAGACCGCGGATACGAGAAGGTCGAGAAGCGCAAGACGACCTGGAAGGAATTCGTCAAGCCGATGGAGCAGTCCGCTTGCGCGACGCAAGCGGCGCGCTGCATGGATTGCGGGATTCCGTTCTGCCACCAGGGTTGTCCGGTCAACAACATGATCCCGGACTGGAACCACCTGGTCTATCGCGACCAGTGGCGCACCGCGCTCGAGACGCTGCACTCGACGAACAACTTCCCCGAATTCACCGGCCGCATCTGCCCGGCGCCGTGCGAGGAAGCCTGCACGCTGAACATCGACGACAATCCGGTGACGATCAAATCGATCGAGTGCACCATCATCGACCGCGGCTTCGCCGAAGGCTGGGTGAAGCCCGAAGTGCCGTCGCGTCGCACGGGCAAGGGCGTGGCGGTCGTGGGCTCGGGGCCGGCCGGCATGGCGGCGGCGCAGCAGCTCGCGCGCGCCGGGCATAGCGTCACGCTGTTCGAGAAGAGCGACCGCATCGGCGGCCTGCTGCGCTACGGCATTCCCGATTTCAAGATGGAGAAGCACATCATCGACCGCCGCATGAAGCAGATGGCGGCCGAGGGCGTGGAGTTCCGCACCGGCGTGGAGGTGGGGAAGACGATTCCGTTCAAGTCGCTGCTCTCCACCTACGACGCGATCGTGCTCACCGGCGGCGCCGAGTGGCCGCGCAATCTCGAAATACCGGGCCGCGAGCTGCCCGGCGTCCACTACGCGATGGATTTCCTCACGCAGCAGAACAAGCGCGTGGCCGGCGACGCCGAGGCGAAAGCGGCGACGGGCGGTGCCATCAGCGCGAAAGACAAGCACGTCATCGTCATCGGCGGCGGCGATACGGGTTCGGACTGCATCGGCACCTCGATCCGCCAGGGGGCCGCGTCGGTCACGCAGCTCGAGATCATGCCGAAGCCGCCCGAGCGCGAAGACAAGGCGCTGGTCTGGCCGGATTGGCCGCTGAAGCTCCGCACCTCCTCGTCGCAGGAGGAAGGCTGCGAGCGCGACTGGTCGGTGCTCACCAAGCGCGCGCGCGGCAGCGGCAAGGTGGAAGCGCTCGAATGCGCCCGCCTCGAATGGGTGAAGCGCGCCAACGGCCGCACCGAGATGCGCGAGATCCCGGGCAGCACGTTCGACATGAAGGCCGATCTCGTGCTGCTCGCGATGGGATTCCTGGGGCCGGTGAAGCAAGGCATGATCGAGCAATCCGGCGTCGAGCTCGATCCGCGCGGCAACGTGCGCGCCGATACTGACAGCTACCAGACCTCCGTTTCGAAAGTATTCGCGGCCGGCGACATGCGCCGCGGCCAGTCGCTCGTCGTCTGGGCCATCCGCGAAGGCCGCCAATGCGCCCGCGCGGTGGACGAGTTCCTGATGGGCAGCAGCGAGTTGCCGCGTTAATCCCCTCGCTCCAGGGCGAGCGGGCTATCGCGCATACACCCGCGTGGGCGGCGCGAACCCGCACGAAGTGCCGTCGGTGTGGATCACCTCGTTCTCCCACGGCACGCGATAGCGGCCGGCGACCATGTCTTGCATGAAGGTGTAGGGGCAATCGCGCGCGCCGCCGGCGACGGCGACGTAGCCGCGGTGGCCGAGCTGATAGATGTTGTTCTCGACGCCCCAGTGCCGCCGTGCCTCGCGCACGAGATCGGGCCGCACCTCGCCGGTGATGATCTCGTCGGGAAGCCCGTTGCCCATCACGAGCGGCGCGCCGTCGAAATTCACGATCATGCCTTCGCCCATCGAATTGAACACGCCGTCGGTGCCGCACATGCACACGCTGGCCGTGACCATGAGATTCGAGAATGCGTTGGCCTGGTTCGTCACCTGCCAGGCGTGGCGGATCGGCGCCGTGTAGCCGGCGGTGCGCAGCATGATCTCGGCGCCCTTGTAGGCGCATTCGCGCGCCATCTCGGGGAACATGCCGTCGTGGCAGATGATGAGGCCGAGGCGGCTGCCGTTCGGCCCGTCGCACACCGGAATGCCGAGATTGCCAGGCTCCCACGGCTCCACCGGCACCCACGGATGGAGCTTGCGGTAATAGAGCCGCAGCTCGCCCTTGTCGTCGAGGATGATGCCCGAGTTCCAGGGATTGCCGCCGGGGTTGTATTCCATCAGCGAGAAGCAGCCCCAGATGCGCTGCTCGGCGCAGGCGCGGCGGAACAGCGCCACCTCGGGCCCGTCGAGGCGGCACATCAGTTTGTCGTCAGTCGCCATCGAAAGCCCGTGCAGCGCGTATTCGGGGAACACGACGAGGTCCATCGTCGGCATGCCCTTCTTCGCCTTCACCACCATGTCGGCGATGCGCTGCGCCTGCGCCGCGAGCTGATGCGGCTCGGCCACGACCGGCAGCTGCGCCTGGACGAGGCCGACGACGACGCCGTTCGGCGATTTGTTGAGTCCGCCCAATCCGCTCATCGCGTCCTCCCTGAGAGCCGTTTCGCTCCGGAAGGAAGCAAGAGCCGTGCCGCCGCTCAGCTCAGGCGGGCCGCGCGCCCGGGGGAAATATCGCGCGCCGGCACGAGAGAAAGCGCCTCGCCGAGCCGCTTGGCCTCGCGGCGCAGCACGGGCACGGCCGTCTCGAGCATCTGCTTCATCGACGTGCGGTGCGCCGAGACGGTGACGTTGATCGCGGCGATCGTGGCGCCCGAGTCGTCGCGCACCGGAACGGCGACGGCGCGCTGGCCGATCTCCACCTCTTCGTCCTGCGTGCCGTAGCCGTTGCGGCGCACGGCGGCGAGGATCGCGCGCAGCTTCGCGGGGGCGGTGATCGTGCGCGGCGTGCGCGGTGCGAGCCTGGCTTTGGCGAGGAACGCGTCGATCTCGGCGTCGGGCAGCGCGGCCAGCAGCACGCGGCCCATCGAGGCGCAGAACGCCGGCAGGCGGCCGCCGACGCCGACATAGTCGAACACGACGCGACCGGCCGCGACCCAGGTGACGTAGACGATCTCCTCGCCGTCGAGCACCGAGAGCGAGCAGGGATTGCCGGTCTCCTCCGCCACCGCCTCCAGCATCGGGTGCGCGAGGCGCCAGAGCGGCTGCGAGGAGAGATAGGCGTAGCCAAGCTTCAAGGTGCGCGGCAGCAGATTGAAGTGGCGCCCGTCGCTGTGGAGATAGCCGAGCGTCTTCAGGGTGTGCAGCACGCGCGCGACGGTGCCGCGGCTCAGCTTCGTGCGCCGCGCGACGTCGCTGAGCGTCAGCGCGGTGCGCGCGTCGTCGAAGCTCTCGATCACGGCGAGTCCGCGCGCCAGCGCGCGCACGAAATCCCGGTCTTCGGTCTCGTCGCTTGACAATGCCGGCTCCCGCGCCGCAAATGATTTGTCCGCAGTGCGGATATTTGTCCGCCAAGCGGACAAAGTCAACGAGCACGCGACGACCGGATCAGCCGGGCGCGGGAGGAGACGACATGATGATCGGCAAGCCGGGCGCGGCGCGCACGGCCATTTCCACCGCCGACGAGCGCTCGATCACGGTGCGCGGCTACGATCTCACATCGGAGCTGATCGGGTCGCTGAGCTTCACCGAATTCTTCTTCCTGCACGTCACCGGCAAGAAGCCGAGCGAGAACCAGCGCTTCTTCCTCGACGCGCTGCTGGTCACGATCGCCGAGCACGGGCTCACGCCCACGGTCCAGGCCGCGCGCATGACGCTCGCGGCGGCGCCCGATGCGCTGCAGGGCGCCGTCGCCGCCGGCATCCTCGGCTGCGGCACGGTCGTGCTCGGCACCTCCGAGCTTTGCGCGGCTCTGCTGCGCGAGGCCGCGAAGCGCACCGCCGGCAAGAGCGAGGCGGAGCGCGACGCGATCGTGCTCGAGATGACGCGCGCGGTGAAGGCGCGCGGCGAGCGGCTGCCCGGCTTCGGCCATCCGCTGCACCGGCCGGTCGATCCGCGCACCGAGCGCCTGCTGGCGCTGGCGGATCAGCGCCGTGCGTCCGGCGTCTATGTCGATCTCCTGCGCCGGTTCGGCAAGGCGGCGTCGGCGGTGTGGGGCAAGCCGCTGGTGATGAACGTCTCGGGGCCGATTGCCGCGATCCTGCTCGATCTCGATTTTCCCGATTCGGCGGTGAAGGGCATCCCGATCCTCGCGCGCACGGCCGGCATCATCGGCCATCTCGCAGAGGAGCGCGAAAGCCCGATCGGCTTCCTGCTCGCGGCCAAGGGCGAGGAGGCGATCGACCACGAAGGTGCGAAGGTCCGCGCATGACGAAAGCGTTTCCGTTTGGTGATGCGGCGCTCGATCCGGCCGCGCAGCGCAAGGCCGACGACGCGGCTTATCGCGCGCAGCTCGCCTATCTCTTCGCGAACTCGGCCTTCTATCGCGCGAAACTGACCGCGGCCGGCTTCGCCTCGGCCGAGGCGGCGGGCGGCCTCGACCGTATCGCCGAGCTGCCGTTCACGACGAAAGACGAGCTGCGCCAGAGCCAGCAGGAGGCGCCGCCGCTCGGCACGCACCTCGCCGCCGCGCGCCAGAACGTGAAGCGCGTCTTCTCGACCAGCGGCACCACCGGCGTGCCGAGCTACATTCCGCTCACGCAGCGCGACGTCGGCGATTGGGTCGCGATCGGCTCGCGCTCCTATTCGCGCTGCGGGCTCGCGGCGGGGCAGGGCCTGATCACCACCTACAACGCCGGGCCGTTCGTGGCCGGCTTGGCGCTCGAGAGCTTCCAGAACATCGGCGTCACGCACATCCCGGTCGGCACGGGCAACACCGAGCGCCTCGTGACGGCGCTCCGGCTGCTCAAGCCGCAGGCGCTGGCCTGCACGCCGTCTTACGCCAGCTACATCGCCGAATGGGCGCGCCAGCACGGCTGGGACGTGCGCCAGTCCGGCGTCGAGCGCATCATGGTGGCCGGCGAGCCCGGCGGCGGCGAGCCCGACATGCGCCGCACGCTCGAGGAAGCCTGGAACGCGAAGGTCTACGAGGCGATGGGCCTCGGCGACGTCGCCGCCTCGCTGTGGGGCGAGTGCGAGGCGCAGTCGGGCATGCACTTCAGCGGCGCCGGCTTCGTCCATGCCGAGCTGATCGAGCCCGAAAGCGGCCGCGCGCTGCCGCTCGGAGAGGGCGCCACCGGCGAGCTCGTCTACACGCATATCCGCCGCGAGGCCGCGCCGCTGCTGCGCTTCCGCAGCCGCGATCACGTGCGGGTCTGGACCGAGCCGTGCCGCTGCGGGCGGCACACGCTCCGCGTCCGCTGCATCGGCCGCACCGACGACATGCTGATCGTGCGCGGCGTGAACGTGTTTCCGTCGGCGATCCGCGAGATCGTCAACCGCTTCCAGCCGCAGGTCAGCGGCTACATCGCGGTGCGCCCGGCGCGCAAGGGCGTGAAGCAGGAGCCGCCGCTCAAGGTCGCCGTCGAGTTGGCGCAGGGCGCCGCGGCCGATCCGGCGCTGGCGTCGTCGATCAGCGAGGCGATCCGCTCGGCGCTCGTCGTCACCACCGACATCGCGCTGCTGCCGGCGGGCGCGCTGCCGCGCAGCGAATACAAGTCCAAGCTTCTCGACTACTCGGAGGCCAAGGCTGCGTGACGGCCGGCAGCCGCCTCCATCGCCAACGAACGGCCACAAAGGGAGCAAGCACCATGAGACGCATCGCATTCGCCGCCGCGCTGGGAGGGCTCACGGCATTCGCGGCAACGGCCTCGGCCCAGTCGGTCGAGCTCAAGATCTCCCACATCTTCCCCTCGTCGCACTTCAACCAGACGCGCGTGCTGAAGCCCTGGGCCGACGAGATCACGGCCAAGACCGGCGGCAAGGTGAAGTTCCAGATCTTCGCGTCGGGCAGCGCGCTCGGCGATATCAACAAGCAGTTCGACCAGACCCGCGCCGGCGCCGTCGACATCTCGCTGGCGCTGCCCGGCGTGCCGCGCGCGCGCCATCCGCGCACCGTGGTGATGGAATTGCCGTTCGTGGTGCGCAAGGGCAGCACCGCCACGAAGGTACTCAGCGCGATGTACGACAAGTATCTGGCGCCCGACTTCCCCGGCGTGAAGATGCTGACGCTCACCTCGACCAACGCCGGCTCGATCCACAGCCGCACGAAGCCGATCAAGGACATCGCCGACCTCAAAGGCATGCGCGTGCGTTCGCCGACGCCGCCGATCACCGCGATGCTCGAATTCATCGGCGCCACGCCGGTGGGCCTGCCGCCGACGCAGATCTACGAGAACGCCGAGAAGGGCACGATCGACGCGGTCGTGATGCCGTGGGGGCCGATCGGCGCGTTCAAGCTGCAGGAGGTGCTCCAGCACCACCTCGACGCCGACAGCTACGTCGTCACGCAATACGTCATCATGAACCAGAAGAGCTACGATTCGCTCGCGCCCGACGTGCGCAAGGTGTTCGACGAGGTGAGCGCCGCGCACTTCACCGCCGAGAAGTGGGGCAAGATCTGGACCGACACCGACGACGAAGCGGTGGAAGCGGCCAAGAAGCGCGGCCACAAGATCGAGCCGGTGGCCGCCGAGACGCGCAACAAGTGGCGCAAGCAGCTCGAGCCGGTGATCGAGAAGTACCTCGCCGAGCAGGAGAAGAGCGTCAAGAACGTGCGCGAGATCTTCGCCGAGATGGTGCGCCAGATCGGCGAGATCGAGAAGTAGCGGGGCAGGGGGAGCGCGGCCCATGACGGGCTTCGTCGCGCGGCTGCGCTCCCTCGCCCAGCGCCTGGCCAACGCCGCCCAGGTGCTGCTGCTGGCGGCCGTTCTGGTCACGATCGCCGACATCGCGCTGCGCTCGTTCTCGCTCAGCGGCGTGCCGGGCACGGTCGATCTGATGCAGCTCGCGGTGATGTGGGCGGCGCTGCTCGCGATCCCGGCCGCGTTCCTCACCGGCGAGCACGTCGCGATCGACCTGTTCACCAAGAGCCTGCCGATGCGCGTGCAGCAGGCGCTGCGCCTCATGGCGCTGGCGCTGGCGATCGCGGCGCTGGCGCTCATCGCCTGGTACGGCGCGCAGCAGGCCTGGCGCGAGCACACGGCCGGCGATTCGACCCAGACGCTCGGTTTTCCCTTCGGAATCTACTGGCTGCCGATGCTCGCCGGCATGGCGCTCTCGAGCCTCGCCTGCCTCGCGCTGTTCGGCGAAACGCTGGGCCGGCTCGTGCGGGGCGAGGCCGATCCGCCGTCCGAATCGGCGCCCGTCGATCCGGTCGCCTGAGCGATGTCGCCCGCGCTCATCGGCGGCCTCGGCATGGCCGTCCTGCTCATCCTCATCGCGCTGCGCGTGCCGATCGCGATCGCGATGGCCGCGGTCGGCATCGTCGGCGGCGCGCTCATCAACGGCTGGACGAGCCTCGCCTTCGTGCTCGGCTCGCAGCCCTTCGCCACGGTGTTCCCCTACACGCTCTCGGTCATCCCGCTGTTCGTGATGATGGGCGTGTTCGCGGCCCATGCCGGGCTTTCGCGCTCGCTCTATCAGGCGATCTATTCGCTGATCGGCCATTGGCGCGGCGGCCTGGCGCTCGCCACGCTCGGCGCCTGCGCGATCTTCGGCGCCATCTGCGGTTCGAGCCTCGCCACCGCGGCGACGATGGCGCGCGTCGCTGTTCCCGAGATGCGCCGCCATGGCTACGACGACCGCCTTTCGGCCGGGACGCTCGCCGCCGGCGGCACGCTCGGCATCCTGATCCCGCCGAGCATCATCATGGTGATCTACGCGCTGCTCACCGAGCAGTCGATCGGCAAGATGTTCCTCGCCGGCTTCCTGCCCGGCGCGGTGGCCACCGTCTGCTACATGGCCGCGGCGTACCTGGTCGCGCGCTTCCGGCCCGGCGCCGGCCCGGCCGGCGAGCGCGCGAGTTGGCGCCAGCGGGCGGCGACGATCAAGGGCGTGGCGCCGGTCCTCGTCCTGTTCATCGTCGTGATGGGCGGCATGTACACCGGCGTCTTCTCGCCCACCGAGGGCGCCGCGGTGGGATCGTTCGGCGCGTTCCTGCTCACGCTGCTGATGCGCCGCCTCACCTGGCGCGTCTTCATCGACAGCCTCAAGGAGACGGCGAGCACGACGGCGATGATCTTCATGATCTTCATCGGCACGTCGATCCTGCAATACTTCATCGAGACGTCGACCCTGCCGCGCATGCTCAACGACGTGATCGTCGCCTCGGGCATGTCGCGCTACATGGTGCTGATCGTCATCCTCGCGATCTACGTGGTCCTCGGATGCTTCCTCGACAGCCTCTCGATGCTGCTGATCACGCTGCCGCTGTTCTTTCCGCTCGTGAAATCGATGGGGTTCGATCCGATCTGGTTCGGCATCCTCGTCGTCTGCGTGGTCGAGATCGGGCTCATCACGCCGCCGGTCGGCATGAATCTGTTCGTCATCGCCGCCGTCGTGCCGGGAATGCCGCTCAAGACGGTGATCTCGGGCGTGACCCCGTTCATCCTCGCCGATCTCGTGCGCCTCGCCGTGCTCGTCGCGTTTCCGGCGATCTCGCTCTACCTGCCCTCGCTGATGAAGTGACCGCGCCGCCGGAACGGCGCCGGCCCTTCGGCCGTATCTAACTGAGCGCGCCTGCGACTATGGAAACTGCCATGCGTCCGGGGCATTTCCGCACACAATGCGGAAGCCGTGGGCACGTCGGGCGGAACCTGTTATCGTGGGCGCGAGGGGTCGGTTGAAGCAGACGGGAGACGTTTTTTGACCTGCGGCGGAGGGCGCGCCCTCATCGGCTCGGCCCGTCGAGTCGCGCTCGCGGCGTGCGCGCTGCTATCCGCCGCGTTTCTCGTTGCGCAACCGGCCGCCGCGCAGGACCGGCCGGCCTGGACCCAGGATGTGCGCCTGTTTCCGGCGAAGACCGAAGGCGATTGGGCCAAGCGTTGGTGGATCGAGAAGACGGCGCGCCTGTTGCGCGGCGGCGATGGCCTCGGCCCCGACGACGATCTCGACGCTCTCATGAAGCTGCCGGAGGACGAGATCGCGCGCCGCTTCATGCGCGACGCGCGCTTCGCCGACACGGCGCTCGATTTCAACCTCTTCCTGCTGGGCTTCAAGCCTGACCGCCTGAAGGCCGCCGGCGCGTATGAACGCATCGCGTTCGATTTCCCGAACGCGGTCGCTTCCGCGCAGGCGCTGCTCGCGGGCGGCGACTATCTGAAGCTGTTCGATCTCGAGGGCCCGTTCTATCTCGCGCCGCTCTCGCAAGAGCCCGAGGACGCGCCCACGGGCGAGGATGCCGGGCTCACCTCGCCGCAACTCCGCCTCAAGGCGATGGGCGAGGTGCGCGCCGCCTTCGCCGCCGTCATCGCGGCGGGCAAGGGCGCGGTCCGCCCGAACGGCGACCTCTACTGCGAACGGGTCGCGACGTTCCTCGGCAGCCGCGAGACGCTGGCGAAACGGTTCGTGCGCGCGTTCAACGACGCCGAGGTGTTCGTGCTCACGCGCGCGCAGCTCATCGAGGCGACGTTCGCGGCCGTCGGCAAGGTGCTCGAGGAAGAATGCGACGGGCAGCCCGAGATCTGGGTGGAGATCCCGCTGCTGGTGGGCGCGCTCGAATCGGCGCTCGCGCAGATCGAGCGCGGGTTCGCCGAGATCCTGAAGCACGAACCGGCGCGCTATCGCCCGCGCACGGTGGCCGAGTTCCGCGCGTTCGATCTCGCGGCGTTCCCGGACACGGCGTCGTGGCTCGCCTTCGGCCACGAGCAGAGCGTGGCGCTCGGCAATTCCTCGACGAATCTCAACCGCAAGCGCGCGGCCTACGTGCTGAAGCGCTTCTTCTGCGACGACATCGTCGCCTCGCCGCCCGAACCGCCGCAGCCGCACGCGCAGGCCAAGGCCGAGAACACCTGCATCGCCTGCCACGCGAAGCTCGATCCGATGGCCGGCTTCTTCCGCGGCCACGGCGCCTATTTCTTCGATTACGGACGCATGAATGCGATCGTGTTCGACGACCTCTCCACGGCCGAGCGCGCGAAATACGAGGCGGCCTGGCGCGCGCCGCCCGGCGCCGGCCGCGATTGGAACATCGGCTATGTGCGCTCTGCCGCGGCGCCCGGCGGCACCGTTTACGGCAGCTCGGTGGCCGATCTCTCGCGCATCATCCGGGAGGCGCCCGAAGCGAAGCGCTGCCTCGTGCGGCGCCTGTTCGAATACATGGTGGCGCCCGACCAGATGATCGACAGCGGCTGGCTCGATCATCTCGCGCGCGAATTCGAACGCGAGGCGGCGGTCAATTCCGCCGCGGCGTTCAAGAACACGATCCTGCGCATCGTCCAGAGCCGCGCCTACGGCACGCGCAACCTCGCGCCGCGCCAGTGCTACGACCGGGCGCCCGGCAGCGGTCCCGACGACGCGCCGCCCTGCCGCGTCGCGCACGTGCTCAAGAAGAACTGCACCGGCTGCCACGATTCGGCGCAGGACGGCGACGGCAATCTCGATCTCGGCGGCTGGATCGCCGCACCCGGCGGCAGCGGCCGCACGTTCCCGCATCTCGACAGGTTCTGGAATCAGGTCGCGCGCGAGGAGACGCTGGCGAAGCTCGTCGAGCGCCTCGCCACGCGCGATCCCAAGCTGCGCATGCCCAAGAACCGCCTCATGCGCGCCGACGAGCGCGAGGAGCTGATGCAGTGGGCGCAGCAGGAGCTTGTCCGCCTCCGGCAGCGGGGCGAGCGATGAAGCGCATACTCGCGGTCGCGCTGCTTGCCATGCTCGCCGCCGGCGCCGCGCGCGCCGAAATCCTGAGCTCGCAGTTCAAGGGCCTCGCCGCGGTCTCGCGCGAGCTTTCGAGCCGCATCGCGCCCAAGGAGACGCCGATCGAGCTCGCGCACTTCCTGCCCGCCGAGGATCTCGACCGGCTGCTCGGAAGCTGGGAAGGCTTCGGCAGCGAGCACAATTTCCGCAACGGCGTCCCCAACACGCTCAACACGGTGATCTGGCACGCCACGCTCTCGCGCTTCGCCGCGGCGATCGGCGAATCCTGCGCGAAGCCGCGGCTCGTCCTGCATCCGCGCTTCCAGGCGACGCTGCGGAAGGTCTGCGCGTGGCCGGCGGATGCGGCGCGCTCGGACGCGGCGCTCGAGGAATTCTGGCTGGCCCTGATGGGCTACGGCGCGCCCGAGGCCGAGTACAAGGCGTGGCGCGATTTCTTCCGCGCCGCCTATGCCGGCAAGCCGGCCGCCGAAACCGTCGCGGCGATGACGCTCGCGATCACGCTGAACCCGCACTTCCTCCTGCACCAATGAAGAGCCTCTCGCGCCGCAGATTCCTGACCTGGGCCGCGGCCGGCGGCGGCACGCTGCTGCTGCCCCCGATGGGCGCGCGCGAGGCCGCGGCCGCCGCCGCCGATCCGCACTTCTTCATGATGATCGTGCTCAACGGCGGCGCCGATCCCGCCTACATGTTCGATGCGCGCCCGCTCTCGATGACGCGCGCGGGCCGCATCCAGAACTATCTCGGGCAGGAGCCTCTCGCCTGGCGCGGCCACAACCGCATCGCGACGCTGGCCTCGCCGCTGGTGAAGCCGCTGCTGCCGTTCCGCGACTGGTTCAGCGTGCTCAACGGCGTGTTCATGGCGCCGGGCTTCGACGGGCACCTCCAGAACATGAACTTCCTGTTCGCCGGCAATCCGTTCGGCGGCGAATCGTTCATTCCGCATCTCAACCTGCCGGAGACCGGGCAGGCGCCGGCCTCGCTCGACGCCGTCTCGCCGTCGGAGCCGATGGCGGTCACCGTCGACAATCATTCCGCGGTCGTGTCGCTGAATCCGTGGGCGGCCGCGGGCCTCGCCACGAGCCTGAAGCAGCTCCGGCCGATCCAATCGGGCGATGCGCTCGCCGAGTTCGTGCGCGGTCGGGTCAAGGCCAACGCGGAAGGGCCGGGGCGCTTCGCCGCCGGCGCGCAGCGTATGCTGGCGGGCCTCGACGGCGCACCCGCCGTCCATCGCCAGCTCGCCAAGCTCGTGCCGCCGCATGCCGAGGCCGATCCCGAGCAGCAGGCGGTGGATCTCATCGCGCAATGCTTCCGGCAATCGATCGCGCGCTCGGCGATCTACGTGCTGCCGGAATTCTTCGACGTGCACTCCGCCGAGCAGGCCAAGCAGCAGCCGAAGCTGTTCACGACGGCGATCGCGCGGCTCGCGGAAATCCTGGAAGCGCTCGACGAGACGCCGTTCGATGCGCAACGCTCGATGATCGACGTCACGACGATCATGGTGGCCAGCGAGTTCGGCCGGACGATGCGCATCGGCGAGGCGCCGGTGCACGCCACCGGCACCAACCACAACGCGCTCTCGAATTCGGTGCTGCTCGGCGGCAAGGGCGTGAAGGGCGGGCTGGTCATCGGCGCCTCCGATCTCGCCAGCGAGCGCGCGCAGCCCTCGGGCGCGCATCGCGCGATGGATCCGGCGCTCGAGAAGACGATGGGCACGCCGTTCGATTTCGCCGCGCTGCGCCCGATCTCCGAGCTGCCCGACGAATTCGACATCGAGGATCACCTGACGATCGCCTCGGTGATCAACACCGTCTATGCGCTGTTCGAGGTGCCCCGGGACCGCTATCGCCCGCTCGGCCGCAACCTGCCCGTGGCCCCGGTGCTGCACGGCCTGCTGCGCTGAGCGCGCGTCCGGGGCTACTCTTCGAGCGCCTTCGCCAGTAGCTGCGCCGCGTGCTCGTTGCCCCTGGCCGACATGTGCGAGAAGTTCTTGCCGTCGGTCATGTAGTAGGCGCGGATCGCGTCGGCGTTCTTGGCCGCGATCGCCCGCAGCGGCGCGAACTGGTCGACGATCTGGATGCCGAGCCGCTGCGCGCAGGCGGAAACGCCCTGCGCATGGTCGGTGGGCTCGTCTTCCTCGATCAGCGTCGGCGCATAGTATTGCAGGAACAGGATGAGACGCACGCCCTCGGCGTCGGTGCGCTTCTTGAGCCGCTCGAGCAGCAGGCACGTCACCTGCACGGGGTTGTTCGGCGCCTTCGTGTATTGCCGGCGCTCGCTGCCGAGCCAGAAATCGGGCGTTGCCCGGCGCAGCAGGTAGTCGATCGAGGCGAGATAGCCGAGCCAGTGGCGCGCCCAATAACCGGCCCGCACCATGAAGCCGGCCTGCCGCCGCACGGTGACGAGCGCGGGCGGATGATATTTGAGCGCGCCGTTCTCGACCGTGAACCAGGGCTTCGGCGAGCCGAAATGCGTGTGCCCGGTGCGGAAGATGTCGAAATCGAGGAAGCCCACGATCAGGACCTTGGGCTTCACGATCGGCAGAAGCTGCTCGGTGCGCAGGATGATCTGGTCGGTGCCGTAGCCGCCGACGCCGCCATTGATGACCGCCTTCTTGACGCGCTTCTCGAGGTAGGCCGGCCAGCTTTCGCTGTCGAGCACCTCCCAGCCTTCGGTGAACGAGTCACCGACCGCGAGGATCTGGCCGGTGCGGACCTCGGCCTCGTCGAAATTGCGGCGGATGCCGTGCGCGAGCGTGTTGTGATAGGGGCTGCGGAAATCCGGTCGCGATACCCATCCGAGCAGCGGATCGGGCTTCGGCAGGTCGCCGCTGTCGAGGATGACCGTGTGGTCGCCGCGCCAGTTCGCGAATTCCAGCAGCGGCAGGCCCGCCACGAGACGGTAGCCGATCTCGACCGCCAGCACCGTCGCGCACAGTGAGACGAGGGCGAGGACGAAATTGGCGAGGCGTCCCCCGCGCGGGCGCCTGGCTTCGCTGTTCCCTGTCGCGGCGTCCGACATCGGCGGCGTCTGCTCCCTGTTCTTCCGGCCCGGCCGATTTCGTAGCGTTCGCCGCAGGGGCAAGCAAGCCGTGGCGCGCATGCGCATGGTGGGCTAGCATCCGCCTCGCCGGCAAGCCGGAAGCCGTTACGATTATGGGCAAAAGCGGCGCCCTCGGATCATCGACATCCCGCAAGGAGCAGCATGGGCGGCGTCGTCCACGACCCGCTGATTACCAGCAAGATCAAGCCGCCTTCGCCGCGGGGCACGGGCATCGTCTTCACCGTGGTCGCGCTGATCGTGGCCGTGATCTTCCGCCGCAATGCGCCGGTGTGGATCAGCGCCTGCGCGGTCGCGGGCGTGCTCGCGATCCTGACGGTGGCCAAGCCCGCGCTGCTGGGGCCGCTGAACCGCGCCTGGTTCCGGCTTGGCCTGCTGCTCAACCGCATCGTCAATCCGGTCGTGATGCTGCTGATGTTCCTCGTCGCGTTCGTGCCGATGGGGTTCCTGATGCGGATATGGCGCGACCCGCTGCTCCGCCGCCGGCCGGAGGCGAAAAGCTACTGGATCGCCCGCGAGCAGGCGGCGCCGGGGCAATCGATGAAGAACCAGTTCTGACTAGCCTGCCGCCGGCCTTTGCACGAATATGCACATGAAACGGGGAAATCCTCACGATGGGTTCGCTGCTGAAAGAGCTGTTTTCCTACATGCGGGCGCGCAAGAAGTGGTGGCTGCTGCCGGTGCTGATCGTGCTTCTGGTCTTCGGCGGCCTCTTGATCCTGGCGCAGGGCTCGGCGATCGGCCCGTTCATCTACACCGTGTTCTAGCGCGCGCGCCGCGCGCGCGCGGGGCGCGCCGATGAATATCCTCGGCATTTCCGCCTTCTATCACGACAGCGCCGCGGCCCTGTTGCGCGACGGCGAAATCGTGGCCGCCGCGCAGGAGGAGCGCTTCACGCGCAAGAAGCACGATCCGCGCTTTCCCGAGAACGCGATCCGCTATTGCCTGAAAGCGGGCGGCATCGGCCTCGAGGACGTGGACCACATCGTCTTCAACGAGAAGCCGTTCCTGAAATTCGAGCGGCTGCTCGAGACCTACCTCGCCAACGCGCCGCGCGGCTTTCGCTCGTTCAAGGCCGCGATCCCGGTCTGGATCAAGGAGAAGCTGTTCCAGAAGGCGAACCTCATCAAGGCGTTCGAGGAGATCGGCGCCAAGGGGAAGGTGGCCGAGAAGCTGCTGTTCGCCGAGCATCATCAGAGCCACGCGGCCTCGGCCTTCTTCCCGTCGCCGTTCGCGGAGGCGGTGATCCTGACGCTCGACGGCGTCGGCGAATGGGCCACGGCCTCGGTCTCGATCGGGCGCGGCAGCAAGCTCGAGATCGTGCGCGAGATCCGCTGGCCGCACAGCCTCGGCCTGCTCTATTCGGCGTTCACCTACTACACAGGATTCAAGGTCAATTCCGGCGAATACAAGGTGATGGGCCTCGCGCCCTATGGCGAGCCCAAATACGCGCAGACGATCCTCGACAATCTCATCGACCTGAAGGAGGACGGCAGCTTCTGGCTCGACCAGACCTATTTCGACTACGCGACCGGCCTCAAGATGACGTCGGCGAAGTTCGATGCTTTGTTCGGCGGCAAGCCGCGCGATCCCAAGGAGCTGCTCACGCAGCGCCACATGGATCTCGCCGCCTCGGTGCAGAAAGTCACCGAAGAGGTGATGCTGCGCATGACGCGCGAGCTCGCGCGCACCTACGCGATCCCCAATCTCTGCATCGCCGGCGGCGTGGCGCTCAATTGCGTCGCGAACGGCAAGATCCTGCGCGACGGCAAGTTCGAGCGGCTCTGGATGCAGCCCGCGGCCGGCGATGCCGGCGGCGCGCTCGGCGCGGCCTTTGCGGCCTGGCACGTACATCTCGGCAAGGACCGCCATCTCAACGGCGCCGCGCCCGCGCGCCTTGATGGCATGCAGGGCTCCTATCTCGGCCCGTCCTACGAGCAGGCCGAGGTGGAGCGGCGCCTCGCCGCGGCCGGCGCCCGCTTCGAGGTGCTGGACGAGGCGCCGCTGCTGTCGCGCACGGTCGAATCGCTCGCGTCGGGCGACGCCGTCGGCTGGTTCCAGGGGCGCATGGAGTTCGGCCCGCGCGCGCTCGGCGGCCGCTCGATCCTGGGCGATCCGCGCAATCCCGAGATGCAGAAAAATCTCAATCTCAAGATCAAGTACCGCGAGAGTTTCCGGCCGTTCGCGCCGGCGGTGCTCGATGCGGACGTGGCCGAGTATTTCGAGCTCGACCAGGCGAGCCCCTACATGCTCATCGTCGCCGACGTGAAGCGCAACCGGCGCCGCCAGCTCGGCGCGGCCGAGGAGAAGCTGTTCGGCATCGACAAGCTCAACGTGCCGCGCTCGGATATCCCGGCCATCACGCATGTCGATTATTCCGCGCGCGTCCAGACCGTGCACGACGAGACCAATCCGCGCTTCGCGGCGCTGCTCAAGGCGTGGAAGGCGCGCACCGGCTGCTCGGTGCTGGTCAACACCAGCTTCAACGTGCGCGGCGAGCCGATCGTGAACACGCCCGAGGACGCGTTCCGCTGCTTCATGGGCACCGAGATGGAAACGCTCGTGGTCGGCAATTGCGCGATGCGCAAGGAGCGGCAGGATCCCGCGTTGAAGCAGGACTACAAGCACGCCTTCGAGCTCGACTAGGCGAGGGGGGCGTGGTTTTGGGGCGCCGCTCGCTTCGCCTGCGGATCAATCTGCTCGGGTTGGCGATCGTGGCGGCCTATCTGGCCGAGGCGGTGCTCTCCTACGCGCAGGCGCCGCAGCTCTGGCGCGAGGAGGGGCCGCGCCTGCTCGCGTTCTTCGAGGACACGATCGGCGATCTCCAGGCGAGCTGGCTGCACAGCCTGCTTTTCAGCACGGAGCGCGTCGTCGCCAGCTACTGGATCACGCTCGGCGTCGCATCGGCCGCGGCGCTGGCGCTGGTGCTCACGCTGCTGCGCCGGCGCGATGCGCTCGACGAGGGCATGGCGCGGCTGCTGCTCCGCTGGCCCTTCGCCTTCGCCGCCGTCTGCTTCGTCACCTATCCGGTGTTCACGCAGGATCTGTGGCTCTCGGCGGCGTGGGGCCGCATGATCGCCGCGGGCGTCAATCCGTACGAGACGCTGTTCACGCCCGCGTTCGTCGCCGGCCTGCCGCTCGATCATTTTCCGATGCCGATGTCCTACGGCCCGCTCTGGGGCCTGCTCTCGGCCGCGGTGACGATGATCGCCGCGAACGATCCAATCGCCATCGGCCTCGTCTCGAAGGCGCTGCTCGCGGCCGCCTGGATCGGCGCGCTCTTCCTCGTGGCCCGAATCATGGCGGCGCGGCCCTTGCCCGAGCGCTGCCTGGCGCGCGCCACGTTCGGCTGGATGCCGCTTTCGGTCACCCAGACGGTGGCCGAAGGGCACAACGACGTGGCGTTGATCGCGCTCGCGCTGCTGTGGCTCCTGCTGCTGCTGCGCGGGCGCGCCGCGGCGCCGCTGGCGCTCGCGGGCTCGGTGCTGGCGAAATACGCCACCGCGCCGCTGTTCCTGCTGGACGCGATTTTCGCCCTCCGCGGGCAGCGCGTCGGCTGGCGGCGCTACCTGCTGCGCATCGCGGCACCCGCGCTTCTCGGCCTCGGCGTGCTCGCGCTGTTCTACCGCTCCGACGATTTCTTCGACGGCGTGCGCATGGTCAACGAATGGCGCTTCCTCCGGCCGCGCGACGCGCTCGCCGCGCTCGAAGCCGCCATCGGCCTTCCGTTCACGCCGCTGGCCTGGGCCCTGGTCGGGCTCTTCCCGGCCATCGCCGCCTACCGGGTCTGGGTCTTCAGCGGCGATCCGCGGCCGGAGGAGATGGCCAAAGCCGCGGTCGCGATCATGGCCGCGCTGCTCTTCTCGGTCTCGGCGCATGTCTGGCCGTGGTACCTGCTGTGGCTGCTGGCGCCCGCCGCGCTGGCCCCCGGCTGGTGGCTCTCGCGTTTCTCGATCGGCGTGGCGTTCATGGCGCCGTTCATGTCGGGCTCGTGGTGGCTGGCGCCGTTCGAAGACCATTTCGGGGGCTCGGCGCTCGCCCTCTACGGCGGCGCGATCGCCTGGGCGGTCGTGACGCGGCCTCGCCGCGCGGCCGGCGCCGCTGCCGAGCCAAGCGCGGAGAATTCACGCTAAGCATTTCCATGGCGATGCGGTTCGCCGCGCTACGCACGCGGGCGGCGCCGCTTCCCCGCGCGTGCCTTCTTTGTGTAGAAACTTCTCTTGTTGTAGTAATCCCCCAATATAGTTATTTTCACGGACAGTGCCGGAGGGGAGATTTTCCGGCATTGGGGGTCGCCAAAACGAAGGGTGGGGTTCGAGCGAAGCGCGCTGATCGGCGCTCTTTCGTTCCTGCGTGGTGCGCGCCCAACGGGGCGGTGCAACGCGGTACGTCGCGACCAAGCACTGCCGGGGACGAGCCGAATGAACGCCGACGGCACGCGGGATAGGACGGCCCTCAGGGCGGCCACGATCGATGCCGCCGCGGTCGAGCGTAGGGGGATCGGGCTTCCGCTGTTGAAATCGCTTCGCCTGACCCAATGGGCGAAGAATTTCCTGATCTTCATTCCGCTGATCCTGGCCGGCAAGTTCCACAGCCCCGAAGCGTGGACGGCCTGCGTTCTGGGCTTCATCGGCTTCGGCCTGCTCGCGTCCGCCACCTATCTCGTCAACGACGTTCGCGACCGGCCATTCGACCGGTTGCACTGGACGAAGCGCGTCCGGCCGATCGCGAACGGCGACGTGCCCGCGGGCGTGGCGCTGGCGGCCGCCATCGCGGCCGCCGCCGCCGGCCTCGGCATCGCCGCGGCCCTCGGCCTCGGCCCGGTGCTCGTTCTCGGCATCTACGCGGCGCTGACGCTGCTCTATTCGATTTCGCTGAAGCGCGTGCCGATGCTCGACGTGCTCGTCATCGCGCTGCTGTTCACGCTGCGGCTCGTGCTCGGCATCCAGCTCGCGAAAGTCGCGGCCTCGCCCTGGCTCCTCGTCTTCTCGATGTTCGTCTTTCTCTCGCTTTCGCTCGGGAAGCGCTACACCGAGGTGGAGCGGATGCGCGCGCTCGGGCGCGAGCGCATCGCGGGGCGCGGCTACCTCGCCAAGGACGGCCCGATTCTGTTCGGCCTCGGTCTCTCGACCGGCGTGGGCGCCGTCCTCATCATGATCCTCTATCTGCTCAACGAGGGCTTCGCCGCCGGCTTCTACAAGAGCCCGATGCTGCTCTGGGCCTTGCCCGCCGTGCTGTTCCTCTGGCTGGGGCGCTATTGGCTCACCGCCGGCCGCGGGGAGCTCGACGACGATCCGCTCGAATACGCGGTGAAAGACAGGGTAAGCTTGGCGCTCGGCGCGGCGATGGCCGCCATCTTCGTGGTGGCCTGGCAACTCTGATCGACGGGGCTCGTCGATGCATGCGGACACGCTCACGGAGCGCTGGCGCAACGGGCGCGCGGCCGCGTGGTGGATGCTCGTGCTCGCCGCCGCCGTCGTCCACGCGCTGTTCTGGCTGATCTCGCAGCCCGAGATCCTCTTCAGCGATTTCAACAAGGCGTATTTCCACGCCGCCGAAGAGGTGTTTCGGAAGGGGCCCGTGCCGACCTGGCCGGTCGAGCCGGATTCGAGCGAGGTCGGCTTCGTCAACATACCGGGCCTCGTCTGGCTTTTCGTGCCGCTCGTGCCGCTGGGCAAGACCGCGGCGGGTTGGGCGTTCCTGGGCCTCGGCGCGTCCGCTGTGATCGCCGCCTACGTGCTGCTGCTGCGCCTGGGCGGAGCAACGCCGCGCGCGGCCGGCATCCTGTTCCTGCTGTTCCTCGCCAACGGCCCGCTCGTCAACAGCCTGCGCGAGGGCAACACCACGCACTTCATCCTGCTGCTGCTGATCGCGGCGCTGCTGCTCTGGCGCGCGGGGCGCGAATTCGCGGCGGGGCTGGCGCTCGGCCTCTGCGCGATGATCAAGCCGCCGTTCCTGCTGTTCGGGCTCTATTTCCTTCTGCGCGGGCGCTGGCGCATCGTGGCGGGCGGCGCCGCCATCATCGCCGCGATCACGGCGCTCTCGCTCGCGACGTTCGGCCTCGAGATCAACGCCGGGTGGTACAAGGCCTGCATCGAGCCGTTCATGAGGGGCGCCATCGCGGCGTTCAACGTCCAGTCGATCGACGGCTTCCTGATCCGCCTCGTCACCGGCGCGGACGAGCTCGACAACTGGTACCCGCTCGAGCCCTCCGCCGTTCACCGCATCGCGCGAACGGCGATCGTCGTTGCCCTGTTCGCTGGCACGTTCTGGCTGATGCGCCGCGCCGCGCCGGCGCGCGCTTCCGCGGGCGTGACGCGGCGCGACTATCTCGAATTTTCGATCGTGCTCGTGATCGCCCTCGTCTCCACGCCGGTATCGTGGACTCACTATTACCTGCTCCTGCTGCTGCCTTGGGGCCTGCATCTCGGCGGCCAGCTCGCGCTGCCCGAGGATGCCGTCACGCGCCGCCTCGTCTGGGCCTCGTGGCTGTTGTGCGCGCTGCCGGTGGTGACGCCGCCCGACCACCCCGAATGGCTCGCCGGGATCCTTTCGCGCACCGTGGTTTCGGCCTGGCTGTTCGGCGCGTTCCTGATGCTGGCGGCCTTGGTGCGCGGGGCGCTCGTGCCGGCGCAGGTGCCCGCGCCGGTGAAAGGCTGATCCGTTGGCCGCGCGACGCATCCTGCCGGCACCGGCGCGCGTGACGCTCGGGCTCGCCTTGCTGCTGCTGGCGAGCTCTTTCGCGGTCAGCGGCGCGATCTGGCTCGCGGCGCCGGCGGACTACAAGGAAACGGTGCTCCAGCACAGTTGGGACGTGCTCCGCGGGCGCAGCGGAGACGATTCGTGGGATCCGTCCGCCGCGGCGCTGCGGCATGTCCGGTCCGGTGGCGCGGCGACTCTCTACGCGGATATCTTCTTCAAGCGCGGCATCCGCTACCAGTATCCGCCCTCGGCGCTGTTCGCGCTCGCCGCGATGGAATGGATCGCGCCGGCGCGCGTGCTCGTCGACGACGTGCGTTATGCCGGTCCGCGCCCCACGATCAACGACATGATCGGCTGGTTCTTCCTGCTGCTCACGGCGGCGGCGACGGCGGCGCTGCTCGAGATCGGATTGCGCAGGCGCGGCATTGCGCGCGGCGGGGCCGCGATGCTCGCGCTGCGGCTGGCCGCCGTGGCCGGGCTCACGCTCACCTTCTATCCTGCGGTCAAGGCGTTCACGCTCGGCCAGATCCAAACCTGGGTGAACGGCGCCTTCGCCGCGGCGCTGCTGTGCTGGATTACCGGGCGCAAGACCGGCGCGGGCGCGCTCGTCGCCTTCATCTGCCTCATCAAGCCGCATTACGGCCTGCTGCTGGTCTGGGCCGCGCTCAGGGGCGAGTGGCGCTTCGTCTATGCCTGTGGCGCCGCCATAGCGGCGGGACTTGCCGTCTCGGTCGGCGTGCTCGGCTGGGAGAATCACCTCGACTATTTGCGCGTCCTCTCGTTCCTGTCCGAGCGCGGCGAATCGTATTTCCCCAATCAGTCCGTCAACGGCCTTCTCAACCGGCTGATGAGCATCGGCGATCCGCAGAAGTTCAACAACGTGTTCTGGCGCGAGGCGCACTTCCCGCCGTTCACGCCGCTCGTGTACTACGGCACCCTCGCAACCTCGATCCTCATCCTGGGCGCGGCGCTGTTGCGGCGCCGGCGCGCGAACGATCCCGGCCGCGCGCTCGATTTCTGCACGATGGTGCTGAGCCTCACGATGGCGTCGCCGATCGCCTGGGAGCATCACTACGGCGTGCTGCTGCCGATCATGGCGGTGCTGTTCTCGACCGCGCTCGGCGACCGCGCGCGCACGGCTGGGCTCGCCCTCTGCTACGTGCTCGCGGCCAATCTCTTCATCGCCGCGAACGCGCTCGCGCCCTCGGTGCTCAACGCCGCGCAATCCTATCTGTTCGCGGCCGCGCTCGGCGTGTTGGCGCTGCTCCATATCCGGCCAGCGGCGCACTATGGCGTCCATGGCACCGCGCAGCCTGCCGAGGCGTCCGCGGGCTTCATGCCCGGCGGCGCCGCGCGCACTGCATAGGACAGGCTCAGCCCGGCCGCCCGTCGCCGCGCGGGCGCAGCAGGATCGGCGCGTAGACGACGAGATAGAGAAGGAACCCGGCAGCCCAGGAAAGCCCCGCGCCGGCG
>CAYZSG010000066.1:18201-22837 GCA_964481045.1 uncultured Candidatus Odyssella sp. | reverse complement strand
CCTTGCCGGTCGAGCGCGCATAGCCCTCGGCCGCGTGAACCGCGCCGCCTTCCTGCCGGACGAGGATGTGGCGGATCGAATTCTGCTTGAACAGCTCGTCGTAGATCGGAAGGACCGCGCCGCCCGGATAGCCGAAAACGGTGTCGACGCCCTGATCGGTCAAGGCGCGCAACAGCAACTGGGCTCCGTTCATCGTCTCGGTCGACATCGCTAAGTCCTCGGAAGCAAACGTGATTCCACGAAAGAATACCGCCGAAGCGCAGGCGCGCAACGGCGGGTGGAAACGGTAACTAAAGACCGACCGTTACAAAGTCAACCGCGTTTCGCGAATTTTAGTAAATATGTCGCGGTCCATTCTTTCTGAATATTGCGCATCATAGATGCCGACGGCCGGGACGCGATGCCGGAACCACGTGTATTGCCGCTTCGCATAATTGCGCGTTGCCTGCTGGCCGCGCGCGATCATCTCGGCGCGGCCGATCTCGCCGCCTAGATAAGCCGCGATCTCGCGCACGCCCACCGCCTTCATCGCCGGCAGGGCGGGATCGAGGCCGAGCGCCAGTAGCGCCTTCACCTCCTCGATCGCGCCCGCCTCGATCATTTCCGCGAACCGGCGGTCGCACGCGGCATAAAGCGCCTGGCGCTCGGGCAGGAACAGGAACGTCGCGAGCTCGACGACATCCTCGGCCGGTTGCGTGTCGCGCTGCCACTCGAGGATCGAGCGCCCCGTCGCCGTCATCACCTGCCAGGCGCGGATAATGCGCTGGCGATCACTGGGCCGCAGAGCCGCCGCGGCCGCCGGATCGATCCTTGCCAGCGTCGCGTGCAACGCAGGTCCGTCCGCATCAGCCAGCAACGCGCGCGCGCGCTCGCGGATATCATCGGGAATCGCCGGAACCGGCGCGAGGCCGTTGCGCAGCGCCTCGAGGTATAGGCCGGTGCCGCCCGCGAGGATCGGCAGCTTGCCCTCGGCGAGCGCCGCATCGATTTCGGCCAGCGCCATCGCGCACCAGCGCCCGGCCGAGCACGCATCGCCGGCCGAAAGCACACCGTAGAGCCGGTGCGGCGCGGCTAGCATCGCCGCCGCGTCAGGCCGCGCGGTGAGGATCGCAAGCTCGCGATACACCTGCATGCTGTCGGCATTGATCACGACGCCGCCGAACTCCCGCGCCGCCGCCAGCGCCGCGGCCGATTTCCCGCTGGCCGTGGGACCGCCGAACGCGATCGCCCGGCGCGAGGGCGCGTTTCCCTTGCGGCGCTCTGACGCGGCGGACTCTCGCGGCTTGTCGCTCGTCACGCGCGGCCTCTAAGACAGCGGCCTCGGGGGTTCCAGACGATGCGTTCCGTCCTCACGCTCATCGCCGATCCGGCGACAGCCAAGCTCACGCCGGAGACGGCGCTGGCGGCGTGGCACGCGCTGCGCGCGGCGGGCGAGACGGTGGGCGACATCGATTGGCTGGCTCCGGGCATCGCGTGCGACATCGCGCTCGATGCGCCGCCCGAGCCGGGCTTGCGCGAGATCGCGGCGAAGGCGCTGGCCGGCCGGCCGGTCGATGCGGTCCTACAGCCGGCCGAGGGACGCCGCAAGAAGCTGCTCGTCGCCGACATGGAATCGACGATCATCGTCAACGAGATGGTGGACGAGCTGGCCGCCCTCGTCGGCGTCGGTGAGCAGGTGGCCGACATCACGCGCCGCGCGATGAACGGCGAGATCCGCTTCCAGGAGGCGCTGCGCGAGCGCGTGGCGCTCCTGGGCGGCCTCGAAGAGTCGGCGCTCAAGGAAACCTGCGAGCGCATCGTGTTCATGCCGGGCGCTCGCGCCCTCGTCGCCACGATGCGCGCGCACGGCGCCCGCTGCGCGCTCGTCTCGGGCGGATTCCGCGTCTACACCGGCTACGTGGCGCCGCGCATCGGGTTCGACTGGCACTACGCGAACGATCTCCAGATCCGCGACGGCGTCGTTTCCGGCACCGTCGCCGAGCCGATCCTCGGTCGCGAGGCCAAGCGCGAGGCGCTGACTTCGCTCTGCCGCGAGTTGAAGCTCGAAATCTCTGAGTCGATCGCCGTCGGCGACGGCGCCAACGACATCGAGATGATCCGCGCCGCGGGAATCGGCGTCGCCTTCCGCGCAAAACCCGCGCTCAAGGCCGTCGCGCCGGCCGCCATCGATCACGGCGATCTCACGGCGCTGCTGTATCTGCAGGGTTATCGGCAATCGGACTTCACGACCGCGTAGCGGCAGCCAGTCCGCGGCGTGCCTAAGGACGCCGATCGACCGGCGCCGCCGGCAGTTGCGACTTCATCGCGAACATCACCACGCCGCAGACGATGAGGACGATGCCGTAGGCAGCGCGCTCGTAGGCGCCGGCCTTGCCCCACTCGAACGCGGCGATGACGAGGAAGAGCGGACCGCACACCACGCCGACCCAGGCCAGCATCGCGTATTCCTTTCGCTTCCGCGTGAGGAATTCGGCGGCGCGGGTCGCGAATTTGTCCGGAATCCAGCCGCCGCGGATCTTGGCGCCCTGCACCGCGGCAATGACCGTGGCGATGACGATGCACACCGTGGCGATCAGCATGATCATGGCATCCCCCTTTCGACGATGAAAAAGGCCGCGCCGGAGCATTCAGCTCCGGCGCGGCCGATGGTCCCAGACGAAGCTTAAGTTTTCAGCCGCCGATGCGGAGCGCCACGAAGCGGCGGTCCTCGCCGCGCTGCACGAGCAGCAGCACGGAGGTCTTGCGGCCCTCTTCGGCCTTCTTGAGCAGGTCGGAAATCTCGGCCGGCTTCGTGACCTTGGTGAGGTCCATCTCGACGATGATGTCGCCGGCCTTCACGCCCTTCTCGTTGGCCTGGCTCTTCGCGTCCACCTCGGTGACGACGACGCCCTCGCCGCCCTGGATGTTGAAGCGCTGGCGCATCTCGGCCGTGAGCTCCGAGAGCTTCATGCCGAGCACCGGCGTGCCGGGCGCGGGCGGCGTGCCCGGCGCCTTCTCGTCGGCCTTGGTGTCGGCGGCCTTCTCGAGCTCGCCGAGCTTCACCTGGAGGGTCATTTCCTGACCCTTGCGGACGAGCACGACATCGACCGACTTGCCGACCTCGGTGCCGGCCACGATCTGCGGCAAGCGCTTGTCGTTCGGCACCGTGCGGCCATCGAAGCGGATGATGACGTCGCCGGCGAGGATGCCGGCCTGCGCGGCGGGGCCGCCCGGCACCGAATTGACGACCACGGCGCCCGCGCGGCTCTTGAGGTTGAGCGCCTTCATCAGATCGTCGTCCACTTCCTTGATCTGGACGCCGAGCCAGCCGCGCATCGTCTTGCCGTGCTTCTTGAGCTGCTCGATGATCGGCACGGCGAGATCGGACGGCACCGAGAACGCAATGCCGACGTTGGTGCCCTGGCGCGAATAGATCGCCGTGTTGATGCCGATCACCTCGCCCTTCAGGTTGAAGAGCGGGCCGCCCGAGTTGCCCTTGTTGATCGCCGCGTCGGTCTGCAGGAAATCGACGAAGGACGAGCCCGGGATGCCGCCGAAGTTCGAAAGGTGGCGGTGCTGGGCCGAGATGATTCCGGTCGTGACCGTTCCGCCGAGGCCGAACGGATTGCCGATCGCGATGACCGTCTCGCCGAGGCGCACGGTTTCCGACTTGCCCCAGGCGACCGGCGTGAACTTCTGCGTCGATTCCACCTTGAGCAGCGCGAGATCGGCGCGCGGGTCCTTGCCGACGAGCTTGGCCGGCAACGACGTGCCGTCCCACAGGATCACCTTGATCTCGGTGGCGTTGGCGATGACGTGGTTGTTCGTCACGACGTAGCCGTCGGCCGAGATGATGAAGCCCGAGCCCACCGCGGAGCCCTGGCGCGGCCCCTGGTTGCGCTCGAAGTAGTCGCGGAAATACTCGTCGAACGGCGCATCGGGCCGCTGCGCCGGCCGCGCCTGCGCCTGGCCCGAGATCGTGGCGATGTTCACCACCGAGGGCACCAGTTTCTCGATGAGGTCGGGCAGCGCCTGATCGGCCGTTCTCGGCACGGTCGAGGGCGGCGCGTCCTTGGTCTGCGCGATGGCCGCCGGCAGCCTGGCGTCGAACGTGGAGGCAGTGCCGAGGCCGAGCGCGAAGAGCAGCGCGCCGGCGGCGGCATAGGTGCCGATGCGGCGCGGAAGGCGGGATTTGTCCGATGTCACGGGGCGAGATCTCCGGATGCGATGAGAGGCAAACGCACGCCGTTCGATGAATTTGCGCACGGCGGCGGGCGAGAACGCACGCTGCGGACGAGACAGCCCGAATATGGCGAAAATCCGGTGTCGGGCCAACCGGTTCGTGACCCGATTCCGGCGCGAAATCGGCGATTTCGGGCGCGCGGGCGCGTCAGCCGCGCAGCAGCCAGACGCCGGCGACGCCGAGCACTGCGCCGACGAGGCCCATCACGCGCAACCGGGTTTCGGGGACCTCCTGCATCTGCGCCATCATGCGCCGCATCCCTTGCGGGAACAGCGCGTAGAGGCCGCCCTCGATCACCAGGACCAGGGCCAACGCGGTCAGCAGGTCGTCCATCGTCCCCTCGCCCGCCCCGCGCGGGCCACGATGCAAGCGCCGGAGTACTATTGGTTCTCGGCGCGCCGCGGCGGCTCGGGC
>CAYZSG010000066.1:0-18191 GCA_964481045.1 uncultured Candidatus Odyssella sp. | reverse complement strand
TGCCGGTCGTGAGCCCCTCGCGCACGGTCTGCATGCACTGCCAGAACTCGAAGAACTCCTTGTCCTGACCGAACGCGCGATTGAAGATTTCCTGCGCCGTGCCCTCGCCTTCGCCGCGCAGGATGTTGGCCTTCTGCTCGGCCTCGGCGCGGATCACGCGCACCCGCTTGTCGGCGTCGGCGCGGATGGTCTGCGATTCCTTGTCGCCCTCGGCGCGGATGCGGATCGCCTCCTGACGGCGCTGCGTCTCCATGCGCTGCTGGACGGCGTCGGCGTTCTGCTGCGGCAGGTCGATGCGCTTCAGCCGCACGTCGAGGACCTCGACGCCGAACCGATCCATCTCGCCGTGCACGCGCTTCGTGATATCCTTCATCACCTCAGCGCGCTTGGCGGTGAGCAAGGTCGCGAGATCCACGCGGCTGATCACCTGGCGCACATTCGACTTGATGATCGCGTTGAGCGGCGCGTCGTCGCGGCGGGCCTCGAAATTCTCGATCGAGCGCGCGGTCTGGAAGAACTTCAGCGCGTCGGTGATGCGATAGCGCGTGTAAGTGTCCACGAGCGTCTGCTTCTGGTCCGACGTGTTGATTTCGCCGAGGTCGGCCTCGAAGTCGAGCACGCGCCGGTCGAAATAGCTCACGTTCTGGATGAACGGCAGCTTGAAGTGCAGGCCCGGCTTGCTCTCGAGGCGAACGAACGCGCCGAGCTGGAGAACGATGGCCTGTTCCGCCTCTTTGACGGTGAAGACCGAGGAGAGGCCGACGATGCCGAGCGCGATGACGCCGACGCCGGCCGCGATGAGCTTCTTGGACATTACTGCTGCCCTCCCGGGCGCGTTTCGCCGGTCTGCGGCCGCGCGGGCGCGGGGCGCAGGCTGTCGAGCGGCAGATAGGGCACGACGCCGCTGCCGTTCTTGCCGGCGTCGATCAGCACCTTGTCCATCTTCATGAGCACGTCGCGCATCGTCTCGAGATAGATGCGTTGGCGCGTGATGTCTTTCGCCCCTTTGTACTGCTCGTACACCGAGAGGAAGCGGCGCGATTCGCCCTCGGCGATCGCGATGCGCTCGGCCTTGTAGGCTTCGCCGGCGCGCGTGATGCGCTCGGCGTTGCCTTCGGCCTGCTGGACTTCCTTGTTGCGGTAGGCCTGCGCCTCGTTGATGAGGCGCTCGCGGTCGGCGCGCGCCGCCTGCACGTCGCGGAACGCGTCGAGGACCTTGGTCGGCGGGTCGATCTTCTGGAGCTGCACGCCGGTGACGCGCACGCCCGTGTTGTAGAGATCGAGGATCTCCTGGATGTGCTTCTTCGCCTCTTCCTCGATTTCCGCGCGCGCCGAGGTGCGGATCACCTCGAAGTCGCGGCGGCCAACGATCTCGCGCAGCGCCGCCTCGGCCGCGTCCTTCACGGTCTGCTCGGGCCGGCGGATGGTGAACACGAAATTGCGGATGCCGACCGAGGCCTCGCGCACCTGCCCGCCCTCGGTGAGCGCGCGCGGCGCGAAATCGACCTGCCAGAGCACCGTCGCCTGAATGTCGATGATGTTCTCGTCGCCGGTGAGCATCAGGCTCTCGCGCTCGAGCGAGCGGCTCTGCCCGGCGCGGCCGCCGGCCGAAATGAAGCCGACCGGGGTTTGGCGGATGGCCGTGACGTTCGGCTTCTGCACCGCCCCGATGGGCGATGGCCAGTTCCAATGCAGGCCCTGGCCGGTCAGCGACGTCATGCGCCCGAACACCGTCTCGACGCCCGCTTCGGCGGGACCGACCTGGTACCAGCCGGTCATGAGCCAGCCGAACACGGCGACCAGGCCGATGATCCCAATGCCGCGCGGCGAGCCGAGGCCGCCCGGAAGAATGCCCTTCATCCGGTCGCCGCCACGGCGCAGCATGTCTTCGAACTTCGGTGGACCGCCGCCGAAGGGACCGCCGCCGCGTCCGCCCTGGCTGGGGCCTCCGCCCCACGGGCCGCGCGGCTTGCCGCCGTTGCCGCTACCGCTCGAGCCGCCCCACGGGCCGCCCGAACCGCTATTGTCCTTCCATGGCATATTCTGATCTTTCCTTCCCGAGGCGGCTTGCAGGTGTTCGCCGCCCGGCTGAAACGCCGCCGCTTATAGGGTAGGCCCGATAGCGGCGCAATGAAGGCAGCGTACTGGATATGGCCAGGAAACGCGCCTAAGTGATAACCGAAACGCGATATTTGGCAGCGGGGCGCGGAATTTCAATCATGCCGAAGGTAAACGAAGACGCGGTGCTGGCCGCGCTGCGGAAGGTCATCGATCCGGTGCGCAAGGCCGACATCGTCGGCCTCGGCATGGTCAGCGGCCTCGTGGTCAAAGACGGCAATGTCGGCTTCGCGATCGAAGTCGATCCCGCGCGCGGACAGGCCCTGGAGCCGCTGCGGCAGGAGGCCGAGCGCGTCATCCAGTCGCTGCCCGGAGTCACCTCGGCCACGGTCGTGCTGACCGCGCACCGCGCCGGTGCGCCCGCGCCGCAGCGCGCGCCGCACGGGCATGCGCACGGGGCGCCGGCGAAGTCGCCCGCGCCGGGCATCCGTTCGATCGTCGCCGTCGCCTCGGGCAAGGGCGGCGTCGGCAAGTCGACGACGGCCGCCAACCTCGCGCTCGCGCTGGCCGCCGAGGGCGCCAAGGTCGGCTTGCTCGATGCCGACGTCTACGGCCCCTCGATGCCGCGCATGATGGGCGTGCGCGGCAAGCCATCGACTCCGGACGGCAAGACGCTCGAGCCGATGCGCAACTACGGCATCTCGATCATGTCGATGGGTTTCCTCGTCGACGAGGAGACGCCGATGATCTGGCGCGGGCCGATGGTGATGAGCGCCATCCAGCAGATGCTGCGCGACGTGAACTGGGGCGAGCTCGACATCCTCGTCGTCGACATGCCGCCCGGCACCGGCGACGCGCAACTCACGCTGGCGCAGCAGGTGCCCTTGGCCGGCGCCGTCATCGTCTCGACGCCGCAGGACATCGCGCTGCTCGACGCGCGCAAGGGCCTGAACATGTTCCGCAAGGTCGACGTGCCGGTGCTCGGCATCGTCGAGAACATGAGCTACTTCGCCTGCCCGAATTGCGGGCACCGCACCGAGATCTTCGCCCACGGCGGGGCGCGGCGCGAGGCCGAGCGGCTCGGCGTGGAGTTCCTCGGCGAGATCCCGCTCGACATCGCGATCCGCGAGACGTCGGACAGCGGGCAGCCGATCGTCGTCTCCCAGCCCGGCAGCCCGCACGCCAAATCCTATCGCGCGATCGCCAAGCGCCTGCTGGAGAAGCTTGCCCCGGCCGGCGCCCGCCGCGCGCCGCCCAAGATCGTGGTACAGTAGCGCGGGGACGAAGTGCCCTTCCACGTGCCGCCGAAGCGCGCGGTATTTATGCTGCCTTGACCGCCTCCGCCTCCACGCCCAAGATTGTGGGTAAGGTGCTTCCGCCGCGTGCCGTCGCATGCGGGCCAGCGACACCGGGAGGAGTCACACTATGCTGAGAGCTCTCGCGACCGCGGCCGCGGTCACGGCGTTGTCGGCCGGCTTCGCCGGCGCGCAGACCAAGTGGGATATGCCGACCGCCTATCCCGCGACGAACTTCCACACCGAGAACGCCGCGCAGTTCGGCAAGGACGTGGACGCCGCCACCGGCGGCAAGATCAAGATCCAGCTCCACGCCAACGCCTCGCTCTTCAAGGCGCCCGAGATCAAGCGCGCCGT
Source organism: uncultured Candidatus Odyssella sp. (assembly GCA_964481045.1). Classification (GTDB taxonomy): domain Bacteria; phylum Pseudomonadota; class Alphaproteobacteria; order Bin65; family Bin65; genus SBBV01. The sequence goes on along the minus strand of CAYZSG010000066.1, from coordinate 14,481 downwards.
GCAGGGCAACCAGGCGCAGCTCGGCGAGATCCTGCTCGTCAATTTCGAGAACGAGAACGCGATCTATGGCGCCGACGGCGTGCCGTTCCTCGCCACGAGCTACGGCGATGCGATGAAGCTCTGGAAAGCGCAGAAGTCGATGATCCAGGGGCTGCTCGAAAAGCAGGGCATGACGGTGCTCTATACCGTGCCGTGGCCGCCGCAGGGCATCTACTCGAAGAAGCAGCTCGCGAGCGCGGCCGACATGAAGGGGCTCAAGTTCCGCTCGTATAGCCCGGCCACCGCGCGCCTCGCCGAACTGGTCGGCGCGCAGCCGGTGACGATCCAGGCCGCCGAGCTCGCGCAGGCGCTCGCGACCGGCGTCGTCGAATCCTACATTTCCTCGGGCTCGACCGGCTACGACACGAAAACCTACGAGCATGTGAAGTATTGGTACGACACGCAGGCCTGGCTGCCGAAGAACGCCGTCATCGTGAACAAGAAGGCGTGGGACGCGCTCGGCAAGTCCGAGCAGGAGGCCGTGTCGAAGGCGGCGGCCGCCGCCGAGACGCGTGGCTGGAAGCTCTCGGAAGAAAAGAACGGCTGGTACGTCGACCAGTTGAAGGCCAAGGGCATGTCGATCGAGAAGCCCTCGGCGCAGCTCACCGCCGATCTCAAGAAGGCCGGCGAGGCGCTGCTCGGCGATTGGCTCAAGAAAGCCGGCGCGGACGGCCAGAAGCTCGTCGACGCCTACAAGAAGATGTAATGCGTCGCGCTCTCGACGCGCTCTACGACGCCGCCGGTTATCTGGCGGCGTTTTTCTTGGTGATGACGCTGGTCTGGGTGGGCGTCGGTATCGCGGGGCGGTTCTTCTCATTCTACGTCCGCGGCACCGACGCCTATGCCGGCTATGCGATGGCGGCCTGCGCGTTCCTGGCACTCGCGCACACGCTAAAGCACGGCGAGCACATCCGTGTCGAGCTCGTGATGCAGAAGGCGGGCCCGCGCCTCCGCCGCGCGCTGCAGCTCTGGTCCTACGGCGCGGCGACCCTGCTGGCGGCGCTGTTCGCCGTTTTCAGCGTGCGTCTTGCCTGGCAGTCCTACGCATTCAACGACATTTCCACGGCCAACGATGCCACGCCGCTCTGGATCCCGCAGATCGCGATGGCCGCGGGGACGATCGTGTTGTTCGTCGCGTTCGTCGACGAGCTCGTGATCGAGTGGCGCGGCACGCGCCGCCCGCCGAAGCCCGGCACCGCGGCGACGCACCACGAATAGGCCGCCGCGTTGGACATCCTCGTCGCCGTCCTGCTGATCGTGGTGCTGTTCGCGCTGCTCGGCAGCGGCGTGTGGATCGGTCTGGCGCTCGGCGGCGTCGCCTGGATCGGCATGACCCTGTTCTCGACGCGGCCCGCCGGCGACGCGATGGCGGTGACGATCTGGGGCGCCGCTTCCTCTTGGACGCTGACCGCGCTGCCGCTGTTCGTGTGGATGGGCGAGATCCTGTTCCGCACGCGGCTTTCCGAGGACATGTTCAAGGGGCTCTCGCCGTGGCTGCAATGGCTGCCGGGCCGCCTGCTGCACACGAACATCGTCGGCTGCGCGATCTTCGCCGCCGTGTCGGGCTCATCGGCCGCCACCTGCGCCACGATCGGCAAGATGACGCTGCCCGAGCTCAAGAAGCGTGGCTATCCCGACAACATGGTGATCGGCACGCTCGCCGGTGCCGGCACGCTCGGCCTGCTGATTCCGCCTTCGATCATCATGATCGTCTACGGCGTCGCCGCCGAGGTCTCGATCGCGAAGCTGTTCATCGCCGGGATCGTGCCTGGCATTCTGCTGTCGATGCTGTTCATGGGCTACGTCGTCGTCTGGGCGCTGCTCCATCCCGAGCAGGTGCCGCCGGCCGAGCGCGGCCTCGATTTCGAGAAGATGATCGTCGCGTCGCGTCATCTCATTCCCGTCGTGCTACTGATCCTGTTCGTGCTCGGCTCGATCTATCTCGGCTGGGCGACGGCGACCGAAGCGGCGGCGTTCGGCGTCGTCGGCGCGCTCGTGCTCTCGGCGCTGCAGGGATCTCTGTCGCGCGAGACGTTCCGCACCAGCCTCATGGGCGCCACGCGCCTCTATTGCATGATCGCGCTGATCCTCGCCGGCGCGCAGTTCCTCACGATCTCGATGGGCTATATCGGCCTGCCGAGGGCACTCGCGGACTTCATCGCCGGGCTCGGCCTTTCGCAGTTCGCGCTGATCGCGGCGCTCACGGTGTTCTACATCGTGCTCGGCTGCTTCCTCGACGGCATCTCGATGGTCGTGCTGACGATGGCCATCATCCTGCCGACCGTGCAGAAGGCCGGCATCGACCTCATCTGGTTCGGCATCTTCGTCGTCCTCGTCGTCGAGATGGCGCAGATCACGCCGCCGGTCGGGTTCAACCTCTTCGTGCTGCAGGGCATGACCGGCCGCCAGATGACGTACATCGCGCGCACGGCCGTGCCGATGTTCCTGCTGATGGTCGTGGCCGTGCTGCTCATCTACTTCGTGCCCGGCCTCGTCACCTTCCTGCCCGACCGGATGATCGGAAAAGGCTGACGGCGCGCCGTCGCGCGCACGCCTTGACTCGATCCGCCGCGCGCCCGCATCGTCCGCCGCAAAGCGGGAGGAGACGATGCTCTATTACGGCTATTTCCGGTCCTCGGCCTCGTTTCGCGTCCGCATCGCGTTCGGGCTGAAAGGACTCGCGCCGGATTTCAAATCGATTCATCTGAGGAAGGGCGACCAGTTCGCCGCCGCCTACACGAAATACAATCCGCAGGAACAGGTGCCGACCGTCGTCACCGACGCGGGCGACGTGCTCGTGCAGTCGCCGGCGATCCTCGAATGGCTCGAGGAGACGCACCCCGATCCGCCGCTGCTGCCCAAGGATCCGATCGAGCGCGCCCGCGTGCGCGCCCTCGCGATGGTCGTCGGCTGCGATATCCATCCGATCGACAATCTGCGCGTCCTCACCTACCTCCAGAAGGTGCTCCAGGTGAGCGAGGGCCAGTTCGAGGACTGGTTCAACCACTGGATCGCGCTCGGCTTCCGCGGCCTCGAAGGCATGCTCGCCGGCCATCCCAAGACCGGCACGTTCTGCCACGGCGAGACGCCGACCTTCGCCGACATCTATCTCGTCCCGCAGGTCTTCAACGCGTTCCGCTTCAAGCTGCCGCTGGCGCCCTATCCGAACGTCAAGCGCATCTTCGACAACTGCATGAAGCTGCCCGCGTTCGACAAGGCGCACCCCAAGAACCAGCCCGATTTCGAGCCCTGAAAAAAAGCGGCCGCGGCGATCGTCCAGGCCCCGACGGCAAGCGTTCGTTAACCATTCCGCCTTAGCGTGTCCGCCGTTAACCGCTCGTTGGCGATAAGACTTGCAGCGGAATCAATGTTTTCGTAGCAAGACACCAGCGACGCGCGGGCCAACCGGGGCAATCGATCATGGGTCGTGCGTGCATTCCCGCCATCGTTGTGATCTGCGCCGGACTTGCGTTCGGCACGGCTCCGGCCAGCGCCGATCAGGCGCCGCTGCTGCCGACCGGCGGCATCTGGCAATCCATCCCCTATCATGCCGAAAGCGACGCGGAGAGCCGGCCGGCGAAGATCGAGATCGCCGACGCCGCGAAGCCGCGCGGCAAGGAAAAGCCTCGCGCCGCAATCAAGGCCGCGAAGCCTTCGCCGAAAGCGGGCGTGCAGCGCGCGGCACAGCCGAAACGCCACCCGGTCGCCGCCGCCGCCGTGCCCGAACAGGCCCCGAGCGCCACCGCCGCCGCGCGCACGAAAGAACTCGAGCGCCGTCTCGACATCCTCATGCCCGGCACGAAGCTCGGCGCGGCGATCGAGGACAAGGACAATCCGTCGTGGCGCCGCGCCCGCCCGGGCCGCCTCGCCGGCGAGAGCAACAGCCTCTCGTTGCCCTTCGACGACAAGGGCCAGGCCGGCTTCCTCGCGCGCGGCTACCACGCGCGGCCGGACGTGCAGAACCCGCACGGCAACACCGGCGCCACGTTCGGCCTTCGCCAGAAATTCTAGGCCGGGCCCGCCGCCGGCCCCCTCCCCCATTCGCGTAGTCATCCGTAGGCTTTTGTAGTCATTCGCGGGCAGACGCGGTGCATTTCGGGGCACGCCCGCGGCGAACGGGGCACCTGCGGCACGGCGCGCCAAGCTGCGCTGCGAAATTCTTGGCTTACCGGCACGCCCGCGCGCGGCGCCCCTGCGCGGCAGACACTCCATCCGTCGCGTTCCACGAACACGATTCACGACTCCAAACAGCGCGGGCCGGCGCGCGCGCCACCCGAAGCCCAGTACCGAGCCTTGGCCCAGAAAAGAACAAATAAAGAACATTGTCAAGATCAGCGACTCCGCGGCGCGCGCGGCAACGGGCAGTCCGGGCACGAGCGGGGATGGGTTGACTCGCAATCGACGCGTGCGACACTCGCCCACGAGGCGCGCATACAGCGCGATAGGGGGATTGATGGCCACCAGGAAAGCGAAGCCGAAGTCGAAGCCCGCCCGCAAAGCCGCGGCGGCACGAAAGCCCGCGCCAAAGGCGGCCAAGAAGGCGGCCGCGAAGAAGGCGGCGCCCAAGGCCCCGAAGCTTCCGCCGAAGTGGAGCGCCGCCGCGAAAAGCGAGTTCGACGCGATCCAGGCACGCGCGACAGCGCTGAGCGCCCGCCTGAAGCGCGAGGATTTCGCGGAAGACGGCACCCCGCGCCCCGGGCCCTGGGCCACGATGCTGGCCGATCTCCACGCCTGGGCGAAAAAGCACAAGGTGAAGCTCGAGCGGCACGAGCACGATCACGGCGTCGGCGCGGCGCCCGCCGCCGGCGGCGTGACACCGATCGGCTTTCACGGCACTTGCCCCGGCTCATTCACGAAAACCGAGACGAAGAAGCACTACGGCTACACCTACGTCTACAACTACAAGTGCACGCTGAATCGCCAGACCTGGCTCGGCCGCTGCGTGTACGACTGCACGGGGACGTACGAGCTGCAGCCGTAGCGCGCAGTGGTGCGCGCCGCCGCGACGGGCGCATGCCAGCATTGCTAGATGGGCAGGCCCCGCCAGCCGCCTCGCGCGCGGAATTGGCGGGCTTCTCTCCGGACGGCGTCGAGAAACGGCTTCAGGCTCGGATTCGGGTCGCCCCGGCGCCACATCATCGCGAGCGGCACGAGCGGCACCGGCCGTGCGAGTGGCCGGCACACGAGCCGCGGTAGCCGTAGGCGTGTCAGCGTGATCGGAACCAGAGACACGCCGAGTCCGCCAGCGACGAGGCTGGCGATCGTCGAGAGCTTGAGCGCTTCCTGGATCACGCGCGGCGAAAATCCGGAATCGTTGCATGCGCGGACGATGGTGTCGTGCAGTCGCGAGGCGACCGAGCGCCGGAAGAACACCCACGGCTCCGCGGCGAGAGCACCGATCGGAATCTGGCGCAATCGTGCGAGACGATGCCCCTCCGGGACCGCGGCGACGAGCGGGTCGATCGCAACCGTTTCCGTCTCGATGCCTTGCTCGGGCCGTTGCGGCGGATAGAGCAGGCTCGCGTCGAGCGATGCGCGACGCAGGAGATCGGTCTGCTCGTCACTGTTGAATTCGGTCAGCTCGAGTTCCACATCGGGCCGCTCCGAGCGGAAACGCCGAATGACGTCCGGTAGAAGGCCGAAAGCCGCCGAGCTCGAAAATCCGATGCGAATGCGCCCCGTTTCGCCGCGATGGGCGCGTTGCGCAGACCGCACGGCCTCCTCCGCCTCGGCCAGCACGCGGCGCGCCTGCTTCAGAAAGGCCGCGCCCGCTGCCGTCAGCGCGATGCGCCGCCGGTCGCGGTGGAAAAGCTCCGTGCCGATCTCGCGCTCGAGCCGGCGAATTTCACGGCTGAGATGCGGCTGCGCCACGCGAAGACGCGCGGCCGCCCGCGTGAAGCTCAATTCCTCGGCGATGCCGATGAAAAACTTCAGATGACGGTATTCCATTCCGGTCCCCGTCATTCCTTTTACGTCTGAAGTCGCGACGAAGGTAGTCTTGGACGCGTCGGGGGCCGCTTCATACGCTGATCGAAACGGCGCTGAACCTCATCCCGGGGAGATCGCGCGTGATCGGATCGTCGCATGCGCACTCTGACACCGGCTCCGCAAACTTCGAATATATACGCGCGTATGATGGAACGCGCCGCATGCGGGCGGCATTGTTACCGAAAAACGCGTCGAACCCGCCGGATCGTTTCGACGCCGCCGTTTTGAGCACTGCGCCAACAGTTCGAGCATGGAGGTCGAGATGACCGCGCCTGAGCCTGAACGCATGCCCGCTATGCCGCCGGAAATCCGCGAGCCGCCGCAACCAAACGAGCCTTATTCGCGCCGTGCCGTGCTGCAATTGGCGGGCGGTGCCGCACTCGTCGCGGCGGTACGGGGAGCTTCCGCGCAAACCGCCCCGCCGTCGCCCGCGCAGCACGCGCAGGGCGCCCGTATGCGCCTCGTCGTGAATGGCGCGACGCGTCACCTCGACCTCGATCCGCGCCAGTCTCTGCTCGACGTGCTGCGCGAAACCCTCGACCTCACCGGCACGAAGAAGGGCTGCAACACCGGCGCCTGCGGCGCGTGCACGGTGCTCGTCGGCGGGCGGCGCATCGTTTCGTGCCTGACGCTCGCGGTCATGCACGATGGCGCCGAGGTGACCACGATCGAAGGTCTCGCCAAGGACGGCGCGCTCCATCCGGTGCAGGCTGCTTTCGTCGAGCACGAAGGGCTCCAGTGCGGCTACTGCACGCCGGGCCAGATCATGTCCGGCGTTGCCTGCATCGCCGAAGGCCATGCGCGCACGCCCGACGAAATCCGGTTCTGGATGAGCGGCAACATCTGCCGCTGCGGCGCCTACCCCGGAATTGTCGCGGCCGTCGCCAACGCGGCAGGAAGGAGCGGACGATGATCCCCTTCACCTTCGAAAAAGCCCGTACCGAGCAGGATGCGATCCGCGCCGCCGCGGCGGGTGCCCGATACATCGCCGGCGGCACCACGCTCGTCGACCTCATGCGCGAGGAGGTGGAGCGCCCCGAGCGCCTAATCGACATCAACGCGCTGCCGCTCGGCGACATCCGTGCGGAGGGTTCCGATCTGGTGATCGGCTCGCTGGCACGCATGTCCGACGTCGCGGCACATGCCGAAACGCTGCGGCTCCAGCCGCTCGTGGCGGAATCGCTGATCGAAGGCGCCTCGCCTCAGCTCCGCAACATGGCGACGATCGGCGGCAATCTCCTGCAGCGCGTTCGTTGCCCCTTTTTCCGCATGCTCGATGCCGCATGCAACAAGCGCAACCCCGGCTCGGGCTGCGCGGCGATCGAGGGGGCGAATGCCGGGCACGCGATCCTCGGGACGAGCGCGCACTGCGCGGCCACGCACCCGTCGGATGTCGCTGTCGCTTTCGTGGCGCTCGGCGCCACGATGCGCGTGCGCGGGCCGGAGGGCGAGCGAACTTTCCCGGTCGAGGACCTTTTCCGCCTTCCAGGCGAGACGCCGCATCTCGAGCACACACTGCGGCCCGGCGAGCTGATCATCGAAGTGCGCGTGCCGGGCGGACCGCACGCGCGGCACGCGCGCTATCTGAAAGTCCGCGACCGCGCGTCCTACGAATTCGCGCTGGTCTCGACAGCAGCCGCGCTCGACGTGCAGAACGGCGTCATCCGCGGCGTGCGCCTCGCGGCCGGCGGTGTCGGCACGCGGCCCTGGCGTTTGCGCGCGTCGGAGGCCGCGCTTGTCGGAAAAGCGCCCGCGCGCGAGGCCTTCGCGGCGGCGGCGAGGTTCGCGCTCGAAGGCGCGCGGCCGCTGGCCCACAACCACTTCAAGATGGAGCTGCTGCCGCGCACGATCGTCCGCGCACTCGAGATGGCTGGAGGCATGGCATGACCGAGACCGTCGTCGGAAAACCGCTGCCGCGCATCGACGGCCGCGCCAAAGTCACCGGCGCCGCGCGCTATGCGGCCGATTTCAACCAGAACGGCCAGGCGCACGCCGTGATCGTCAGCTCCACCGTCGGCCTTGGGCGCATCACCGGGATCGACGCGACCGCCCTGGCACGCTTACCCGGCGTCGTCGCTGTCATCAGCCACCTCAATGCGCCGCGCCTCGCCTATCGCCCCCACCGAGCCGGCATCGATCCCGCGATCGGCGAGCGATTGCACGTGCTGCAAGACGACCGTGTGCGCTTCTACGGACAGCCAGTCGCCATTGTCGTTGCGCAAACGCTCGATCAGGCCGAGCGCGCAGCCTTGGCGCTGCGTGTTTCCTACGCATCCGAGCGCCCGATCGTCGATCAAACGCACGCCCAGGCCAAAGAGATCGTACCCGAGATCGCGACGCAGCCGGGCTCGCACACGCGCGCCGACACGGCACGCGGCGATGCGGACGCCGCGTTCGCGAGCGCGCCGGTCAAGATCGAGGCGACCTACGACATCGCGCGCGAAAACCACAATCCGATGGAGCCGCACGCAACAGTCGCCGCCTGGAACGGCGACCGGCTCACGCTCTGGAGCAAGAGCCAGTTCGTCGTCAACGAACAGGCCGAGATCGCTGCGGTCTTCGGCATCCCGGCGGCCAATGTGCAGGTGATTTGCCCGTTCATCGGCGGCGCGTTCGGAACCAGTCTGCGCACCTGGCCGCACGTGACGCTCGCGGCGCTGGCGGCGCGGGTCGCGCGCCGGCCGGTGAAGCTCGCGCTCACGCGCAAGCAAATGTTCTTCACCACGGGCCACCGCCCGCGCACGATTCAGCGTGTGGCCCTCGGCGCCACCCGCGACGGCAAGCTCACGAGCCTGGTCCACGAAGGCGTGCAGGAGACGAGCCGCTACGAGCAGTTCGTGGAATCGCTGACCGCGAATTCGGGCTTCATGGTTTCGTGCCCGAACGTGCGCACGCGGCACCGGCTGGTTCCGCTGGACACGAGCACGCCGGTCTATATGCGCGGCCCGGGCGAGGCGAGCGGGATCTATGCCGTGGAAGCGGCGCTCGACGAGCTTTCTTACGCGCTCGGCATCGACCCGATCGATCTGCGCCGGCGCAACGAACCCCAGATCGACGAAGGCGACAACAAGCCCTTCTCGAGCCGCTCGCTGATGAAATGCTACGATCTCGGCGCCGAGCGCTTCGGCTGGGCTCGCCGTGCCGCGCAGCCGCGCACGATGCGCGACGGCCGTCTGCTGGTCGGTATGGGGACGGCCTCCGCCACCTATCCGGCGATGCAAGCGCCCGCCAGCGCGCGCGTTCGCCTGCTCGCCAGCGGCCTCGTCGAGATCGAGGCGGCCGCCAGCGACATGGGGCCGGGCACCTACACCTCGATAACGCAGGTGGCGGCCGACGCGCTCGGCGTGCCACCCGCGCAAATCCGCTTCGCGCTCGGCCGCTCCGACTTTCCGCCGACACCGCCGCACGGCGGGTCCTGGACCCTGGCCTCAGTGGGCTCCGCGGTGCGTGGCGCTTGCCTCGCGGCGCAGCAGGAAGCCGCCAAGCGTGCGGTCACCGATCGGCAATCGCCGCTGTTCGGCGCGGCGCTCGACAGCGTCGAGTGGCGGGATGGAAGGCTGTTCCGGCGCGGCGAGCCGGATCGCGGCCGGCATTTCCGCGAAGTCGCCGCGGGTGCGGGCGGGCCAATCGAGGGTAGCTTCTCGGCGCAGCGCGCCGCCGAAGTGGCCGAGCGCTATTCGATGCACGCTTTCGGCGCCGTGTTCGCAGAGGTCGCAGTCGATCCGGACGTGGGCACGATCCGCGTGCGCCGGGCCATCGGCGCCTATGCCGCCGGCCGGATCGTCAATCCCCGCCTCGCTGCCAGCCAGTGCACGGGCGGCATGATCGGCGGCATCGGCATGGCGCTGATGGAGCGGACGGCTCTCGACGAACGCGACGGCCGGCCGGTGAATGCCCACATGGCCGATTACCTCATGCCTGTGAACCTCGACACGCCGCACATCGAGGCGCATTTCGTGCCGGAGGAAGACCCGCACGTGAATCCCCTCGGCGTCAAAGGGTTGGGCGAGATCGCGCTGGTCGGCATGGCGCCTGCGATCGCCAATGCCGTCTACCATGCGACCGGCAAACGCGTGCGCAACCTGCCGATCCGCATCGAGGACGTACTGGGCGCCTGATCGTCGGCCGCGCAAGATGCCCACAAGCGCCGCGCGCAACGCCGCGGCGCGGAGTTCCCGCTTGTCTTTCATGCCCGACCCCATCATATAGGGGCGCCATACCCGGAGTGGCCCTCGGTATTGGCATGAATTTCCCCGAAGCGCTGACGTTCGACGACGTGCTGCTGGTGCCGGCACGGTCCGCTGTCTTGCCCGCGCAGACCGACACCAAAACGCGCGTGACGCGCGGCATCGAGCTGCGCATCCCGCTCCTCTCCTCGGCCATGGACACGGTGACGGAAAGCGCGCTGGCCATCGCCATGGCGCAGGCCGGCGGCATCGGCATCCTGCACAAGAGCATGACGATCGAGGCGCAAGCGGGCGAAGTGCGCAAGGTCAAGAAATACGAATCCGGCATGGTGGTGAACCCGGTCACCATCACGCCCGACAAGAAGCTCGCCGATGCCCGCAAGCTGATGACCGAGCACAGGATTTCGGGCATTCCCGTCGTCGAGAAAGGCGGCCGGCTCGTCGGGATCCTCACCAACCGCGACGTGCGCTTCGCGACCGACCCGAAGCAGCCGATCGCCGAATTGATGACGCAGCAGAACCTCGTGACGGTGCGCGAGGGCGTGAACCGCGACGAGGCCAAGCGCCTGCTGCACAAGCACCGCATCGAGAAGCTGCTCGTGGTGGACAAGGATTACCGCTGCGTCGGCCTCGTCACGGTGAAGGACATCGAGAAGGCCGAGCGCCACCCGAACGCCTCCAAGGACGAGCAGGGCCGCCTGCGCGTGGGCGCGGCCACCGGCGTCGGCGACGACGGCGTGAAGCGCGCCGAGGCGCTGTTCGATGCCGGCGTGGACATCATCGTCGTCGACACGTCGCACGGGCATTCCGAAGGCGTGCTGAAATCGGTGGACCGCATTCGCCGGCTCTCGAACTACACGCAGATCGTGGCCGGCAACGTGGTCACCGCCGACGGCGCCAAAGCGCTCATCGATGCCGGCGCGGACAGCATCAAGGTCGGCATCGGCCCGGGCTCGATCTGCACGACGCGGGTCGTGGCCGGCGTCGGCATGCCGCAGTTGAGCGCGATCTTCGACTGTGTCGAGGCCTGCAGAAAGCAGAACGTGCCGGTGATCGCCGACGGCGGCGTGAAGTATTCGGGCGATCTCGCCAAGGCGATCGCGGCCGGCGCCGAATGCGCGATGATCGGCTCGCTGCTCGCCGGCACCGACGAGGCGCCGGGCGAGGTCTATCTCTACGAAGGGCGGTCCTACAAATCCTATCGCGGCATGGGCTCGCTGGGCGCCATGGCGCGCGGCTCGGCCGACCGCTACTTCCAGCAGGAAGTGGCCGACATCCTGAAGCTCGTGCCCGAGGGCATCGAGGGCCAGGTGCCCTACAAGGGGCCGGTGGGCAACGTCATCCACCAGCTCGTCGGCGGCCTGCGCGCCGCGATGGGCTACACCGGCGCGCGCAACATCGCCGATTTCCAGAAGAACGCGAAGTTCGTCCGCGTGACCGGCGCCGGCCAGCGCGAAAGCCACGTCCACGACGTCACGATCACCCGGGAGGCGCCCAATTACCGGCGGCTGTAGCGGACAGACGACGGGCGACGGATGGCGCATGACGACCAAGTCCATCCGATCGAAACCGCGGCCTGCGGCAGCGCAGGAAAGGCCACAGGAGCCGGGGAGCCGGGGAGGACGGCTATCGCGCGCAGGGCGCGCGTTTTTCATTCTCCCCGGCTCCCCGGCTCCTGTTCACTTTGCTTCGCCCGCCACCACGTCGGCGCTTGGTGCTCCGGCATGACTCCTGGCGCGCGCATACAGGCGGCGATCGAGTTGCTCGACCGGATCGAGGCGCCGAAAGCGGGCGAGGAAGCCCTGCCCGCCGATGCCGTGCTCAATACCCATTTCCGCGCGCGCCGCTATATCGGCGCCAAGGACCGCCGCGCGATCGCCGACGCCGTGTTCCAGACCTTGCGCCAGCGCGCGATGATCGACTGGCTGCTCGTCAACCAGGCCGGCCTTCACGCTACGAACCGCTTCCGCGCGCTGTGGACCTTCGCGGTGCATGGCGGCATCGCCACGAGCGATCTCGCGGCGTGCTGCAACGGCGCGCGCCATCACCCCGCCCCGCTCACCGACGACGAAGCGCGCCGTGTGCGCATGATCGACGTGCAGCAGGAGGTGCCGCCGGCGTTCGCCGATCAGACGAGCTTTCCCGCCTGGCTGGCGCCGGAGATCGAGGCGCAGTTCGGCGATCCCCGATCCGGGGGCGCCGCCTGGGCCGAGATGATCGCGTTCACGCAAGGCGCGCCGGTCGATCTGCGCGCGAACACGCTGAAGGCCACGCGCGACGAAGCGGCGGCGGCGCTGGCGCAGGCCGGAGTCGAGACCGCGCCGACGCCGTATTCGCCCGTGGGGCTTCGGCTCGCGGGGCGCGCGAACATCGCCGGCCTCGCCGCCTATCGCGACGGACTCGTCGAGGTGCAGGACGAATCCTCGCAGCTCGCCTCGCTGCTCGTCGGCGCCAGGCCGGACATGCGCGTGCTCGATCTTTGCGCCGGCGGCGGCGGCAAGACGTTGGCGCTCGCTGCGGCGATGGGCAATCGCGGCGGCATTCTTGCCTGCGATACGGATGCGAAGCGGCTCGCCCGGCTCGCGCCGCGCCTCGCGCGCAGCGGCGCGCGCATCGTGAAAACGCAAGCGCTGGGCACGGGCAAGAGAAACGATACGCTCGGTGCGTTCGACCGCGTGCTCGTGGATGCGCCGTGCAGCGGCTCGGGCACATGGCGGCGGCATCCCGACGCGAAATGGCGGCTCACGCCCGCGATGCTCGACGGCTATCGCGCGGCGCAGGCGGCGCTGCTGCACGACGCGGCCGCGCATGTGCGACCGAACGGCCGCCTCGTCTATGCCGTCTGCTCGATCCTGCCCGGCGAAGGCGCCGCGCAAGTGGAGGCGTTCCTCGCGGCGAACAAAGGCTGGCGCGCGCTTCCCGCCGACAAGGCCTGGCGCGAGTCGCTCGGAACCAAGGCGCCGTTCGACGGGCCATACATGCTGCTGACGCCGCACCGGCACCGCGCCGACGGCTTCTTCGCGGCCGTGCTGGCGCCGCCATGACCGGGTTCGCGGTGCGCGCCGGCATTCCCGAGGATGCGGAGAAGATCGCGGCCGCGTTCGTCGAGACCTGGCGCGCCACCTATCCCGGCATACTGCCCGACCGCGTGCTGATCAAGATGTCGGACGAGGCGCAGGCGTTCTACTGGTCGCGGCTGCTGGCGGCGCGTCGCGCGCGCGAATTCGTGCGCGTGGCCGTGAACGCACGCAACGCGCTGCTGGGGTTCGGCAGCGCCGGGCCCGGCCGCGACGGCGCCAGGAACGAGGGCGAGGTCTATACGCTCTACGTCCGCCCCGACTTCCAGAATCGCGGCATCGGCCGCGCGCTGATCTGCGCGCTGCTGCAAGGGCTGCGCGAGCGCGGCTGCTATCAGGCGATGCTGTGGGTTCTGGCCCAGAATCCCTCGCGCTTCTTCTACGAGGCGATGGGCGGCAAGCGGAACATCGAGCGCACCGAGCGCCTCTGGGGCATGGACGTGCCGCAGATCGGCTACCGCTGGGGCGATCTCGCCTCCGTCTTCGCCCAGGGAGGCCCCTGCGCGCGCAAATGACCGCTGAAACGATGAATGACCACCAAGACACCAAGGCACCAAGAGGAAAGAGTTTGCGCGCCGAAGACGCGCGAAGAATTTTCTTGGTGTCTTGGTGCCTTGGTGGTTTGTCTCCCTAACCACGCCCGGACGTTGACAGCATGACGATCGGCCATCACGAACGAGTCCTCATCCTCGATTTCGGCGCGCAATACACGCAGCTCATCGCGCGGCGGGTGCGCGAGAGCGGCGTCTATTGCGAGATCATGCCGTTCAACGTGCCCGAGCAGCGCATCGCCGACTACGCGCCCAAGGCCGTGATCCTCTCGGGCGGCCCGGCCTCGGTGCACGAGACGGGAACGCCCAGCGCCTCGCCGATCGTGTTCAAGCTCGGCGTGCCGGTGCTCGGCATCTGCTACGGCGAGCAGACGATGTGCGACGTGCTCGGCGGCAAGGTGGCGGCGGCCGATCACCGCGAATTCGGCCGCGCCGAGGTGCGCGTGACCGCCGAGAGCGCGCTCTTCGACGGCGTGTGGAAGAAGGGCGGCGCCTATCCGGTGTGGATGAGCCACGGCGACCGCGTGATCGCGATCCCCGACGGCTTTCGCCCGGTGGCCGAGAGCGCCAACGCGCCGTTCGCCGCGATCGCCGACGAGACGCGCAAGTTCTACGGCGTGCAGTTCCACCCCGAGGTGA
>CAYZSG010000065.1:0-22865 GCA_964481045.1 uncultured Candidatus Odyssella sp. | reverse complement strand
AACGTGTGCTGCGAGTCGAGCGCGCGCGATGCGATGATGCGGAACTTCAACGTGATCATGGTCGGCGACGGCAACGCCACCTACACCGACGCGATCCACAATGCGAGCCTCACCAGCCTCGCGATCACGTTCTGCGACGTGATGTCGACCGACGAGGTGATCGCCAAGCTGGGCAGCGTGGCCGCGCGCGCCGCGGAATGAGTGCATGAAGCCGCAGCAGATCGGGAACTTCCGCGTCGATCGCGTGCTCGAAAGCGAAGGGCCATATTTCAAGCTCGATTTCCTGCTGCCCGGCGCGCCGCCCGATCTCGTTGCCGAGAACGCCGATTGGCTGAAGCCGCGCTTCGTCGACCCGGCCGATGACCGGCTGATCCTCGCGTTCCAGAGCTTCGTGTTGCGCACCGGCCGCCACACGATCCTCGTCGATGCCTGCACCGGCAACGACAAGGAGCGGCCCGAGCGTCCGCACTGGCACCGTCAGAAGCACCCGTTCCTCGACCGCATGCGCGCGCTCGGCGTGGCCCCCGAGGCGATCGACTTCGTGTTCTGCACGCATCTTCATGCCGACCACGTCGGCTGGAACACGAAGCTCGAGAACGGGCGCTGGGTGCCCACCTTTCCGAATGCGCGCTACGTGTTCGCGAAGCGCGAATACGAGCATTGGGAGAAGGAGCACCGTGCGGCCGTCGCCGCGGGCGGCGCGCCGCTCGCCCACGGCTCGTTCGCCGACAGCGTGCTGCCGGTCGTCGAGGCCAAGCGCGCGGTGTTCGTGGCCAGCGACCACGAGATCGAGGCCGGCGTCCACCTCGAGCCGGCCTATGGCCATACGCCCGGCAACTGCGTGCTCAACGCCAGGAGCAACGGCGCGCAGGCGGTGTTCATCGGCGACGTGATGCACACGGCAGCGCAGCTCGCCAATCCGGCGCTATCCTCGTGCTTCTGCGCCGACCCGGCCGAATCGGCGCGGACGCGCACCGCGCTCGTCGAGCGCCATGCCGACAGCGGCACCGTGCTGTTCGCCTGCCATTTCCCGACGCCGGTGGCCGGCCGCATCCGCCGCCGCGGCGCGGGTTTCGCGCTCGCGGTCTAGCGGCCCGCACGGTTCAAGTGCGGTCTTCCTCGAATTGCCCGCATAACGGGAATTCCCGCAATGCGTGTTTTTCTATCCACAGAGCAACCATTATCACTGTGATAAATATAACACAGTCGAGCGAAAAATTTTCATGCCGAATCGGCTGCTGCGGGGCTCGCGGGGCATCCCGCGACCGCCGGGCAACCAAATGCCCAATTCTTCCCATTACTTGAAAGATTGTTTCGGTGCGCTTCAGCGCTGTTTTTGGGGTTTCCGCAAGGTCTCATACAAGATGTTGAGAAATCGAAATCTTTTTTGTTGCGTCAAAATGTCAATAGCGTGAATCGCGGTGAATTCGGGCTCGGCGGGGGCCCGACAATCTGCCTTGCATATTAGGGCCGAGAACGGACCTAAGACGAATCAGTTCAGAACCGGAAAGGTAATGTCCTAGAATATGATCCTAGCCGGCGCGCATTTCCCAGTAACAGAGAGTCACTTTGATTGGATTATTACGAATCGGGCGCCTCTCGATTGATGCTGATCGTATCGAGCACGCGATAGGCGGCGGATTTCGCGCAGCCTGACTCGCGGTGTTCAGCCCGTTTCTTTTATTGACACTTAAACACTTCTATTCAAACTACCCCTTGAGTTCTCCCTCGGGGAACTCTCAACCTGTTGATGGCAAAGAGGTGCTACCATGGCTGCGAAGAAAAAGACGAAGAAGAAGACCGCGAAGAAGAAGAAGAAGTAGCTTTTCTCCAATCCCAGGCGCCGCCCCCGCCCACGATCCGTGCTGGGGTTGACAGAGCCGCGGGCCCTACGGGGCCGGGCTCCCTGGGTCGGCAGAGCGGCGCCTGATCTGGATGGAAAACGATGCGGGCGGAACCTTCGGGTTCCGCCCGCACTCGTTTCCGGGCCCAGCCCCCGCCCCTACTCTTCCATGCGAAGCATGTCCGGCCGCGCCGCCACGATGTCGCGGCGGACGTGGTATTCCGGCGCCCACGGCAGCGAGACGTAGTCGGCGACGATGGCCGCGTGAACGCAGGCCTCATAGTCCGCGAAGCCGTAACGGCCGTCGCCGATGCGATCGAGATAAAAGACGACCTTCGGGCGCGCCGCGGCGAAATCGCGGCAGAGATCGAAGCGGTACCCGGCGACTGGCCGCGCGGCATACTTGGCCAGGACCGGAAGGTAGTAGAACAGCTTCGAGGCCGGCAGCCGGTCGGCCCAGAGATAAATCGCCGGCGCGTAGACGACGGCGAGAAAGCGCTCGTCGGGCCGCAAGAGCTCGCGCACCAGCCGGTACTGACGGTGATCGCTGGCCTTCACCGCGATCCGGATACTCTCGAGATCGCGCAGCGGCAAATCGTGCGGCGTCGAGGTCGCGCGCATGTGAACGAGCGCGAGCACGCAAGCGCAGCCGGCGATGAGCGCGATCGCGACGCGCCGCAGCCCGCCCGGCGCCGCAATTCCAGCGAGCCCGCCCGCCGTTACGGCCAGAGCGGCGAGCGCGCCGACGAGGAACGTGGACGCGTGAAAGCCGTGCTGGCCGCGCGGATTGAAAAAGGCGATGCCCACGAACAGGATCGCGAACGCGCCGGCCCAGCGAACCTTCGCGCGCGCACCGGGCCACTGGCGCAGAACGAGAAGCGCCATCGCGCCATAGAACGCCACGAGCGCGAGCAGGGGAATCAGCCGATGCGGCTCCATCGAATCCGGAGCCAGAAAGCCGAGCGGCGCGAGCGGCGACCAGGCGAGATCCGCGGCGTAGACGGTCTGATTGAACCAGAAATGATAGACGGCGTAGCCTCCGAAATCCGCGTGCAGCGCCATCCACGCCGCCATCAGCGCAGCCGCCGTCACGCCGCCGGCGAGAAAGCCGAGGCCGGCGCGCCACCGGCTCCCGGCCGGCAACGCGACCACGGCCGCCGCCGCCATCAGCGCCCCCGGCGCCGCGAACGGATAGCCCGCGAATGCGGCGCAGGCCGCCGCGAAGCCCGCGGCCATCGCGGCCCAGCGCGGCACGGCCCGGCCGACGAGAGCCGGCAGCGGCAGCAGCACCAGCGTGATCGTGAGGAGCGCGCCGGCCACGCCCTGATAGAGCCACATGTGCAGCGCGGCGCCGGCATAGACGGCGCCGAGCGGAACCATAAAGAGCACGGCCGCGAATGCGCGCGCGCGCCATGTCGCGAGCGCCGGGCTTGCCGCCACCGCGCCGGCGCAGAGCACGAACAGGCCGAGCTGGAGGATGCGGTGCGAGGCGAGATCCTTGGTGCCGGTCAAAAGCAGCCACAGATGATTGAGCGCGAACGCCAGCGGCCCGTGATTGCTGAACACCGTGTCGTAGAGCCGCCCGCCCGCCGCGATCATGCGCACGCCGACGATCTTCTCCGACTCGTCGCCGAATTCGCCGATGCCGAGCGCGTCGACGCCGCGCCAGAGGAACCAGCCGAGCGCCGCGAGCGCGAGCGCCGCGGCAAATCCGTCGTGGCGGGCCGCCGATCGCGCCGCCCGGGCCGCTTCCGCGATGCGCACGAGCCGCCTGCTACGGCCGCGCGCGGCGGCGCGCGAAGGAAGGGACGGCCGCGAAACGCCACGGCGCGAGAATGCCCTCCCAGGCGATGCGCCCCGAGAATTTCGAGGCGCCTGCGCTGCGGTTCCGGTACACGATCGGGATCTCCGTCACGCGCATGCCGAGCCGCACGGCTTCGAGCTTCATTTCGATCAGCGCGGCATAGCCGGCCGATTCGATCTCGCGCGCGAGCAGGCGCCGCAGCAGATCCGCGCGATAGCAGACGAAGCCGCTCGTGAAATCGCGCACCGGCGCCCCGGTGACGAGCCGCACATAGGCGCTGGCGTTGCGGGAGATCATGCGCCGGCGCCATCCCCAGCCGCTCGTGCCGCCGCCCGCGACGTAGCGCGAGCCGATGACGAGGTCGTGGCGCTCGATCGCGCGCAGCATGTCGGCGATCGCCTCCGGCGGGTGCGAGAGATCGGCATCCATCGTGACGACCACGTCGAGATCCGGGATGGCGGCGAGGATGGCGCGGCACGCCTCGCGATAGGCGCTGGCATAGCCGGTCTTGCGCGCGCGGCCGAGCAGCGCGAGGCCCGGATGGCGGGCACACAGCCCTTCGACGATCGCGCCGGTGCCGTCGGGCGAAGCGTCGTCGGCGACGAGCATGCGCGCCGCCGGGTGGAGCGCGAAGACGCGCTCGATCAGCGCGCCGATGCTGCCCGCCTCGTTGTAAGTCGGCGTGATGACGGCAAAATTCATCCCCCCGCTCCTGCTGCCGGTGGACCGCTAAGCAACGGCGACCCGCCTGGCCGCGCGGTCATACTCGGCCGCGACCATCCGCGTGACCAGTCCGTCGAACGCGACGTTTGGCCGCCACCCGAGCAGGCGCCGCGCCTTGCCGGAGTCACCGACGCTCTGGACGATGTCCGCCGGGCGGAAGAACTGGGGATCGACCGTCACGAGCTTGCGGCCGCTGGCGCGGTCGCGGCCGATCTCGCCCGCGCCGCTTCCCGACCACGCCATGTCGAAGCCGATGGCGGCGGCGGCGGCGGACGCGAAATCGCGCACCGTGTGCGCCTCGCCGGTCGCGAGCACGAACTCGTCCGGCGCCTCGTGACCGGCGATCGCCGCGATGCCGCTTGCGTAGTCCTCGGCCCAGCCCCAATCGCGGCGCGCGTCGAGATTGCCGAGCCGCAACGGCGGCGCGTCCGCCGCGAGCTTCTGCGCCACCATGCCCGCGGCGATCTTGCGCGTGACGTAGGCCGGCGCGCGCAGCGGCGATTCGTGGTTGAACGCGATCCCGGCGCAAACGAAAAGACCGTGCGCCTCGCGATACCGGCGGCACAGAAGGTGCGCCTCGACCTTGGCCGCCGCGTAGGGGCTCACGGGATGGAACGGTGTCCGCTCGTCCTGCGGCGGCGGGGCCTCGCTGCCGAACATCTCGGAGCTCGAGGCCTGGTAGAAGCGCGCCTCCGGAAGGATCAGGCGCACGGCCTCGAGCAGATGGGCCACCGCCTCGGCGTTGATCGCCGCGGTCTCCGCCGGACGCGCGAAGGATTCGCCGACAAAGCTCTGCGCCGCGAAATTATAGATCTCGTCGGGCCGCGCCGTCTTCAGGATGGCCGCGAGGCCCTCCGCGTCGCGCAGGTCGAACGCGGCGAGGGAGATGCGGTCGCAAAGGCCGAGCTCGCGCAGCCGCCAGAGCGCGTCGTCGTTGATCTGTCGGGCGCCGCCCGATACCGCATAGCCGCGCTCGAGCAGCAGGCGCGCGAGATAGGCGCCGTCCTGGCCGGTAATGCCGGTGATGAACGCGCGCTTCCTCGCCGAAGGCATCCGCGCCGTCTCCCCGTACGCGGCGCGCTACGGTCGCGACGCCATGAGCTTCTGCAGATCGCGGTAGTCGAGCCCTTCTTTCGCGAAATTCGCGGTGCCGTGCTCCTTGAGCTCGCGCGCCGCGCGCCGCGCCACAGCCAGCGCCGCGCGCGCGACGTGGCCGCCCAGGCTGATGCGCGCCACGCCGAGCTTCGCCATCTCGGGCACGGTGATCGTCGGCTGCAGAATGATGTTGAGCGGCCCCTCCACCGCCTTCACGAGCCGGCCGATGACGCCGGGATCGGCCGTAAACGGCGCGAACAGGCAGTCGGCGCCGGCCTTGCGGTAGGCGTTCAATCGCTTGACCGCCTCGGCGAAGGCGGCGGCCGGGTCCTTGATGCGCATCAGCGCATCGGTACGGCCGTTGATGACGAACGGCACGCCGGCCGCCTCGGCGGCCTTGCGGCCCGCCGCGATCCGCGCCGTGGCGAGCTCGAGGTCGAACAGCTTGCCGCCCTCGTGCGCGTCGGCGCTGTCCTCGAAGTTCGCGCCGACGACGCCGGCGCCGAGCAGCTCCATCACCGTGTAGGCGACGTTCTGCGGCTCGGGGCCGTAGCCGGCCTCGACATCGGCCGTCACCGGAACCGAGACGGCGGCCGCGATGCGCCGGGTCGCGTGCAGCATGTCGGCGCGCGAAATCGCCTCGCCGTCCGGCACGCCGTAGGCGAAGGCGATGCCGGCGCTCGTGGTCGCGATCGCCGGGAAGCCCTCGGCGGCGATGATCTTGGCACTGCCCGCGTCCCAGGCATTCGGCAGCACCAGCGGGCGGCCGGGGACATGGAGCTTCAGGAGGCGCTGCGCCTTCTCGACGAGGGAAGTACCGGCCATCGCTTCCTCCTGGTGTACCTGGCCCGTCCGGCCGCGGCAGGATGACCCGCCAACGATCTCTTCAGCGTCGCAGTGTAGTGTTTATTTGCGCCCGGATCGCCACCGCCTATTATCCGGCCCGTCCACGGGGTTAAAGAGAAAACCACGCATGGCTTTGTTCGACCTTCCGCGACCGCCGCGGCACGCCTTCGCCGCGCTCGCGCTGTCTCTCGCCGCCGCGCTTGCCTTGGCCCTCGCCGCGCCTCCGGCCGGCGCCAAGAAGAAGAAGGCGGCCGAAGAGCCCGAGATCTCCGATTACAGCGACGACGGGCTGGCGAAGCGCTTCCAGCTTCCACTGACCGAGGTCGGCTATCTCGTCGTCGATGCCAAGACCGGCCAGGTGCTGGAGCAGCGCCAGGCCAAGGACGGCTTCGTGCCGGCCTCGACGATCAAGGTCGTCTCGACCGTGGCGGCCCTCGTCGTGCTCGGCCATGAGCACCGTTTCCATACCGAGCTGCTCACGACCGGCGCGGTCTCCAACGGCACGCTGGCCGGCGATCTCTTCCTCAAGGGCGGCGGCGACCCGATGCTGACCAGCGACGATTTCGAAGCGATGGCCCAGCAGCTCAAGGCCAAGGGCATCACAAAGGTGAACGGCCGCTTCGTGTACGATTCTTCGGCCTACACCACCGCGAAGGCGATCGACGCGAACTACGAGGAAAGCGCCTCCTACAATCCGGGCATCGCCGCGCTCTCGGTGAACTTCAACGTGCTGCAGCTCAAATGGGAGCGCGAGAAGAAGGGCGCCACGAAGTTCCGCTTCGCCGCGCAGACCGACAATCACGAGCTCGACATCGACTACATCAAGGCCGAGCGCGCCGAGCCGGGCACGACCGGCCCCTACGGCCTCGCCTATCGCGACGACGCCAAGGCGCCGACCTGGCTCGTGATTCCGAGCAAGCGACCCAAAGGCGAAATCCGCGTGCCGGTGAAGCGGCCGGATTTCAACGCCGCCTACGTGTTCCGCAAGGCCGCGGAGAAGCACGGCATCGCGCTGCCCGAGCCGGTGGCCGGCACGGCGCCCGAAGCCGCGAACCTCCTCGTGCGCCAGATCTCGAAGCCGCTGCCCGACATCGTCTACCGCACGCAGCGCTTCAGCAACAACATGGCCGCGGAGATGCTCTCGCTGGCGGCGGCGCGCAAGCTCACCGGCAAGTCGCTCGACCTCGCCGCGTCGGCGCAGACCGTGGCGGGCTGGCTCCGGGAGAAGATTCCGGGCGTCGATTGGGCCGGGATCAATCTCCGCAACGGCTCCGGCCTCACCAAGGATAGCCGCATCTCGCCCGAGCAGATGGTCGCCGTGCTGCGCTACGCGCAGAAGCTTTCGATCGGCAACCAGATCTACGCCGACCTGCTGCGCCGCTACAATGTCGGCAAGGTCGAGAGCGAAGAGGAATACGGCCACGACGAGGGCTCGCGGCAGAACGGGCGCGAGAAGGGCGCCAAGCGCGGCGTCGAGATCAAGGCCAAGACCGGCACGGTGAACTATTCGCGCGGCGTCGTCGGCTATCTCCACACCGGCAAGGGCCGCGACGTGATCTTTGCCGTGTTCATCTCCGACTACAAGCAGCGCGAGGCGATGCAGAAGCAGGGCCAGAGCTGGAAGGAGCCGCCCGTGCGCTGGTGGCTCTCCCGCTCCCGCGAATTCCAGCGCGCACTGGTGAAGCGCTGGGCGGAGAAGTTGTAGCGAGACCGGCACTCATAGGGGCGGGTTTGAAACGCGCCCCTACGAGGCGTTCAGCGCCTCAATGGCTGTCCCTTGGCACGAACTTGTGCGCGACGTCCTGGAATTTGACGGCGCCTTTCAGGACCATGCCTTCGGAGAGCTGGTCGGTCATCGCGCGGAAGATTTCCTGCCACGGAGTCTGGTTGGGCGCGATCACTTCCTTCAAGGACTTCCGGCGCTTCGCGATCTCGTCTTTGGAAATCAGGATGTCGGCGCTGCCCTTGTTGAGGTCGATGCGGATCTTGTCGCCGGTCTTCAAGATCGCGAGATTGCCGCCCGCGGCCGCCTCGGGCGAGGCGTTGAGGATCGAAGGCGAGCCCGAGGTGCCGGACTGGCGCCCGTCGCCGATGCAGGGCAAAGACGTGATGCCCTTCTTGATGAGATAGGCCGGCGGCTGCATGTTCACGACCTCGGCCGAGCCGGGATAGCCGATCGGCCCCACGCCGCGCACGACGAGGATGCAGTTCTCGTCGATCGCGAGCGCCGGGTCCTCGATGCGCTTGTGATAGTCCTCGCGCCCGTCGAACACGATCGCGCGGCCTTCCCAGGCGTTCGGATCCTTGGGATTCGAGAGATAGAGCTTGCGGAACTGCTCGTCGATCACGCTGGTCTTCATGATCGCCGAATCGAACAGGTTGCCGCGCAGCACGGCGAAGCCGGCGTCCTTCATCATCGGCTTGTCGTAGGGCTTGATCACGCGATCGTCCTTGATGCGCGTGCTCTTGCAGTTCTGGCCGATGGTCTTGCCGTTCACGGTCATCGCGTTCTCGTGGATCTTGCCGGCCTTCATCAGCGCGTTGATCACGGCGGGCACGCCGCCGGCGCGGTGATAGTCCTCGCCGAGATATTCGCCGGCGGGCTGGAGATTCACGAGCAGCGGAATCTTGTGGCCGATCTTCTCCCAATCATCCATGTCGACCTTGACGCCGATATGGCGCGCGATCGCGTTGATGTGGATCGGGCAGTTGGTCGAGCCGCCGATGGCGCTGTTGACGACGATGGCGTTCTCGAACGCCTCGCGCGTGAGGATGTCGGAGGGCTTCAGGTCTTCCCACACCATGTCGACGATGCGCTTGCCGCTCTCATAGGCGAATTGCGGGCGCTCGCGGTGCGGCGCCGGCACGGCGGCCTGGCCGGGCAACGACATGCCGAGCGCCTCGGCCAGCGAGTTCATCGAGGTGGCGGTGCCCATCGTGTTGCAGTGGCCGGTGCTGGGCGCGGCCGAGGCGACCATCTCGATGTATTCCTTGTCGTCGATGCGGCCGGCCGCGTATTCCTTCCTTGCGTGCCACTTGATCGTGCCCGAGCCGGAGCGCTGGTTCTTGTACCAGCCGTTCAGCATCGGGCCGACATTGAGCACGATCGCCGGGATGTTCACCGTGCACGCGGCCATGATGCAGGCCGGCGTGGTCTTGTCGCAGCCGGTGAGCAGCACGACGCCGTCGAGCGGATAGCCATAGAGCACCTCGACGAGGCCCAAATAGGCGAGGTTGCGATCGAGCGCCGCCGTGGGGCGCTTACCGGTCTCCTGGATCGGGTGGACGGGAAATTCGAACGCCACGCCGCCCGCCTCGCGGATGCCCTCGCGCACGCGCTGCGCGAGCTGGATGTGGTGGCGGTTGCAGGGCGAAAGGTCGGAGCCGGTCTGCGCGATGCCGATGATCGGCCGGCCCGATTGCAGCTCCTGCCGCGAGAGGCCGTAATTCATGTAGCGCTCGATGTAGAGCGCCGCCATGTGCGGATCGTCCGGATTGTCGAACCAGATGCGGCTACGCAGAAAGCGGCCGCCATTCTTCTTAGCCATCGTACGTTCCTCCCGGGGGATTTGTTGGCCGCAGCATTGGCCCAGCGCGGCGGAAAATCAACGGCGCTGAAGCCGCGTAAGGGCGCGCTGCGCGCGCCCTCTCGCCGCCGACTCATTCGCCGATGCATCGACGGCCTTCGCTCCCGCACACACCCGTTTGCCGCCGGCAGGGCGCGCGCAGCGCGCCCCTACGCGGCAAGACCGATGGAGTCGAGCCAGGCCTCGAAGAACGCCTTGCCCTGGCGCGCCAGCGCGGGGGCATGGCGTTGCGTGGCGGCGCGCAGCGACTTCACGTCGGTGCCGCGCAGCGCCGCGATCTCGCAGCAATGGCCGACGAACCAGGCCTCGAGGCCCTTGGCCGTCACCTCGGGATGGAACTGCACCGCGAGGCCCACGCCCTCGTAGGAAAAGGCCTGCTGGGCGTATCGGTCGGTGGAGGCGAGCAAGGTGGCGCCTTTCGGCAGGTCGAAGGTGTCGCCGTGCCAGTGCAGGACGCGCGTGCGATCCGGCGCCAGATGCGACAGCGGCGAAGCGAGGCCCGAGGGCGTGAGGTTCAGCGTGCCCCAGCCCACCTCCTTGCCCGCCTTGCCGGGATAGACCTCGGCGCCGAGCGCGGCCGCCATGATCTGGCTGCCGAGGCAGATGCCGAGCGTCGGCCGCTTCTTCGCGAGGCGCGCTTCGGCCAGCGCGATCTCCTCGCCGAGAAACGGATAAATATCACGCTGGTAGACGCCGATCGGCCCGCCGAGGAACACGAGCAGGTCGCACTCGCGCAGATCGGCCGCGCCGAGATCGTCGAGCGGCGCCTCGCGGTAGCCGATCGTGAAGCCGCGCGCGGCCAGCACCTCGGCGAAGAAGCCGAGATCCTCGAAGGCGACATGACGGATGGCGAGGCAGCGGCGCGGTTTGCTGACCATTTGCCGTGAAGCTCAGACGCTGAAGACCTGTCGTGCCCGCGCCCTCTTCGTCGATTGGCGGCGCTTCGTCAATCTTGACCTCCGCAATTCCGCGCGCCACCCGCCTGGACAGCGCGCGCGCGGCGCTGGCATGGTCCGGCCGGCGCTTTCCCCGGACGCTGACGCGATGGATTGGTATCTGATCGGGCGCATCCTCGGCGTGATTTTCTGGCCCGCGCTGGTGGCCGTGGCGATCTACGGCCTCGGCTGGGCGATCACGATGGCGCACCCACCGCAGCGCGCGGGCGAGATCCGCCGCTGGGCGCGCGTCGCCGCGCTCGCCGGCTTCCTGGTCACGCTGATCGTCACCGGGCGCGATCTCCTGAAATACACGGGCAGCACCTCGTAGCCGGCGCTACTTCACCGGCGTCAGCACCGGGCGGCCTTCGCACCAAGCCTTGAGATTGTCGACGACGAGCTGCGCCATCGCGTTGCGCGTGTGGTGCGTGGCCGAGCCCACATGCGGCGCGAGCACGACGTTGTCCATCTTGATCAGCGCCTCGGGCAAGTTCGGCTCGTTCTCGAACACGTCGAGGCCGGCGCCGGCGATCTTCTTCTCCTCGAGCGCCTTGATCAGCGCCGCTTCGTCCACCACCGAGCCGCGCGCGACGTTGATGAGGTAGCCCGAGGGACCGAGCGCCTCGAGCACGTGCGCGTTGATGAGGTGCCGCGTGGCCGCGCCTCCGGGCACGATCACCATCAGGATATCGACGTCGCGCGCCATTTCGATCAGGCGCGGATAGTGCACGTAGGGCTGGTCGGTCTGGAGCGTGCGCGTGTGATAGACGATCTTGAGGCCGAACGCTTCCGCGCGCTTGGCGATCGCCTTGCCGATGCGGCCGAAGCCCACCATGCCGAGCGTGCGGTTGCGCAGCGTGTCGGTGAGCGGCATGTGGGCCTTCAGCCACTTGCCCTCGCGCACGTAGCGGTCGCCCTGCGGAATGCGGCGGATCGCCGAGAGCATCAGCACGAGCGCGATGTCGGCCACGTCGTCGTTGAGCACGTCGGGCGTGTTCGTGACGATGACGTTGTGCGTGCGCGCGTAGCCGAGGTCGATCGCGTCGACGCCGACGCCCTGGCAGCCGATCACCTCGAGCTTCGGCAATTTGCGCATGAGGTCGGCGCTGGCGCCGCGCGTGCCGTCGGTGGCGATCGCGCGCACGCCGGGCGCCACTTTCGCCAGCAGCGCGTCCTTGTCCGCGGCTTCCCAGAGCTTGTGAACCTCGAACAGCGGCGCGATGCCCTCCATCACCCGCGGCATCAGCGGACCCACCATCACCAGACCAGGTTTCGACATTGTTCCCTCCGCGGCGTTTCACGCGCGCTTGGCCGAGAGAGATAAAGGCAGCGCCGCCCGAGGGCAATCGCGCCGTGCCGCGCTCGTCCGGCGCTTGACCTCAGCACGCTGCCCTCGCCTACTGCCGGCCCCGAGGAAATCGTCCGCCCCAGACCGATGCGCATCCTGTTCGTCACGGGCACCGGCTACATACCGGAGGCGGTGAGCGGCGCGAACATCTCGCTCCACGCCCTGTGCGTCCGCCTGCGTGGCCTTGGGCATGAGCCCATCGTGGCCTGCACGCCCGCCGGCCGCGCGCTGGCGGGCTGGCCCGCGCCCGCCTACGGCGTGATCCGCGTCGCCGATCCGGTCGCGGCGATGGCCGAGATGATCCCTGTCCTCAAGCCCGATGCCACGGTCGTGCGAGCGCCATGGCCGGCGGTCCGCGCCGCGCAATGGGCGGCCGCCGCGCCGGGCCGCAGGCTGCATCTCTATTTCGCGAGCGCCTCGTTCGAGAGCGCGTTTCCGGCACCCGCGCTGGCGCCCGATCTGCGCTACGCCGCAAACTCGCCGTTCCTGGCCGCGGTTTGCCGCGCGCTGCTCGGCTGCCCGGTGGCGCTCGTGCCGACCGTGATCGAGCCGGAGCACTATCGCTGCACGCCCGTGGGCGACGCGATCCTGTTCGTGAACCCTTCGCCGTCCAAGGGGGCCGCCCTCGTCGCTGCGATCGCCGCGCGGCTGCCGCACCGGCGCTTCCTCGTCGCGCGGTCCTGGGCGGACTCGCCGGTCGAGCCGCTGCTGGATATCGCGCTGCCCAACGTCGAGACGGCGGCGCCCGAGCACGACATGCGCGCGATCTACCGGCGGACGCGGCTCGTACTGATGCCGAGCCTGCTCGAGGAAAGCTGGGGCCGTGTCGTGTGCGAGGCGCAGTTCAGCGGCATTCCCGCGGTCGTGGCCGACCGCGGCGGCCTCGCCGAGAACGTCGGCGCCGGCGGCGCCGTGCTGCCGCTCGGCGCGACGCCCGAGCGCTGGTGCGCGGCGATCGAGGCCCTGCTGGGCGACGACAGCGCCTACGCCGCCGCTTCGCGGGCTGCACTGGGCCAGAGCGCGCGCGCCGAGTATGCGCCCGAGAGCGTGCTCGCGCGCTTCCTCGACTTCATCGCACGCTAGGCGGCCGACATGCGCCGCATCCTGTTCGCCAACAATTCGCTGTTCGAGCCGACGAGCCGCAACGGCGCCAACGTCTCGCTCGAAGCCCTGTGCCGCCGGCTCGTGGCGCGGCGTTTCGAGCCCGTCTTGCTGTGCGGCCTGAAGGAGGGCGAGCCTGCGTCGGAAACCGGGCCCACGGCCGAGGCGCCCTGCCGCATCCTGCGCGCCGCCCGGCCGGAACGCGTGCTCGGCGACGCGATCGCGCGCTTCGCGCCGATCGCGGCCATTCTGCGCGGCTCCACCGCGGCGCTCGTGGCCAAGAGCGCGGATGCGCGCGCGCTGCGCCTCCATGTGTACTTCGAGAGCGGGTTCGATTCGCGCAGCTATCCATCGCCACGGCAGGCGCCGGGCTTCCGATTCGCCGCCTGCTCGCCGTTCCTGGCGCGCTTCGTGGAGAACTATTTCGCGTCGCCGGTGACGATGATCCCGCCGATCGTCGAGCCCGACGCTTATCGCGTCGCGCGCCCGAATTCCGGCGACGCGGTGCTGTTCGTCAACCCGGTCGCCATCAAGGGCGTCCACATCGCCGCGGCGGTGGCCGCGCGCCTGCCGCACCGCCGCTTCCTGTTCGCGCGCTCCTGGCCCGATACGCCCGCGCATCCGCTCGTCGAGGTCGCTCTGCCGAACGTGGAGTGGCTGCCGCCGGTGCACGACATGCGCCCAATCTACGCGCGGGCGCGCCTCGTGCTGGTTCCGAGCGTCTGGGAGGAAAGCTACGGCCGCGTCGTCGGCGAGGCGCAGCTCAACGGGATCCCGGCCGTCGTCAGCGACCGCGGCGGCTTGCCGGAGACCGTCGGGCCAGGCGGAATCGTCGTGCCGCTGGCGGCGCCGATCGAAGCGTGGTGCGAAACCGTCGAATCGCTGTTCGATGATGAAGCGAACTACGCGGCGCTCGCACGGCACGCGCTCGCACACGCCGCCCGTCCGGAGCTCATGCCCGACGCCATCGTCGATCGCTTTCTCGGCTGGATCGGGGCCTAGGCCGGCTCTTCGACGCCGACGCGCTTCAGCAGGCGCGGCGAATCCGGCGCGAATGCGGTGCGGCCGTGCAAGACGCGCCCATTGTCGAACACGAGGCAGTCGCCGGGTCCGAGCGCGAGCCCGACGGCGGCCTCCTCGGCGGCGTGGGCAAAGCGCCGCGCCAGCGCATCGCCGGCCGCGGGATCGCGCTCGAGGCACTGCGCCTCGCGCACGTTGAAGCGGACGCGCGGCGGCCCGCCGCCGGGCGCGGCGACGACGATCGGCGCCTCGACCCCGCGCCAGCTGTAGCGCAGCCGCGAACAGTCGGCGCGCTCTTCATCGGTGAGGCGCGCGAGCACGTCGGTGAGGTCCGCCACGGTGTTGAGCCCGCCGCCGGCCGGGTCCGCGCGCCAGCAATGCAGCAGCACGTAGCGGCTCGGCTTGGCGAAGAACGATTCGTCCGTGTGCATGTGGTGATCGGTCGCCATCGTCGAGAGCATGATCTTGCCCGACGCATCCGGGATCGGCTCGGGCAGCGCGCGGATGATGTTCACGGCCTCGCCTTCGCGCGCGAGATCGCCGAGATACGGGCCGTGGCTCTTGATCGGGCCGATCGTCGCCGCGAGGTCGAGCAGCGCCGTGTTGCCGACCCAGCAGGGCACATCGGTGACGAGCAGCCAGCCCTGCTCGGCGAGCCGCGCAAGAAGCGATTCGGACGTGTAGTCGCCATAGGCCACGATCCGGCCGGCGTGAAGACCGCGCGCCGAGGGCGGCGCGCCGGCGCGCGGCTCCGCTCGCAGGGAAGAGGCTGCCACGCGCGGCCTCTAGTCGCTCGGCGGCGGGCTGTAGGGCGGCGGACTGTAGGGCGGCGGCGAGAACGGTTGCTGGAACTCGCCCGGCCGGCTCTGGTCCTGGAACAGCTGGTTGATCTTCTGCCAGAGGTCCTCGAAGCCCTCCTGCGATTTCAGCAGGCCGAGTGCCGTGACGAGATCGAGGCCGGTGAGCCGCTCGAACTCCTCGATGTTCACGAAGCGCAGCTGGCCGGCAATCGCGCCGAGAAGCTGCTGGAGGAATTCGGGGCCGACCGGCTGCGGATTGCAGGTGGGATCCGACGGCGTGATCGTGCAGCCCCAGCCGGTGCGGAAGATGTTGTAGACGACGCCGTTGATCTCGACGGCGAGATAGCTGCCGGGGCGGTCGACGGTGTTGTTCGGGCCGATTCCGAACAGGCCGGTGAACCAGCCGTTGGGGCCGCCCGAGAAGATACTCATCGTGCCGCGCACGCCGACGGTGGCGACCGGGAGCTTGATCTTGATCGCGTCCTCGTCTTGCCGCGCGAGGCGGCCCGAGATGAGCCGCAGCGTGCCGCGCGCCACCGAGGCGGTGAGCTTTCCGGTTCCGGTGGCCGGGTTGTAGACGAACTCGTCGATGACCATCGACGTGTTGGGGCCGACCGAGAACGTCGTGCCGTCGAGCAGCATGATCTGCACGCCGGCATTGGGCCCCGTGACGATGCGATCGCCGAGGAAAATCTCGTCGCCGCTCCCGACGTTGCGGCCGACC
Source organism: uncultured Candidatus Odyssella sp. (assembly GCA_964481045.1). Lineage (GTDB taxonomy): Bacteria > Pseudomonadota > Alphaproteobacteria > Bin65 > Bin65 > SBBV01. The sequence continues at coordinate 7,039 of CAYZSG010000065.1, read as the reverse complement.
GTCGCCTGCGGCGTGCGGAACGAAACCTGCTGCACCGGGCCGCGCACCGCCGCGGCGACGCCAGCCTTTGTGGCGTTCTGCGCCGGCGCGTCGTTGACGCCGAGCGCGATCGCCGAGGCCGCGCTGAGGACGGTGAGCGGCACCGAAGGCCGTTTGCGCTTCATGAGTCCTCCATCCAACACCGCGCGCCCCTCACGGGAGGCGCGGCCGCCTCGTTGCCGAAGCGTTGCAACGCCTTTTTTACTAGCAGATTTCCGAATCGGCGCCCAACGCCGAATGCGTGATCACCGCCCCTAATAGCAGTAGGGATAGCAGGAGCTCGGCGGCGGAGCCGGCGGCGCGGCGCCCGGACGGCCCTGATCCTGGAGCACCTTCGTGATGATGTCCTGGAGCTGCTCGAACCCGCCCTGGGTCTGCAACAGGCGCAGCGCCTGGACGAGATCGAGCCCGGTCAGCCGCTCGAACTCTTCGAGGCTCACCTGGCGAAGCTGGCCGCCGATCTGGCCGAGCAGCGCGGACAGGAATTCCGGTCCGACCGGCTGCGGATTGCAGACCGGGTTCGCGGGCGTGACCGTGCAGCCGAAGCCGGTGCGGTAGATGCCGGTGCCGCCGCCATTGTTGTAGACGAACAGGTAGCTCTGCGGGCGGTTCACGCTGTTGTCGGCGCCGATGCCGAACAGTCCGATGAAGAAGCCGTTGGGTCCGCCGGCGAACACCGCCATCGTGCCGCGCACGCCGACCGTGGCCGTGGGCGTCCGTACGCGGATCGCCTCCTGATCCTGGCGCGCGAGGCGGCCCGAGATCACGCGCAAGGTGCCGCGCGCGACGCTGGCGGCGAGCTTGCCGGTGCCGGTGGCCGGATTGAACACGAACTCGTCGATGACCATCGACGTGTTCGGACCAAGCGAGAACGTGGTGCCGTCAAGCAGCAGGATCTGGAGCCCGCCGCCGGGGCCGGTGACGATGCGGTCGCCGAGGAAGATCTCCTGCCCGCCCGCGAGAGTGCGGCCGACGGTCGCCTGCGGCGTGCGATAGGAAATCTGCTGCACCGGCCCGCGCACGGCGGCGGCGACGCCGGCCTTGGTGCCGACCTGCGCCTCGGCCTCTGCCGAATAAAAAGCGAATGCGAGCGACGCGGAGAGCCCGAGCGCCGCAAACAACGACCGAAAAGCCGGCATGGCAGCCTCCCTGGCTGGCCGATGCCCGCGAACCCGACAACCCGGTCTACTACGGGAGAAACGCCGTTCGCGTTCCCGGCGGCGGCCGGTCAATCCCCGCCGCCGCCGCCTTAATCAGAACAATGTCAGTGCCTTATCCGTTGGGACGCGGCCCAGCCCACGGCTATTTCGGTCGTCCGCCAAAGCTTGGACCCCTGAAGCCGGACGGGGGCGAGAATCTGTTCCCACCGAAACTCCTGAAACCGCCGAAACTCTTGAACCCGCCGTAGCTGTAATATTTGTGGTGATCGCCGCAATCGTCCGTCACCACCGTAGTCGTCGGCGGCGCGCCCGGCCGGCCCTGGTCCTGAAGCACCTTGTCGAACTTCTCGAACACCGTCTGGAAGTTGCCGGTCTGCATCAGCTGCAGGGCCTGGAAGAGGTCGAGACCCGTCAGCGACTCGAACTGCGCGAGATCGACCTGGCGCAGATTGCCGGTGATGAGGCCGATGAGCTGGGTGAGGAACTTGTCGTCGACCGGCGCGGGATTGCACACCGGCGCCGCCGCCGACACCGTGCAGCCGAAGCCGGTGCGGAAGATGCGGTATTCGGTGCCGCCGATGTTGATCGAGAGATAGCTCGCAGGCGTATCGGTCTGGTTGTTCGGGCCCACGCCGAACAGGCCGATGAACGAGCCGCTCGGTCCGCCTGAGAGAATCGCCATCGTGCCGCGGATGCCGACCGTGGCCTGGGGCAGCTTCACGCGGATCGCTTCCTGCTCCTGGCGGCCGAGCCGGCCCGAGATCACGCGCAGCGTGCCGCGCGTGAGCGTCGCCGAGAGGCGGCCGGCATTGGTCGCGGGATCGTAGACGAACTCGTCGATGACCATCGAGGCATCGGGGCCGATCGAGAACGTGGTGCCGTCGAGCAGCATGATCTGCACGCCCGAGGCGGCGCGCGTGACGATGCGATCGCCGAGGAAGATCTGGTCGCCGCTGCCGACGTCGCGGCCGATCGCGGCCTGTGGCGTGCGGAACGACACCTGCTGCACCTGGCCGCGCACCGAGGCGGTGACGCCGGCCCTGTCGCCGGGAGCGGCGGCGGCCGGGCCGGAAAGGCCGGCGGTAAACGAGAGCGCGAGCGCAGCGCCCGCGGCGAGCGAACGGATGGACATGGTACCCTTCCCCCCGCCGCGTACGTTGCGCGGCGCGTTGATTGTCTAGAAGTCGAACCGCTTCGTGAGCGCGCCCATGACGCGGTAGTTGTGGTAGCGGTAGTTGTCGATGTTCGAGAAGGCGCGCGTGTATTCGAAGCCGATGCTGATGCCCACGTCGCGCAACGGCCGCGGCGCCGTGTCCCACCCGGTGAGCGTCGCGAACGGAATGCCGAAGATCGCGCGCGCGCGCAGGATGTTGTCCTCGCGCTTGGTCGCGTTGATGTTGGGATCGGCCTCGTCGTACCAGTCGCCTTCCCACGAGACGTTGGTGAGCAGGAACATGCCGCGGCCAAGCAGCCAGCCGTGCTCGAGCCCCACCTGCACGCCCGAATAATCGAAGAAACCTTCGCGCGCCTCCTTGCGGATGCCGGCTGCGGTGAGCGTCACGCGATGCTCGGGCGTCACCGTCCAGCGCACGCCGGCGCCGCCGCGGTATTCGGCGCCGCTGCGGAAGCGCGAGGACGGCGACTGGGCGGTAGCGTTGAACACCTGATATTCGCCCGAGAAGAAGCCGAAGTAGTGCAGGCCGTATTTCGTCGCGTAGTCGAAACGGATGCTGCCGCCCTGCGCCGACAGCACCGTGTCGTCCTCGAGATGCGCCCAGCGATAGTGCGGCTGGATGCGGATCTCGAGCGGCACGAAATCGAGCGCGATGCCGCCGCGCACGTCCACCGCGCCGAGCGTGAAGCGGTCGGATTTCAGCGAGAGATCGTAGAGGCCGGTGACGGCGCCGATCAGCCGGTGACGGCGCTGCATGCCGAGATCGTGCTCGACCTCGAGGCGCCCGAAAGTCTCGAGCGAGTGCGTCGATTCCTCGCCGGGCACCGGAACGATGGCGCCGGACGAGACGATGCCGCGCGTCAGCGGCGCCGCGTTGCGGTTGCTGTCGAAGTTCCAGCCGAAGCGCACGATGGCGGTGAACTTGGTCTGCTGCTTCGCGCGCGAAACTTCCGAGCGGTAATATTCGAGCTCGCGGCGGAGCCCGCCGTCCATCTGGAGCTTCAGCACGTTGTCGAGCTCGCGCGAGGCTTCGTCCACCGCGTTCAGGCGATAGAGCACGATCGCGTAGAGCAGGCGCACGCGCGGGACGTTCGGATTGCGCAGCAGGATGCGCTCGAGCGTCGAGAGCGCGCCGAGCAGATCGCCCTGGCGGATCAGCGTGAGCGCGTAGGCATAATTGAGATCGGGATTGTCGGGATCGCGCAGCACCTCGTCGAAGGTGACGTCGCGGCCCTGGAACGTGCTGGCCGGACCCAGCGACTCGCGCTGGCTTTCGGTGCCGCGCACCGTCGTCTCGGTGGCGCTGCCCGGGCGCTGCACGTCGCGCTCGACCTGCGGCGACGTCGTCTGCGCGAGCGCACTCCCTGCCAGCGCCGTACAGAGAAGAGCATAGAAAACGCCTGTAGCCGGCCGCACAGCGCGCCCGAGCCGAACCCCATCCGATTCGACCATCGTCCCCCTCCGTATCGCCTTCGGCGGGCTGCCCTCATTGTTCCCGATTGGCCGAGCGGGTCGGCCAAGACAGCGCATGCCGAAGAACACTCTAAGTTTACGCTGCCCGTTCAGTGAATCCAAAGCAAAAAGTACCAATTCCGAACGCCACTCGGCTTATGGTGACATTCGGGCGACAGATTTGGGAACCGCCAAGTGGGTGACCGGCGTCACATTTCGCGGTGACAGCCGTCACTGACCGGCTCCGCCGCCCATGCCTAAATTTGGCGCAATCGTGATTAGGTTGAAGACCGCGACCGGACGATGCGCCGCGACGGCGCCAAACGCCCGGCTTCGAAGAGATGCGGTGGGAATACACGGCCTTCCATCCTCAGGAGACGGCCATGACCCGATCCGTTTCACGACGCACGCTGTCCCTCGCTGCCACGCTCAGCGCGTTCGGTGCGCTCGCCGCCGCGCCGGCCGGAGCCGATTGCAGCGCCGGACCGATCCGCATGAGCACGAGCGCCGGCCCGAGCTACACCTGCACGCGGAATTGCGCCGTCACCGGCGGCGGGCGCGTGATCCGCACCGCGACCTTCGGACCGAGCGCCACGGTGAGCCAATGCCTCGCCGAGTGCACGCGGACGCTCGGCTGCACGCAGGTGAGCTACACGACGAGCGTGGAGATGCGCGACGGCGTGCCGATCGTGCGCATGACCTGCACGCTGATGGGCTCCGGCGATCCGGGGACGGCGGACGTCCCGCCGGCGGTCGGCCGTTCGGCCGGCGTCTGCACGCGCGATCCCGCGCTCTATCAGCATCACGATATCCAGATCGATACGCGCGTCCGGCAGGACAGCTTCAGGCCGAACCTGCCGATCCAGCTTCCGGGCCCGACCAGCCCGAACTGACCGCAACGCCGCGAGAGGCGAAGCCTCCGCACCCGATGTTAACCGGTCGGGTCCAAGATCGTGCGTGAAGGGGCAAGGCCGCTCACAATGCGAAGGAGCCTGCCATGACGCCTTTCCATCCGTTTCGCTTCGCGCTCGTTGCGGCGGCGCCGCCGCTCGCGCCGGCGACGACCTAGCGACCCACCGGCACGCCCGGCCGCAGCCGCCCCTGAGCGGCGGCACGGCCGAAGACGCATTTCGATTGGGCAAGGATCAGCGTGGCGCCTGCGGGCGTCCAGGAGCGCGCGATCATGAACCGTTTGCACGCACTCAGCGTCCTCATTCTTTCGGCCGTCGCGAGTGTCGCGTTCGCGGCAACGGCGGCTGGCGAGACCTATACCGCGAGTCCGAAACAGAACTGCCTCATACCGGGTCACTGCATAACATCCGGCGTGTCCATCAAGGGTTGGAAGTGTCACTGGTCGATGGACATCAAGGGCAAGGAGCTGAAATCGATTCCGGTCGCCGGCCCGGGCGGTGGCGACGCGACCAACTGCAACGTCCACGAGTGCGTGGCCGCATGCAACGCGACATTCGCCTGCATCGCCGTGGACGTCGTCAAGTCCGGCGTCACGGGCAACGTGTGCATGTGCACTCTGTTTTCCAGCGTGTCGTCGGCAACGCTCTTCGAGGAGATCCGCACGCCGTCTTCGGCGACGCTATCGGGCTGGGCCTGCATTCGCCTGCCAAAAGAGCAGCCGCCGATCACGGAGAACCCCGACTTTCCGCGCCTCGGCCGGCCGGACCTCGACCAGGACCGCGTGCGGCCCGAAACGCCGGGGACGCCGGGCCGACGCCGGCCCTGAATTCGGTGCGCGATGCCGCCGCGTGACGGCCGTCACAGCCGGCCGGCGCGCGGCGTGCTGTGATGAGGGTTCGGGGCTGATCGTTCGTCGAGGAGATCAGTCATGTCGTGCAGGACCGTGCTACTCGCCGCGTTGCCGGCGATCTTGCTCGCCGGCGAGGCCGGCGCGCAGCTTCCCAGCGGCCGCTGGTACAATGTCGACAACTACCGCTGCCGCGTGTTCCGCGATTACGTCGACCACAAGCCGAGCGTGATCGGCATTCATCGCGACATTACGCAGCGCGCGTGTGCCGTGCTGTGCAACGGCACGCCGAATTGCGCCGCCTACAACTACATTCTCAGAACCGAGCGGGATCGCGGCCGCGTGCGTCCGTCGCTGGAGTGCCAGCTTCTGAACAGCGTGGACCAGCCGGTCTCGATCTTCGACGCCAAGCCGGGCGAGGCCGCCTATGTCTGCTACAAAGGCATTCCGGAGCAGCCGGAGACGCCCGAGTTCGACCGCCGCAACTCGTTCCAGGATGCGCTGCGCCCGGGCGCGCCGCCGCCCCCGCCCCGCGTCGATTGACCGGCGCTACTTCGACTCGGCGACGTAGACGCCGTCCCAGCCGGGCGGCGGCGGGTGCTTGCGGAACGCGGCGATGCGCTCGGCGTAGGCGGCGCAGAGCCCCGCCAGCTGGCTGCCGCCCGCGGCCGCGACCTGCGCGAGCGCGCGCTCGGCGGCGTCCCACTGCGCCGCGCGATAGGCGACGAGGAAGCCCGCCTGCATGGCTTCGAGCGCGCGGAAGGCGTCGGTCTTCGCGCGCTCCGGCCCGCCCAGCAGCGTGTAGACGCGCGCCGGCGCGGTCTTGCCCTTGACGCGGATGAGATCGACCTCGATCGCCGCGAATTCGGGCGCGAGCGAGCGCGTCTCCTCGCCGATCAAGGTCGCGATGCCGTAGACCTTCGTCTGGCCCTCGAGCCGCGAGGCAAGGTTCACGCCGTCGCCGAGCACCGAATAGTCGAAGCGCTGCTGCGAGCCCATGTTGCCGACGCAGCAGACGGCCGAATTGAGCCCGATGCCGATCGCGATCGGCGTGTGCACGCGGCCGGCCTGCTTGGCTTCCTCGGCCAGCTCGGCGTTGAGCCGGTCGAGCCGTTCCAGCATCGCGAGCGCGGCGCGGCAGGCGCTCTTCGCGTGGTCGGGCTCGTCGAGCGGCGCGTTCCAGAACGCCATGATCGCGTCGCCCATGTATTTGTCCACCGTGCCGCCCTGCGCGAGGATCACGTCGGTCATCGGCGTGAGGTAGCGGTTCATGAACGTGGTGAGGCCCTCGGCGTCGAACGCCTCGGCGATCGTCGTGAAGCCGCGGATGTCGGAGAACAGCAGCGACATCGGCCGCATCTCGCCGCCGAGCTTCAGGCGCGAGGGATCGGAGGCGAGCCGCTCGACCAGCGCCGGCGCCAGATAGCGCCCGAATGCCGAGCGCACCTGGCGGCG
>CAYZSG010000064.1:0-23051 GCA_964481045.1 uncultured Candidatus Odyssella sp. | reverse complement strand
ATCGCCTGGCCCGATGCGCCCTTCACGAGATTGTCCTGCACCGAGATCAGGATCGCGCGGCCCGGAATGCGGTCGGCGAAGACGCCGAGCAGCGAATGGTTCGAGCCGCGCACGTGGCGCGTCGCCGGCGTGACACCCTTCGGCACCACGCGCACGAAGGGCTCGCCCTCGTAGCGCTTGGCGAGCGTCGTGCGCAGGTCGTCGGCCGTGGCGCCGTTGTGGAGCTTCACGTAAATCGTTTCTTCGATGCCGCGGTTCATCGGCATCAGGTGCGGCGTGAAGTTCACGACAATCGGCTTGCCCGCCGCCGCGCTCAGGCCCTGCTCGATCTCCGGCGCGTGCCGGTGGCTCGCGACGCCGTAGGGATGGATGCCCTCGGCGACCTCGGCGAACATGTTCGCCTCCTTCGCCTCGCGCCCCGCGCCGCTCACCCCGGACTTCGCATCGATGATGATGTCGTCCGCCTCGATCGCGTTGGCTTCGATCAGGGGCACCAACGGCAATTGCGCCGCGGTGGGATAGCAGCCGGGATTGGCGACGAGCCGCGCCTTCTGCACCGCCGCGCGCGCCAGCTCGGTGATGCCGTACACGGCCTCCTTTTGAAGCTCCGGCGCCCTGTGCTCGTGGCCATACCATTGAGCGTAGGTCGCGAGATCGTGCAGCCGGAAATCGGCCGAGAGATCGACGACTTTGAGGTGCTTCGGCAGCTTCGCGATGATCTCCTGCGTCGTGCCGTGCGGCAGCGCGCAGAAGACGACGTCGAGGCCCGAATAGTCGGCGTCTTCCACCTTGATCAGCTTCGGCAGGCCAAGATGCGCAAGATGCGGGAACACTTCGCCCACCGCCTTGCCGGCCTTGGCGTTGGCGGTGACGAGACGGATCTCCGCCTGCGGATGGCGCGCGAGCAGGCGCAGTAGCTCCGCGCCCGTGTAGCCGCTCGCCCCGAGGATGCCGATCCTCACCGCATTGCTGAGCTTCGCCATGTTCGCCTCTCTTCCCGCCGGCTCTGGCGATCCTACGCCAACCGGCTATGTTCGCCCCGGTTCAACCTTGCCGGCCAAAGGCGCCGGAGCGGGACGCCTTGGCCAGATACACCGAAATCATCGCCGTCGACAAACCGTTCGCCGATACCTGGCGCGCGGTTCACGCGGCGCTCGTCGCGCACAACTGGAATATCGTCAACGTGCGCGACAACACGTTCTTCGTCCGCGAGCGCATGTCGTTCGAGACCATGCTGTGGCGCAACTCCTGCCGCTTCGCCATCCATGTGGCGGGCGACGGCGAGACCCGTGCCAACATCCATCTCATCGGTTCCACCCTTGGCTTCGGCCCGATTCCGAAGGGCCGCATCCGCCGCATCGCCGAGGCCGTGAAGGGCCAGATCCTCGGCATGGTCGCGCGGATCGAGCCCGATCCGCCCGCGTAGGCGGCGCCCGGACACGAAAAGGCCGGGCGCCTCGTCGAAGCGCCCGGCCCCTTTCGGCCGCGATTCGGTTGTCCCGAACCCCTAGCGCTTCGAGAACTGGAAGCGGCGTCGCGCCTTGGCGCGGCCGTACTTCTTGCGCTCGACGGTGCGCGCGTCGCGGGTGAGGAAGCCGCCCTTCTTCAGCACGGGCCGGAGGCCCGGCTCGAACAGCGAGAGCGCCTTGGAAATGCCGTGCCGCACCGCGCCGGCCTGGCCCGAAAGCCCGCCGCCCGCAACCGTGCAGATCACGTCGTACTGGTCGCGCCGGTTGGTGACGCCGAACGGCTGGTTGATCATCATGCGCAGCACCGGCCGCGCGAAGTAGACCGCGATGTCGCGGCCGTTGACCGAGATCTTGCCGGTGCCGGCCTTCACCCACACGCGGGCGACGGCGTCTTTGCGCTTGCCGGTGGCATAGGAGCGGCCCATGCCGTCGAGGCGCGGCTTCACGGGCTCGGCCTTGGGCGCCGACGGCGCCGGCTCGGCGCCCTTCGGCATCACATCGGCGAGCGTGCCGCCGGTTTCCTGGGTCTGGCTCATTGGGCCGCCCTCTTCACGTTCTTCGGGTTCATCTTGCCAATATCGAGCTTCGCGGGCTGCTGGGCCTCGTGCGGATGGCTCGGCCCGCCATAGACCTTGAGGTTGCCCAGGAGCTGGCGGCCGAGCGGGCCGGCCGGGATCATGCGCTTCACCGCCGCGGTGATGACGCGCTCGGGATGCTTTCCCTCGAGCGTCCTGCCCGCATACGAATATTTGAGGCCACCCGGATAGCCGGTGTGGCGCCAGTAGGATTTCTGCTCGCGCTTCTTGCCGGTGAGATAGACCTTCTCGGCGTTGACGACGACGACGTGGTCGCCGGTGTCCATGTGCGGCGTGAACGTCGTCTTGTGCTTGCCGCGCAAGAGGTCGGCGACGATGACGGCCAGCCGGCCGAGCACCGCGTCCTGGGCGTCGATCAGCACCCACTTCTTCTGGATGTCCGACGGTTTGGCCGAGAAGGTTTTCATGGTCTGGCGATCCGGCGAAAAAACGGGCGCCGCGAAGCGCGGCACCCGGTCAAAGCGGCGCGCACCATACGCATGTTCCGATGCGTGTCAACCGGCGCGGAGCCTTATGGATCAAGTGGATTGTCGCAGCGGTAATATAATACCACAGAACGGGGGTTACCCGAGCGCCGAAGGATGGATCTGCGGGGTGTAGCCGTGCTCGATGGCCGCGGCCGTTGACGACGGCGTCAGCAGCATCGCCTCCTCGCGCCCGTCCCAGGCCAGCGGCCCGTCGTAGCCGAACGGCGTCCACCTCCAGAGCGAGCCCCGCGCCGCGAGAACCGCGCGCCGCGGCTCGCCGGCGCGAACGAACATCAGACCGTCGGCCGGGGGCCGCGCCGGATCCAGCCAGCGGCGGCGCTCGGGTGCTTCGCGCGCGGCCCGTTCCACTTTCATCACTTCGTCCATCTCGCGCGCGAGCGCGAAGCCGCGCGCCCATCGCCCCGGCCAGTGCGCGCCGAAGCGGCGCAGATCGGCATGGCGGCACTCGCCGCACGGCCGATGGCCGGCCGCGAGGCCCGTCGCCTCGTCGAGGAAGAACAGCTCGGTGTACCGGCCCGGCTGCAAGAGCTTGCGCCGGCGGTTCTTGAACGCGAGCACGCAGATGATCCACTGATCGACCGGCGGCTTGCGGTCCGTGATCCGCCCCGCGCGGTCGTGGAGGCACCCGCGATTGCCGTACCAGGCGCCGCGCGCCGGCGTCTCGATCAGCGCTCCGAACGGATCGACGCGGTTGCGGTGGGGCATCTCATGCGCTCGGCAGCGCGTAGCTGCCGACGACGTGACACACGCTTTCCCCCTGCCCTTCGACGAACACGTCCACCGCGCACACGATGCTGCGCTTGCCCTTGCGCAGGATGCGCGCCTCGCCGGTGAGCTTTTCGCCCTGCGGCCGGCGCATGAAGTGCATCGTCATGTCGGAGGTCACGGCGCGCTCGCCATGCGGCACCGCGCCCATGATCGCGGCATACATCGCCACGTCGGCGATCGCCATCACGATCGGCCCCGAAACCGTGCCACCATGGCGCAGGAACTCGGGGCGCACGTCGAGATGCACCGTGGCGCCGCGCGGCGTGATCTCGACCGCCTTGATGCCCATCCAGCTTCCGAACCACGGATAGGCGGTGATCTTGCGATTGAACGCGTCGGCGGTGATGTGCGGCGCTTGCGCGGCTGCTTCGTTCATATCGGGTCGATCCGCGGTGGATTTCGCTAGGGCCGCCGGCTCTTACTCTGCGCGCGCGGTCGGTTTACGTTCACGTCAACCTACGGCAAGCTCGGCGCCGTTGCCAGCGCGGAGGGGCGAGTAATGACAAAGGCATTGGCCGGGAAGATCGCGTGGATCACGGGCGCGGGCAGCGGCATCGGCCAGGCCGGAGCGATCGCTCTGGCCGAGGATGGCGCCACGGTGATTCTTTCCGGACGCCGTCGCGACGCGCTCGACGACACGGCGAAGCAGGTCGCGGCGGCCGGCGGCAAGGCCGAAATCGAGATTCTCGACGTTGGCGATTCGGCGGCCGTCGAGGCGGCTGCGGCCGGGATGCTCGAGCGTCACGGCCGCGTCGACATCCTCGTCAACAGCGCCGGCCTCAACGTCACCAGGCGGAATTGGGACACCGTCGACGCCGCGGGATGGGACACGGTCGTCGGCATCGACCTCGACGGCGCGTTCTATGCGACGCGCGCCGTGCTCGGCGCGATGCGCGCGCGCAAGGACGGCCTCGTCATCAACGTCTCGTCCTGGGCCGGACGCTACGACAGCTATCTCACCGGCCCCGCCTACAACGCGGCCAAGCATGGCCTCGTTGCGATGACGGCTCATCTCAACATGGCCGAGGGCAAGAACGGCATCCGTGCCTGCGTGATGTGCCCCGGCGAGGTGAACACGCCGATCCTCGACAAGCGCCCGATCCCGGTGCCGCCCGAAGTGCGCGCGACGATGCTGCAGCCGCGCGACATGGGCGAAACCATCCGCTTCCTCGCGCGCCTGCCCGCGCATGTCTGCATCAGCGAAATGGTGATCGCGCCGACGAATAACCGCCTGTGGATGAACCCGGTCGGCTAAGGAGCGCGCCCGCATGGCCGACGACAAGAAGCATCGCTACGACGTCCGCACGATCTGGAGTGCCGGCGCGGCCGGGGCGCCCACGAGCTACGATAGCTTCTCGCGCACGCACCGCATCGAGATCGCCGGCAAGCGCGCGATCGAGGCCTCGTCCGATCCGTCATTCCGCGGCGATCCCACGCTACACAATCCCGAGGACCTCCTCGTCGCCTCGCTCTCCTCGTGCCACATGCTCTGGTATCTCGTGCTCTGCGTCGCGCGGAAGGTTCCAATCCTCGCCTACGAAGACGCGGCTTACGGCATCATGGCCGAGACGCCGCGCCCTGGCCGCTTCGTGGAAGTCGTGCTGCGCCCCAAGGTGACGGTCGCCAAGGGCGCCGACATGGCGCTCGCGGCGAAGCTGCACGAGCGCGCGCATGCCGAGTGCTTCGTCTCCAATTCCGTAAATTTCCCGGTGCGCCACGAAGCAACCTTCGTCGAAGCGGACTGAACAGCCCTGGCACGCACGCGCGGCAAGACATATCTTTGCGCCAGCGGTGGAGTTGCGAATGGCGACAATGGCGAGAGCGAGATCGAAAGCGGCCGCCGAGCCGGTCTTGCGGCGCGCGGACGCCGGCGGCGTCGCGACTTTGACGCTCAACCGCCCTGCCGCGCGCAATGCGCTGTCGGTCGGCCTCATGGGCGCGCTGCAGCAGGCGCTCAACGCCATCGCCAAGGACCGCGCGATCAAGGTCGTCGTCATCGGCGCCGAAGGTCCGGCCTTCTGCGCCGGGCACGATTTGAAGGAAGTGCGCGCCAATCCCGGCCGCGCCGCCTACGAGGCGCTGTTCGCGCAGTGCGGCCGCCTGATGCAGAGCATCATCGCGCTGCCGCAGCCGGTGATCGCGAAGGTGCAGGGATTCGCCTATGCCGCGGGCTGCCAGCTCGTCGCCACCTGCGATCTGGCCGTCGCCGCCGACACCGCGACGTTCTGCACGCCGGGCGTCAACATCGGCCTGTTCTGCTCGACGCCGATGGTGGCCGCGAGCCGAAACCTGCCGCGCAAGAAGATGATGGAGATGCTGCTGCTCGGCGACGCGATCCCCGCGGCCGAAGCCAGGCAGCTCGGCCTCGTCAACCGCGTCGTGGCGCCGGCGAAGCTCGAGGCCGAGGTGCGCGCGATGGCCGAGGCGATCGCGAAGAAATCGCCGCTCGTCGTCAAGATCGGCAAGGAGGCCTTCTATCGCCAGCTCGAGATGCCGCTCGCCGAAGCCTATGCCTACACGAGCCGCGTGATGACCGAGAACATGCTCGCCCGCGACGCCGAGGAAGGCATCGACGCGTTCCTCGAGAAGCGCGAGCCGAAATGGGAGGGCCGATGATGCGCTCGATTACCCGCTGGTCGCTTCTCGCTCTGGCTCTCGTCGCCACGGCGCCGGCGGAAGCGCAGAACTACCGCGTGATCGGCGCGTGGCGCTGCCAGGCCGCGGAGGTCGCCTACGACATGGTGTTCAACGCCGACGGGTCTTATTCGGGCACCTACACGGCGCCGAACGGTTTTCGCGCCTATTCCGAGGGACCGTATCGCCTCACCGGCACCCTCCTCGGAGTCACGTTCGAGGTCTGGGAAACGCAGCCGCCGTCCGCGAATCCCGGCGGCGAGACGTACAGCGTGCAATTCCGGGGCGGCGAGGCGATGACCCTGATCCCGACCCGCTGTCCCCAGGGATCGGACTGCCGGTTCTCGTGCGAGCGCCACCGTTAGGCCGAAGCGCGGTCGCGCCGCTGCACTTGACTTCCGCGCCCCTACCGCCGACATGCTCGCGGCCTGAACCGCGCGCGAAACCGGAATGTCTCACGACACCTATACCGACGAGTTCCTGAAGGACACGCTCGCCCGCGTGCGCACGATCGCGGTCGTGGGTGCCAGCGCCAACTGGAACCGGCCGAGCTTCTTCGTGATGAAGTATCTCCAGGCCAAGGGCTTCCGCATCATTCCGGTGAACCCGAAGGAAGCGGGCAGCACGATCCTCGGCGAGACGGTGTATGCAAGCCTCGCCGAAATTCCGCACCCGGTCGACATGGTCGAGATCTTCCGCAGCTCCGAGGAAGCGGGGCCCCTCGCCGACGAAGCAGTGCGGCTCGGCGCGAAAGTCGTGTGGATGCAGATCGGCGTGCGCAACGATGCGGCCGCGCAGCGCGCCGAGGATGCCGGGCTCACCGTCGTCATGAACCGGTGCCCGAAGATCGAGTATTCTCGGCTCTACGGCGAACTCTCGTGGGGCGGGTTCAACTCCGGCGTGATTTCGAGCAAGCGCAGAAAGGCCTGACATGGCGGACAAGCAATTCGGCTTCGAGACCCGCTCTCTCCACGCGGGCGCGGCCCCCGACCCCACCACCGGCGCGCGCAGCGTGCCGATCTACCAGACGACGTCGTTCGTGTTCGACGACGTCGACCACGCGGCCTCGCTGTTCAACCTGCAGCGGCCCGGCTTCATCTATTCGCGCCTGACCAACCCGACCGTGTCGGTGCTCGAGGAGCGCATCGCGGCGCTCGAGGGCGGCATCGGCGCGACGGCGACGAGCTCGGGCCACGCCGCGCAGATCCTCGCCCTCTTTCCGCTGATGGCGCCGGGCCTCGAGGTGATCGCGTCGAGCAAGCTCTATGGCGGCTCCATCAATCAGATGAAGCACAGCTACAAGAAGTTCGGCTGGAACGCGGTGTTCGCCGATCCGGACGACCCGGCGAGCTTCAAGAAAGCGATCACCGACAAGACCCGCGCGATCTTCGTCGAGAGCCTCGCCAATCCGGGCGGCATCGTCATCGACCTCGAGCCGATCGTGAAAATCGCCAAGGAAGCGGGCGTGCCGCTGATCGTCGACAATACGCTGGCGACGCCGTGGCTGTGCCGCCCGTTCGAATGGGGCGCCGACATCGTCGTCCACTCGACGACGAAATACCTCTCCGGCAATGGCAGCTCGGTCGGCGGCGTCGTGGTCGATTCGGGCAAGTTCGACTGGTTCAAGTCGAAGGCCAAGTTCCCGAGCATGACCGCGCCGGCGCCCGAGTATCACGGGCTCACCTTCGCCGAGACGTTCGGTCCGCTCGGTTACACGGTGTATGGCCATGCCGTGGGCCTGCGCGACCTCGGCCCCTGCCAGTCGCCGATGAACGCCTGGATCACGCTGCAAGGCATCGAGACGCTGGCGATCCGCATGGAGCGCCATTGCCAGAACGCCCAGCGCGTCGCCGAGTATCTGGCGAAGCACAAGCAGGTCGCCTGGGTCTCCTACGCCGGACTAAAGGACAGCCGCTACTTCGCGAACTACCGGAAATACATGCCGCGCGGCGCTGGCGCAGTGCTGACCTTCGGCGTCAAAGGCGGCTACGAAGCCGGTGTAAAGGTTGTGGAAAATGTCGAGCTCTTCAGCCATCTCGCCAATATTGGTGACACGCGCTCGCTGATCATCCACCCGGCCTCGACCACGCATCGCCAGCTCACACCCGAGCAACTCGTCGCCGCCGGCGCCGGCCCGGACGTGATCCGGCTCTGCATCGGCATCGAGACGATCGACGACATCATCGCGGATCTCGACCAGGCGCTCGCGAAAGCCGGTACGGTCTCGGCGAGGGCGGCGGAATAGCCTCGGCGTCGCGGCGGCCGGCGCATGCCTGCGCCGCGCCGCCGCGCGTTGCCGCGCCAGTACGCCGCCCCTATCGTTTCCCCGCAGCCGCCCGGGCGGCTGGAGGGGGAGACACGATGTTCACAGACCGACTGGGCCTGGCGTTTTGCGCGGCGCTCGCGGCCGCATCTCCGGCGCCGGCGGAAACGGCGCGGCCCGCCCTGCCCGAGCTGAAATTCGTCGAGATTCCCGCCGCCGCGCGCGCCCACTTTGCCGG
This sequence comes from uncultured Candidatus Odyssella sp., assembly GCA_964481045.1. Lineage (GTDB taxonomy): Bacteria > Pseudomonadota > Alphaproteobacteria > Bin65 > Bin65 > SBBV01. The sequence goes on along the minus strand of CAYZSG010000064.1, from coordinate 14,595 downwards.
CGACCGCTTCAGCTACATGGAGGCCGGCAAGGCCGATGCGCCGCCGGTGCTGCTGCTGCACGGCATCGGCGCGAACTCGCTGTACTGGCGCTACCAGTACGCCGGGCTCTCGGACCGCTACCGCCTCATCGCCTGGAACGCCCCGGGCTACATCCTGACCGATCCGCTCAAGAAGGAGCGGCCAACCTGCACCGATTACGCGGATGCGCTTGCCGCGTTCGCCGACGCGATGGGCGTGCAGCGCTTCGCGCTGGTCGGCAATTCATTCGGCTCGGCCATCGCGCAATGCTTCGCGGAGAAGTATCTCGCGCGCGTCACGCGCATCGCGCTGTCGGGCACGTCGGTGGGCTCGAAGACCACGCCGCCGGCCGAGCGCGAGGCCGTGTTCCAGCGCCGCCAGAAGCAGTTCGAGGCCGCCGGCGGCATGAAGTACGCCCGGGACGTGATCGGTCTGCTGACCGGCTCCGCGACACCGGCGCGGGCCAAGCCGGAGATCATGGAGGTGCTGAGCGCCACAAGCGGCCGCGGCTATCTCCAGGCCAGCTTCGTGCCCTACGAGCTCGACGCGTTCGCCTTCGCTGCGAAGATCACCGTACCGGTGCTCATCTATCACGGGACCGAGGACAAGATCGCGCCGATCGCGCGCACCTCGGAAATACTCGTGAAGGCGCTGCCGAACGCGAAGCTGGTGCGGCTCGAGAAGTTCGGACACCTGCCCGACGTGGAGGACCCCGAGCGGGTGAACGCGCTGCTGCGCGACTTCCTCGGCGCCGCGAAGTAGCCGCCGGCTACGGCCGCCGCTGCGGCTGCTGCCCGCGCGTGGGCGCCGCGGTGGCGGGCCTGTCCGTCGGGGCCGGCACGATGCCCTGCCGGTTCTGCTGGTCTTCGATGAACGGCACGCGCGGGGTGTTGAATTCGAAGCGATAGGTCGGACGCGGCTCGACCTCGCCCTTCCGCGCATTCCCGCACATCGCGCCATTGCGCGAGCGGTTGCCGAAATCGCTGCAATAGCGGTCGCCTTCGACCCACCACAGGCCCTGCGCCCCCGCCGCGGGGGCCGCGAGCGCGACCGCGGTGAACGCCAGGATGCCGAATTTCATGGTCTTCTCTCCTTGCGTTACGCGGTCCGGGAACGGCCGAGACTAGAGGAAATCTATTACTCATCTCCCAACGGGAAAAGGCCCGCGCCGGAATTTGCTGTGGACGCCGCCGATCACGAGAGCGGCATCGCCAGTTCGACGAGATTGCCGTCGGGATCGCGCACGTAGATCGAGCGGATCGGGCCATTCGCGCCCGTGCGCTCCACCGGCCCTTCCTCGATCGGAACGGCGAGCGCGGCCAGATGCGCGACCGCCGCGTCGAGCGTGCCGCCGAGCAGGAAGCAGAGATCCGCGGAGCCCGGCATCGGCCGCGCCGCCTTGGGTTCGAACGTGCGATCCGCCTGGTGGAGATTGATCTTCTGCCGCCCGAATTGCAGCGCCACGCGCCCCTCGCCGAACCGCACGACCCTCATGCCGAGCGCGCGGGTGTAGAACTCGCAGGTGCGCGGGATGTCCGCCACCGTCAGCACGAGGTGATCGAGCGAGGCGACCTCCGCGCTCATGGCTTCGCTCCGGCCGGCGCGGTCTCGGCCTCGATCCAGCGCAGGAAGTCGGGGTTGCCCTGGTCGATCGGCAGGCTCACCACGCAGGGAACCGTGTAGCTGTGTAGCGCCTTCACGCGGGCGACGGCTCGCTCGACGAGATCGGCGCGCGTCTTGGCGATCAGCACCGCCTCGCTGTCGCGCCGGACCTGCCCCTGCCACCAATAAATCGAGGAGATCGGGCCCAGGACGTTGGCGCAGGCGGCGAGCCGCTCCTGCACCAGCGCCTCGCCGATCTTCCCGGCCTCCTCGGCATTGGGCGCCGTCACGTAGAGAAATCGGGCTTCCATGGCGTTCATCCCCGCATCGACAAAACGGTAAAGGAAGATTATCTTAGGTTCGATTGCATCGCACCCCGGTCCATTGTGCGATGCAATAAAACAAATGCTGCAGCGCGGAGGGCGCCATGCTGCACGTGCTTAAAAAAGAAGGCGTTGCGGAGGAAATCGGCTCGGAAACGGCGGGGCGTACCCGCCTCACCCAGGCCCAGCGCGCGTGGCTCGGCCGCGGGCTCGACCAGCCCGGCGGCAAGCTTCCGCTGTTCGATCGCGACGGAAAGCGGGTGAGCACGCTGATGGTGCGCGCCTGCATCGAAGCCGGCTGGGCCGCACCCTGGTTCGCCAACCCGCTGAAGCCGGATTGGCTCGTCTGCAAGCTGACCGACAGCGGCCGCGCGGCGCTGTCGCGCTGATCTTCATTCCCGCGACGAAAAACGGGCCGGCACCCTGAGGCGCCGGCCCGCTTTCGTTTCGATGATTGGTCGGAGCGACAGGATTTGAACCTGCGACCCCTTGCGCCCCATGCAAGTGCGCTACCAGGCTGCGCCACGCTCCGGTCGAAGCCGCTATGTGGCACAGCGGGCCGGGGCCGACAAGGGGTCGGTCGGCAGGCTGTCGGGAGGGCCGCGACGCCGCGGTTGCGCGCCCGCCGCGGGTGCCTATCTTGCCACGCGCCATGCCGCGCGATGCCGCCCCGCCTGCCCTGCTCCGCAGCTTCCCGCCCTTCGCCGACGCGCGCTCGCGGGTGCTCGTGCTCGGAACGATGCCGGGACCGGAGGCGCTGCGGAAACAGGAGTTCTACGGCTTCAAAGGCAACCACTTCTGGAAGATCATGATCGACCTGCTGGCGCCGGGCGGGGCGCTGGACTATCCGGAGAAGCTGGCGCTGCTGCGCCGGAACCGCATCGCGGTGTGGGACGTGCTCGAGAGCTGCACGCGCGAGGGCGCCGCCGATAGCACGATCCGCGCGACGACGCCGAACGACATTCCCGGCCTGCTCGCGCGCCATCCCGGTATCCACACGATCTTCTGCAACGGCACGACGAGCGCGCGGCTGTTCGCGCGCTACTTCGGCAGCGCGATAGCGGTGCCGATGATCCCGCTGCCCTCGACGAGCCCCGCCCACGCGACGATGCCCTATGCCGTGAAGCGCGCGCGGTGGACGATCGTCGTCGCGCACGCCCGCGCCGCTAGGCCGCCAGCAGCGAATAAAGCGCGCGCGCCGCGGTGATCGCGGCCAGCACGGCGAGGAAGGCGAGCGCCACTTGCCGATAGCGCGCCGGAGTCGCGCGCAGGAACAGGCGGCGGCCGAGCCATTGTGAAGCCAGCAAGAGCGGCAGCGCCGCGGCGGCGAGCACGAGCGTTCCGGGCGGTATCAGGCCTGCCGCGCCGGCCGAGACCGCGCCGATCGCATTGCTCACCGAGAAGAACATCAGCAGTGAGGCGCGCCCGGCCTCGATCGTCAGGGCACCGGCGAGATAAAGCACGATGACCGGCGGCCCCGGCATTGCGGCGACACCGTTCAGCACGCCGGCGGCGAGGCCCGTTCCCAGCAGGGCCGGGCGGCCCGGCATCGCGGCGAGCTTGAACCCGCGCGCCATCAGCACGACCGCGAGGACCACGGCCCCGGCGATCGCGAGGCGTGCCCAATCCGGGCTCATCGCGGCAAGACAGAGCGTGCCGAGCGGCGTGCCGACGAGTGCGCCCGCCATGAGCCAGGGCAGGCTCCGCCAATGCGCGTGCCGCCGCGCCTCGCGCCAATCCCAGACTCCGGCCAGAAGCTGCACCAGGATCACGAACGGCACGACGCGCGCGGGCACGAGCACCAGCGCCAGCAGCGGCACCGCAGCCATCGCGAAGCCGAAACCCGTGAAGCCGCGCATGAACCCGCCGGCAAGCACGACGGCGAGGCAGAACGCGATCTCGCCCGGCGCGAGGCCGAGCTCCGCTTGGCTCAGGAATTCCGGCATTGTCGCCGCGGCCTGTCTCCGTTCGCGGCCGTGTCGTAGCGCAGCGGCGCCCGCGAAAGAAGCGCGCCCGGCGCGCGGGACGCGGCTTGCCAGGCCCGGCCGCGGACGCTATCGCTCCCCGCCATGTCCGATGCTGCCCCGTCCGCCCGTTCGCCACAGCGCGCCGCGATCGTCACCGGTGCGGGAAAGCGCGTCGGCGCCGTGATCGCCGCGGCGCTGGGCGCGGCCGGCTGGTTCGTGCACGTGCACTACCGCAAATCGGCCACGGAAGCCGAGGCGGTGGCGGCCGGCATCGTCTCGGCCGGCGGCATGGCCGCGACGGTCGCCTGCGATCTCGAGACGCTCGATGCACGCCATGCGGCGCTGCTGGTCGAGGCCTGCGCCAAGCGCGGGCCGCCGCTCGCGGCTCTCGTCAACAACGCCTCGATCTTCGAATACGACAAGGCCACGACGGCGACCGACGCGGGCTGGGCGCGGCATCTCCAGACCAACCTGACGGCGCCGGTGCTGCTGGCGCGCGCCTTCGCTGGCATGGCGCAAGCGCTGCCCGAAGGCGAGACCGGCTGCATCGTGAATCTGCTCGACAACAAGGTGTTCGCGACCAATCCGGACTACTTCTCCTACACGATCAGCAAGCAGGCGCTCGAGGGCGCCACACGCACCCTGGCGCTGGCGCTGGCGCCGAAGGTTCGCGTCTGCGGCGTGGCGCCGGGCATCGCGCTGATCAGCGGCAAGCAGACCGAAGCCGATTTCCAGCGCACGCACCGCAACAATCCGCTGAAGCGCGGCTGCACGCCGGACGACATCGCGCGCGCCGTTCGTTTCATCCTCGATACGCCGTCGATCACCGGCCACACGATCGTCATCGACGGCGGCCAGTATCTCGCGCGCATGCCGCGCGACGTCGCCTTCATGTGAGCGCCGAGCCATGACCCCGAAAAAGAAGAAGAACACGTCCGCGCTCACGCGCCGCATCATGCTCGAGGATTTCCGGCTGCCGGTCTCGATCGGCATCCACGATTTCGAGCGCAGCGCGCCCCAGATGGTGATCGTCAACGTGGCGCTCGAGCTCTCCGACGACATGCCCGATCCGCGCGACCGTATCGAGGACGCGCTCGATTACGACTTCATCCGCGCCGGCATCATGGCGATCGTCAAGAACCGCCATTTCAACCTGCAGGAGACGCTTTGCCAGGAGATCCTGGAGCTCGTCCTCGCGCGCGGCGGCGTCCGGCGCGCCAAAGTCTCGACCCGCAAGCCCGATGTCTATCCCGACTGCAAGAGCATCGGCTTCGAGATGGAGGCGGAGGCGCCGCCGAGAACGCGCTCCTCGGCGGCAAAACGCCGCCGACGGTGAATGGTGGGCGGTGAGGGTTTCGAACCCCCGACCCTCTCGGTGTAAACGAGATGCTCTACCGCTGAGCTAACCGCCCGTTGCCGCCGCGCTGCCATGACATAGGCGCAACGCGCCGATGGCGCAACCGGCGCGGCGCCCTACCGCTTCGGCTCGACATCGAGCCGGTGCGCGATGCCGCCGGGTTCCGAGGGATAGTACCGGCACACCAGCGGATCGTGGCCGGGCACGACGAAGCGCGGATCGTCGGCGAGCGCTTTGAGCTTCGCATAGCCGTCGAGGACGCCGCCCAGATCGTGGACGATGTAGAACGGCCGGCCGGTTTCGAAATTCTCGTAGTAGTGCGCGGCGTCGGAGGCGAGGACGATCCAGCCGATGCGCGTCCGCACGCGCACCGCCTGCATGCCCATCGTGTGCCCGCCGAGCAGATGCAGCGACAGTCCGGGGGCGATCTCCGCGTCGCCGTCGTGGAACGCGACGCGGCCGGCGAATACGTGCTTCACCATGCCGGCGACCTGGTCGGCCGTGTAGGCGTGATTGATCGCGCGATGCGCCATGTGGCGGCCGGTGGCGTAGATCATCTCCTTGTCCTGGAGATGCCAGCGCGCGGCGGGGAATTGCTCGAAGCCGCCGATGTGGTCGTAGTGTAGGTGCGTGACGATCACGTCGGTGGTCTTCGCCGCGTCGATGCCGATCGCGGCCAGCGCCTCGCTCGCGGTGCGCAGCAGCGTGCGCTTTCGTGTCTCCGCCTCCGCGTGGCCGAAGCCGGTATCGACGATCCAGCAGCGCCCCTCGCCCACGATCGCCCACACGAAATAGTCCATCGGATGCGGCCCGTCGTGCGGATCGCCGCCGAGGAAATGCTCGGCGCGGCGGCCGACGCGCTCGGCGTATTTGAGCGCATAGACGCGGTATTCCGGCAATGCGGCCATTTTCGTTTCCTCCCCTTGCGGCGATGATAGAGTGCGCCGCGCTTCGATGAAATGCCCCGATGCAACGGAGGAAACGATGAGCCAGGAGCAATACGACGCCGGAATGCGCGAGCGGAAAGCGGTGCTCGGCGGCGAATACGTCGACAAGGCGATCGCCAACGTCGATTCGTTCAACCGCGAATTTCAGCGCATGGTGACGGAGTATTGCTGGGGCGGAACCTGGGGCCGCGGCGTGCTCTCGCGGCGCGACCGCAGCCTGCTCAACCTCGTGATGCTCTCGGCGCTGAACCGCCCGCACGAGTTCAAGATCCACATGCGCGGCGCGCTCACCAACGGCGTCTCGCTCGACGAGATCAAGGAAGCGCTGCACGTCGTCGCCGTCTATGCCGGCATTCCGGCCGGCGTCGAAGCGTTCCGCCTCGCGCGCGAGGTGCTCGACGAGAAGGGCATCAAGCCGCCGAAGTAGCGCGCGATGAGCACCACGATCCGGTACGGCTTCATCGGCCTCGGCCGCATGGGCGGACCGATGGCGGCGAACCTCGCGAAGCGGTTTCCGCTTGCGGTGTTCGACCGGGCCGGCACGGCCGAGCGCGCGCCGTCGGAAGCGCGCATCGCCGCAGGCGTGGCCGACATTGCGTCGTCGTGCGACGCGATCTTGCTGAGCCTGCCCGCCGGACCCGACGTGCACGCGGTGCTCGCCGAGATCGTCGCGGCGAAGCCGCGCCGCGCGGCGGCGGTGATCGATCTCTCGACGATCGGCATCGCGGCGGCCGAGGACGCGGCGCGGCGCGCCGGCGCGGCGGGCCTCGGCTGGCTCGACGCGCCGGTGAGCGGCGGGCGCGCCGGCGCGATCGCGGCGACGATCGCCGTGATGTGCGCGGGCCCGCGCGCACTCGTCGAGGCGCACCGCCCCGCGCTCTCCGCGATGGCGAAGAACGTGTTCCATGTCGGCGAGCGCGCGGGACAGGGGCAGGCGTTGAAGCTGCTCAACAACTTCCTCTCCGCCACCGCGACCGCGGCCACCGCCGAGGCGCTGCTGTTCGGCCGCGCGCAGGGCCTCGACCTGAAAACGATGCTCGAGGTCGTCAACGTCTCCACCGGCGCCAGTGCGGCCTCGCAGGGCAAATACATGCGCAACGTGCTGCCGGGCACGTTCGATTCGGGCTTCGGCGCCGACCAGATGGCGAAGGATCTGGCGCTCTATCGCGAGGCGATCGAAGTGGCCGGAACGGCGGGCGCGATCGGCAACGACGTCGCCGCACTCTGGCAGGACGCGGCGCGCGCACTCGGCGCCGGCGACCACACGCGCGTGTTCGAGTTCCTCGCCCGGCGGCTGAAATCGTAGGCGGCGATCACGCGAGGCCGAAGACGCGCGCCGCGTTGCCGCCGAGGATCGCGGCTTGATCCGCCGCGCCGAGCGCGAGGCGCTCGACATGCCCGGTATCCGCATCGATATAGGGGTCGTCGGTGCCGAACAGGAGCTGCGGGACGCCGACGCTCTCGATCGCCATGCGCAGCGGCGGGGCCGCGAACGCGCAGGTATCATAGTAGAGGCGCTTCGCGTATTCGCTCGGCAGGCGCGTGATGTGCTTCCGGCAATCGGGGAACAGCCGGTAGCCGTTGTCGAGGCGCTCCAAGATCGTGAGCAGCGCGCCGCCGGTGTGCCCGAGGATGTAGGGGAAGTTCGGATAGCGCTCGAACACCCCGCCATAGATCATGCGCGTGGCGGCGAGGGTCGTGTCGAACACGAGGCCGACGCGCAGCGGCAGCTCGAATTTCCCGAGATCGCGCGTGTCGCGCGGGAACATCGGATGCTCGAACACCGGCAGGCGCAGCGCGTCGATGCGCGCCCACACCGGCTCCATGCGTGCATCGTTCATCGCCATGCCGTCAACGTTCGAGCCGATGACGACGCCCTTCATGCCGAGCTCGCCCACCGCGCGCGCGAGCTCGGCGAGCGCGGCGTCGGTGTCTGCGAGCGGCAGGCTCGCGAGGCCCACGAAGCGGTCCGGATGCGCGCGGCAGAGGCGCGCGAGCGCGTCGTTCGCCTGCCGCGCCATCGCCACCTGCGCCGCGCCGCCCCAGGGATACACGTTCGGCGTCGAGAGCGAGAGGATGCGCACGTCGATGCGTTTCCTGTCCATCTCGCGCAGGCGGTGATCGATGTCGAACATGTCGGGCCGCGACCAGGCCACCGTGTAGCCGTCGCGCCGCAGCAGCGTCTTGCCGTCGGCGGTCCGCTCCGCGGCGAGGCCGCGCAGCCGCGTCAGCGCCTCGACATAGTCGCGGTCCACGATATGCGCGTGCACGTCGATGCGCATGCCCCCTCCCCTGTTCGCGTCGACAACCGTCAACATTCGCGAGCATTCGTCAACAGGGGCGTCAACATGAACGACACGGCGGCAGCGCGTCCAAAAAGGCACGCAGCTCGTCGCAAGGCTGGTTGATGCGGCAAGATCGGCCTCGGCTTGCGCGTTCGCGCGTGAACGGATCGTGCTCGAGGGGCCGTCCGGACGCCGTCCTTGATCTGGCGCAACGGCGAAAAATGGCCGCCATGCGACGGAACGTGACGGCGTCGTCGTATACGTTGTAGGGATCCGCTTGCCGGGCGCGCACGCGCCGGCCGGACCGTGGGGCACATCCGATGAAAGCCTGGTTCTTCAAGTTCCACCGCTGGCTCGCGCTGGCGTTCGCGCTGCCGCTCGCGGCGGTGATCCTCACGGGCCTCGTGCTCTCGTTCGAGCCGTGGCTGGCCGGGCGTGCGATCCAGCCGGGCATGCTGACGCCGGACAAGATCGAGGCGCTCCTGAAGCGCCACGATCCCAATGGCCAGGCGCGGGCGATCGCCTATCGCAGCTACGACAACACGCTGACGATCGGCGCGCGCGGGCAAGGCAAGATCGTCGATGCGGCGAGCGGCGACGTGCGGCCCGGCCCCTCGGGCCTCGCGAATGTCCTCGTGACCGCGCGGCGACTCCACGAAACACTCCTGCTCGACGCGGGCTGGCTCGTGATCGCGTCCACGGCGGCGATGCTCATGCTCGCCGTGCTCGGCGCGCTGATGGGCTGGCCGCGCATTCGCAACACCCTCGCCGGCTGGCACAAGGCGATGGGCTGGGGCCTGCTGCCGCTCATGGTGCTTTCGCCGCTGACCGGCATCTTCATCGCCACGGGCGTCACGTTCACCGGGCCGCCGCCCGCCGCCGTCGGTGCGGCGCCGCGCCTCGCAGAGGCGGTGCGCATTCTCGGCGCGCAGCACGATCTCTCCGGCCTCGTCTGGCTGCGCCCGCAGGGCGGCCGCCTGATGGCGCGGATCATCGAGGGCGGCGAGTACCGCGTCTATCGGGTGACGAAAGACGGCGCCGTGACGACGGCGCGCAACTGGCCGCGGCTCTGGCACGAAGGCAATTTCGCCTCCTGGGCGCCGTGGATGAACGCGATCCTCTCGGTGGCGATGATCGGCCTGCTCGTCACCGGCCCGTGGCTGTGGCTGCGCCGCAAGCTGCGGCACCGCGCCTCGCGCACTCGCCGCGCCGCCGTGACAGCCTGACTCCGGCGCGAGGCAGCGCGGAGGCGAGGCGGCGAATGGCGAAGACGGTGACGCTCTACGGAATCAAGAACTGCGACACGATGAAGAAGGCGCGCGCCTGGCTCGACTCCCGGAAGATCGCCTACGTCTTCCACGACTACAATGCGGCGGGCATCGATCGCGCCCGCCTCGAGGCCTGGGCCAAGGCGGCCGGCTGGGAGACGCTTCTCAACCGCGCCGGAACGACGTTTCGCAAGCTGCCGGACGTGGACAAGGAAGGGCTCGACACCAAGAAGGCGATCGCGCTGATGCTCGCGCAGCCTTCGATGATCAAGCGGCCGGTGCTCGATGCCGGCGGGCGGCTACTCGTGGGCTTCAAGCCCGAGACCTATGCCGCCGCGTTCGCCTGACGCGCAGCCCGGCCGCCGCTACCAATATTTCGCCATCAGCTTGCGCGCCCAGGCAGGCTCGCCGATTTTGCTGCGCGGACGAAACGGCAGGTGGGGAGACTGAAAACCAGGTGCACGTGTTCTGTGCCATGCGCGGAGAATCGCGAACTGCGCACGGACGACGTGATGAAACGTTCTCCAACGCCGGCCTGCACGCCGGGCGCGCAAAGGGGATTGGGTGATGATGTGGTCCCCTCGTTTCTGATAGAATCGGGTGACCGCATGGCCCACATGCTGCCTGAGTCGGCCGATTCGCCGACCTGCGGGACAAGCAATGCACTAGAATGCAACAGCTGTCGAAGTTGAAACAATGACGCTGAGGGCGCGCATCTACTTACTCGTCGCGCTGGCCGCGCTCCCGGCCTTTTCCCTGTTAGCCTTCGCCCATTATCGCAGTCTACAAATTCAGACGGCGGAGGCCGAACAGCAGGCCCTTCGCACCACCTGGCTGGTATCGGCCGAGTTGGAACAGGTGTTTAGAGGTGTTGAAAACCTGCTAAGGGCGGCAGCGCAGACGCCCATGGTCAGGCAACTCGATAATGTTCAGTGCACGGAGTATCTGTCGCGGTTGGAAGGGATCAGCGGCAGTGCCGGCTGGATTCTTGCTGTCGACGCTCGCGGCACCGTGCGATGCGGACGGAATGCCGCTGCCATTTCCGTGGCAGACCGCGATTACTTCATTGCCGCACTGAAGACAGACGAACTGGCCGTTGGCACGTACACGATCGGCAGGGCGTCCGGGACGGCCGTTCTCCCCCTTGCGATTCGTCTGCAGACGGCCGAAGGCCCAGGCGTTCTGGCGATTGGCCTCCGCCTGGACTGGATGCGAACGCATTTTGCGGACCGATTTTCCCGGCTGCCGCCAAACTCATCGCTGACGATCGCAGATCGCAATGGAATCATGCTTGTCCGGCTGCCGAATTCTGATCGCGTCGGCCAGGCGCTCACGCACTACGAGTTCGTGGTGCATGCAACCGGGCCTGGCACCTTTCGCTCGACAGCCGAAAACAATGCCGACGGCATTGCCCGATTTCTCGGCTATACGCCCCTGGAGTCTCCGCCGCGCGGCGTCGCGATTGCCGTCGGATATCCCCAAGGGGCCGCGCTCGCCGAGGTTCGTGCCGGTGCCTTGCTCAACTATGCGCTCTTTGCCCTGGTGACAATTCTGGCGGCGTTCGCCGCCTTCTGGGGCGGCCGCGCGTTCATCCGCCGGCCAATGGATGAGATTCTGGTCACCCTCGACCGGTGGCGTGGTCGGGATCTGACGGCACGGATTGGAAATTCGAACGGCCCGTCGGAGTTCAGTCGACTCGGCCAGGCATTCAATTCGATGGCGGAGGAGCTTACGGCGGCTCTGCGGCACAAGGACGTTCTCCTGCGCGAACTGAGCCACCGCGTGATGAACAGTCTGCAGACGATCAGCGCGCTGCTCCGCCTCGAATCCAGGTCCATACAGGACCCTGCGGCGGCCACGCAGTTCGAGCGGGCCATTCGCCGCCTCGACGCCGTCGCTCTTGCCTATCGGCGCATGCAAGCGAGCGACGGGATAGAAGTCGTTGAGTTTTCGGCCCTCCTTACAGAGCTGTGCGACAGTTTGAGTTCGGCGATGCTGGAGAAGTCTTGCGTGGTCAAAGCCGACCACGCATTGCTGTCGCCAAAAGTTGCCATTGGGCTTTCGCTGATCGTGAATGAGCTGGTGACCAATGCAGTCAAGCACGGCGCGAGCGGAATCGCTCCCATCGTCGTGGAGTTTCGGACGTCGGAAGATCGTTGCCGCCTCGCCGTTACGAGTGCGGGCGCCTTGCCGGCGGGGTTCAAGCCGGAGTCGAAGGGCTTCGGTATGAAAATGATATCCTCGATCGCCAAGGATCTGAATGGAGAGTTCAAAGTGTCGTCGCGAGACGGCACGAGCGAGTTCGCGGTGACGTTTCCGCCGATGGATCCGGCGGTCAACGCCGCCGAACAGGCCGGAGGCACGGCGGCAGGAGAGAGCGGAGCCAAGGTCGCGGTAACCCGGTAGAGCGTGTCGCGTGAACACGCCAACACCAGTTATCAAAGGCGACGCTGTCCTACCCCGATGATTCACGCGCCGTCTCCGCTCGTACCCGCAAAGACTTCGCGAAGCACGAGCCCACCTCCTTCGTTACCAATACATGCTCATGATTTCGCGCGCCCAGGCGGGCTCGCGGATTTCGCCGCGCGGCTCGTTGCCGTTCCACACCGGCTTGATGTCGAGCACCGGCGTGCCGTCCACGGCATCGAGCCCTTCCACTTCGATCGCGGTGCCGTCGACGCCAATGACGCGGCAGGTGGATAGGCCAATTCGGTTCGGCCGCATGCGACCGCGCTGCGCGAAGATGCCCACCTTCGGCCAGTCCGCGCGGCCGCGCGGATGGCGCGCGCCGGTTTCCACCGGCTCGTCGGCGTCGAGGTGGAAATGGAACAGCACCTCGATGTGCGAGAGATCTTCGATGCCCGCGAGCGCCTCTCGGCCGAAACGCGCGGCGTCGAGCTCGATGCGGCTGCGGTTGCCACCCCAGCCGTCCTTCGTCGCCTCCCTGCGCCCGCCGCGCACATGGCCGATCGGGTGGAAGGTGATGCCGGTCATGGCGCTTCCTGTCGTGCGTTTGCGCGCCAAGCGAAGCCGACTTGTCGCCCCGGCGCAACGAAAAAGGGGCGCATCCTGCGATGCGCCCCTCTCCGTTCCTGCGGTGAAGCCCGGCGTCAGTGCGTGACGACGGCCTCTTCGCCGTCCTTGCCCTTGGCGGGCTGCTTGGCCTTTTCGTCTTCCTCGTTCCACTCGATGGCGACGAGCTCCTTGGTGAGCGCCGCCTTCAGCACGTCGTCGACCGAGGTGACGGGCACGATCTCGAGCCCCTTCTTCACGTTGTCGGGGATCTCGGCGAGGTCCTTCTCGTTCTCGGACGGGATCAGCACCTTCTTGAGCCCGCCGCGCAGCGCCGCCAGCAGCTTCTCCTTCAAGCCGCCGATCGGCAGCACGCGACCGCGCAAGGTGATCTCGCCCGTCATCGCCACGTCCTTGTGGATCGGGATGCCGGTGAGCACCGAGACGATCGCCGTGATCATCGCGACGCCGGCCGAGGGGCCGTCCTTGGGCGTGGCGCCCTCGGGCACGTGCACGTGGATGTCGCGCTTCTCGAACACGTTGGGCTTGATGCCGTAGCGCGCCGCGCGCGACTTGACGTAGCTCTCGGCCGCCTGGACCGACTCCTTCATCACGTCTCCGAGCTTGCCGGTCGCCGTCATCTTGCCCTTGCCGGGCAGCATCACGGCCTCGATCGTGAGCAGCTCGCCGCCCACCTCGGTCCAGGCGAGGCCGGTGACGGTCCCCACCATGTCCTCGGTCTCGGCCTCGCCATAGCGGAACTTGCGCACGCCGGCGTACTTGTCGAGATTCTTCGCGGTGAGCGCGAGCTTCGTGAACTTGCCGCTCACGATCTCCTTGATCGCCTTGCGCGCCAGGTTCGCGATCTCGCGCTCGAGATTGCGGACGCCGGCCTCGCGCGTGTAGTAGCGCACGAGGTCCTTGAGCGCGCTGTCGGCCACCGAGAATTCGTCGCCCTTGAGCCCGTGCTGCTCGATCTGCTTCGGGATCAGGTGGCGCTTGGCGATCTCCACCTTCTCGTCCTCGGTGTAGCCGGGGATGCGGATGATCTCCATGCGGTCCATCAGCGGGCCCGGCATGCGCAGCGTGTTCGCGGTCGTGACGAACATCACCTCGGAGAGGTCGTAGTCCACCTCGAGGTAGTGGTCGTTGAACGTCACGTTCTGCTCGGGATCGAGCACCTCGAGCAGCGCCGACGACGGATCGCCGCGCCAGTCCTGGCCGAGCTTGTCGATCTCGTCGAGCAGGAAGAGCGGGTTCGAGCTCTTCGCCTTCTTCATGCTCTGGATGACCTTGCCGGGCATCGAGCCGATGTAGGTGCGCCGGTGCCCACGGACCTCGGCCTCGTCACGCACGCCGCCCAACGACACGCGCACGAAGTTGCGGCCCGTGGCCTTCGCCACCGACTTGCCGAGCGAGGTCTTGCCGACGCCGGGCGGGCCGACGAGGCACAGGATCGGGCCGCGGATCTTGCCCACGCGCTGCTGCACCGCGAGGTATTCGAGGATGCGCTCCTTGACCTTCTCGAGGCCGTAGTGGTCGTCGTTGAGGATCTTCTCGGCGAATTTGATGTCGTGCTTGAGCTTCGTCCGCTTCTTCCACGGGATCGAGAGCATCCAGTCGAGATAGTTGCGGACGACGGTGGCCTCGGCCGACATTGGGCTCATCGTGCGCAGCTTCTTGAGCTCCGCCATCGCCTTGTCGCGCGCTTCCTTGGAGAAGCGCGTCTTCTTGATGCGCTCCTCGATCTCGGCGGCTTCGTCCTTGCCGTCCTCGCCCTCGCCGAGCTCCTTCTGGATCGCCTTCATCTGTTCG
>CAYZSG010000063.1:0-23172 GCA_964481045.1 uncultured Candidatus Odyssella sp. | reverse complement strand
GCGCGCCCCGTCCTTCGGCGGGCGCGTTGCGCCCGGAATCGGCCTTTGACATGATCCCGCCTCGATTGCGGGTTAGCCGAAGACCGAGTCGCCGCAACCCTTGCCGAGCGTCGTAACGTCCTTGAGTCCGTCGCATTCCTCACGCCGTTTGGCCGGCGCGCTGGCCGTGGCGCTCGTCGCGGCGGGCGGCGATGCCGCGGCGTTCGACGTGAAGAAGCTCGACCGCAGCGTGGTGCGCGTCCAGCACCTCTTCCAGTACCAGGGCAAAGAGATCCTCGGCGTGCACGGCACCGGCTTCGTGCTCAACGGCGAGGGTTATGTCGTCACCAACCACCACGTCGTCGACGTCGCCGGCAAGATGCCGCCCGGCGTCACGGCGCTGGCCATCGTGGTGCCGGATGGGGATTGGTCTCGCCGCTTGAAGGCCACGCGCGTCTGGAGCAACAAGGATTTCGATCTCGCGATCCTGCACGTGCCGGAGCTGAAGCGCCCGAACGTCGTCATCTCCGCCGCGCCGTGGCAGAAGCTCGAGAAGGGCGAGCCGGTGTTCGCGTTCGGCTTTCCCAAGGCCGGCGACACCACCGGCGCCACGCTCGAAACCTCGTTCACGCGCGGCGACGTCTCCAAGACCGAGCGCGCGCGCGGCACCAAGGACGGCGCGGTGCAGGCGATCGTGCAGCACACCGCCTCGCTCAATCCCGGCAACTCCGGCGGGCCGCTGTTCAACCAGTGCGGCGACGTGGTGGCCATCAACACTTTCGCCGCGCAATCGACGTTTAAGCTCACCAAGGGCAACAGCGGCGAGACGGTCGCGCACGGGCCGGCCGTGTCGGGCGTCTATTATTCGCCGCATGTCAGCGCGCTGGTGCGCTTCCTCACGACCGAGGAAGAGCTCAAGAAGATCAAGTTCGAGAGCAGCAGCGCCGCGTGCAGCAAGAGCGCCACGAGCATTCCTTACGAGATGTACGTCGCGATCGGCGTCGTCTCGGTGCTGGCGCTGGCCTCGCTGCTGCTGGCGCTGACGCGCAAGCGCGGCACCGTGCAGGTGATCGAATCCTACAGCCAGTGGGTGCGCCGGCGCAGCGGCGGCAGCGCCGTGGCCCATGCGCCGCCGCCGCCCGTGATCGGCCCCGGGGGCGGGTGGACGCTCACCGGCAAGGATTCGAACGGCGAGGCGGTCTATCTCGCGATCGGCCGCCACGAACTCGAGAATGCCAGCCTTGGCGCCGACAAGGGCCTCGTCGTCGGCCGCAGCAAGGCCCTCTGCGCCAAGGTGATTGCCGACGGCAGCGTCTCGCGCCGGCATGCACGCATCGTGGCGCTCGGCAAAGGGCTCGGCGTCGAAGACCTCAACTCCTCGTTCGGCGTCACCGTCAACGGCAAGCGCGTCGATCCCTACAAGGCCGTGCCGATCCCGAACGGCGCCACCGTCGCCTTCGGCGACGTGAAGCTCACGGTGAAGGAAAGCTGAGCGGCGTCATCCCTTGATCTAGTTCAAGGACGCGCGCCAGTGGCCGCGTCAGGCTATTTCGGTGCGCGGCTCTCGGAGCCGCGGCAAGGGGAACGTTCGCAGGATGAAGCGCCCGCTGCGCCTTGGAGCTTGGCTGCCGGCTATGCTCGTCGCGGCCGCATTCGCGGCCGCTGCAGCGGCGCCGGACGCTGCGGCGCTCGATGTGCGCCGGTACGAACAGAGCGTCGTGCGCATCTATGTGGCAGTGAAGCGCGCCGACGGCGCGGCCGCGACCGGCAGCGGCACCGGCTTCGTCATCGCGCCCGGACACGTCGCCACGAACCTTCATGTCGTGACATTCGGCGGCGCGGCGGGGCAAGGCATCAGCGTCACCGTGTCGGTCCGCGAGACGGGTGCCATTGAAGACCGCAAGGCCGAGCTTGTTTGGACCTCGGAGGAACTCGATCTCGCCGTCATCCGGGTTCCGGGGCTGGGGCGTCCGGCCCTCAAGCTCTCGCGCGCCTCGCCGCTCGAGTATCCGCGGAAAGGCGCGGAAGTGTGGGCGCTCGGCTTTCCCGGCGTCGCCGACGTGATCATGCCCGCGGAGCCGGAGCGCGCCAGCGCCACGGTCACGCGCGGCGTGGTGGGTCGAATCGGCATGGGCGGCGCCGACGCGGCGCGCGCGGCGCGTCCGGTGATCCAGCACGACGCCAGCATAAACCGCGGCAGTTCGGGCGGGCCGCTGCTCGACAGTTGCGGCGTCGTCGTCGGCATCAACACCTTTTTGCCGATGACCGTGTTCGACATCGGCCGCGATCCCACGGGCGCTTTCAAGGCTTATGGCACGCCGAACACGGGCGTGTTCGCATCGCCGCACATTGCGGGCTTTGTCGCCGCTGCGCACGCTTCACCCGAGCTTCAGGCGGTCAAGATCGAGACGACGGCGAAATTCTGCGGTGCCGACGAGCCGCCCATCGGCCTCTATACCGCGGTCGGCCTCGCACTGTTCCTGGCACTGACGGCGATGGCTCTCCTGCTGGTGCTGCATCGGGGCGCGCTGCGGCGCCTTTTGCGCACGCTCGAAGCGTATGGGGCATGGCGGCACCGCGCGCGCGGTCCGTCCGTCACCCGCGGTCCGGGCCGGCCGCCGCAGGATGGTTGCGCCCTGTGCGGCCGCACGCCGGACGGCAAGAAAATCAAGGTCGAGGTCGGCGCCGATGAATTGGCCGCGTCGCGCGATGGACGCGAACGCGGACTCATCATTGGCCGTAGCGGGCGCGTGTCCGACGTCGTCGTTCCGGGCGCGGGCGTGTCGCGCCGGCACGTCCGGCTCGTGGCGCTGCCCGACGGCTCGCTGGCGATCGAGGACCTGGGCTCGGCGCGCGGCACCAAGGTCAACGACAAGCCGCTGTCGCGCTACGGACGCGCGCCGATCAAGGTCGGCGACACGATCGCCCTCGACGGGGTCGTGCTCACGGTCGAGCGCGAGAGCGATAAGACGGGGGAGAAGGCGCCCGGGCCCAAGTCCGAATAGCAGCAGACGAGGCCTTGTAATCCCCGCGCCGCGCGGCAGAATCGGGCACCGGCGGGGATTCCGGAAAACGGGTGCAAGATGCGGCGGACGTGCCACTTCGGCGGGCTTCTCCCGGCGATCCTCCTGAGCCTCGCGTTCCTCATAGCCGCCGTGGCGCCGGCGCCGGCCTTCGACGCGAAGAAGGCCGATCTGAGCGTCATCCGCGTCGTCGTCTTCGAGATCAAGAACGGCAAGCGCACCGGCACCTACAGCTTCGGCACCGGTTTCGTCGTCGACAACGAATACGTCGTGACGAACCACCACGTGACGGACGATTCGTCGTTCACGAAGGACGGGGGCAGCTCGGAGCGCGTCGTCGTCGACGGCTCGACGAAGAACCTGCGCGCGGCGCAGCTCGTCTGGCATGCGGCCGATCTCGATCTCGCGGTGCTCAAGGTGCCGGGCCTGACGCGCCCGACGCTGAAGCTCGCGAGCGCGTCGCCGCTCGACTATCCCGACAAGGCCGCGGCGGTCTGGGCCATCGGCTTCCCGGGCATCGCCGACCGCTCGATCACCTCGGAGACGGCGTTCGTTCATTCGACGGTGACGCAGGGGATCGTCGGCAAGGTGGTGATGGGTCGCGCCGGCCAGAATGACAAGGTGCGCCCGATCATCCAGCACAACGCCAGCATCAACAAAGGCAATTCCGGCGGGCCGCTGTTCGACAATTGCGGAGTCGTCGTCGGCGTCAACACGTTCGGCGCCGTCTCGACGATGGAGGTGAGCCGCGACCAGCGCGGGCGCGACATCGCCGCCGGCATGCCGAACACCGGCATTTTCTATTCGCCCCACATCAGCAACCTCATCGATGCTCAGAAAACCGTCCCCGCGCTCGCGGCGATGAGGCTCGATCTCACGGCGGCGCCGTGCACCGCGGCCGTGCCCGAGCCGCCGGGCCTTCCCGTGTGGCTCTACGGCGTCATCGGCGTCGTGGTGCTGCTGGCGCTCTCGTCGACCGTGCTCGCGCTGCGCAAGGGCACGACGCGCGAAATCGTGCGCGTGGTCGAGTCCTACAGCGCCTACATCCGGCGCAAGGGCGATCCGCCCTCGATCCGGGCGCGCAAGGAAGCGTCGCGCGCGCCGTCGCGGGCGCCCTCCGCCACGGCCCCGGCGCGCACGGCCAGTGTGACCGCGACGCCCGCCGCCGCGTCGGGCGGGGGCGTGCTCGTGCTGACGAGCCGCGGCGGCGACAAGAAGTTCCGTGTCGAGATCGCCGCCGAGGAACTCGACCGCGCGGCATCGGCCAGCGAAGGTGGCGTCGTGCTCGGGCGCAGCAAGAGCCTCTCCGACAAGGTCATCGACGACCCCTCGGTCTCGCGCCGCCACGCCAAGTTCTTCCTCGCCGACGGCGTGCTCATGGTCGAAGACATGGGCTCGGCCTACGGCACGAAGATCAACGGCAAGGCGCTCACGCAGAACGAAGCCGCCGGTCTGAAGCCCGGCGACAAGCTCGCGATCGGCGGCGTCCAGCTCGAGGTGGGAAGGGCTTGATCGCACGGACAAGTAAGGAAAATTCCTTGCTTTAGGGGGGCGTGCGACTCATCATGCGCGCGCCTGGCGGCGGCCCCGTTGCGTGGCTGCGCGAGGCTTGAGCGCTTGGGAGATTTCGGAATGAAATCAGTGCGGTGGATGGCGCGCGGCGCGCTCGCGGCGTTGGCCCTCGGCGCAGCCCACGCGGCCTCGGCGCCGGCTTTCGCATTCGACGTCAAGCGCGCCGATGCTTCCGTCGTCCGCGTCCTCGCCGTGGTCGTGAAAGAGCAGGGCGGGCGCCTCCAGCCGATCACCGGCGGCACCGGCACCGGCTTCGTCATCGACCGCGAGCACGTCGCCACCAACTACCACGTGATCCACATCGAAGAGCAGGTCGCCAAGGTCGAGGGCGGCAAGGAATACATCGCGGTGCGCGAACCCGGCGCGAAGCAGAACGTGCGCGCGACGGTGATCTGGAAGTCGAAGGAACTCGATCTCGCGGTGCTGAAAGTGCCGGGCCTGAAGCGCGAAGCGCTCACGCTCTCGAGCGCCGCGCCGATCGATTATCCGCCGAAGGGCGCCAAGGTGTTCGCGCTCGGCTATCCCGGCATCTCCGACCAGGCGCTGCAGTCCGAAGAAGGTTTCGTCACCTCGACGCTCACCACCGGCGTCGTCGGCAAGACGGTGCGCGCCGGAGTCGGCGGCACGACGCGGCCGGTGATCCAGCACGACGCCGCGATCAACACCGGCAATTCCGGCGGCCCGCTGTTCGACAACTGCAACGTCGTCATCGGCGTGAACACCTTCGTGGCGCTGTCGCGCCTGCAGGTGATGGAAGACGACAAGGGCCAGCGCATCGCCACCGGCGCCACCTCGGCCGGCATCTCGCTTTCGCCGCACGTCGGCAATCTGATCACCGCCGTGCAGCAGGTGCCGGCGCTGAAAGACGTTCGCCTCAATCTCAGCAGCGCCAGCGACTGCGCCGACGAGGCGGGCGGCATTCCGGCCTGGCTCTACGGCGCGATGGGCGCCTTCGCGCTGATGGCCATGACCGGCATGATCGTGGCGTTCACGCGCCGGCGCGAGGTCGTGCGCGTCGTCGAATCGTACAGCGCCTGGGTGCGCCGCAAGGGTGTTTCGCCCGGCGCGCCGCGCACGTCGGGCGTGAAGCCCGCGGCGGCCCCGGCCGCTCCGGCGCCCGGCGCCACGGAAGCCACGGCGGTTCCGCCGCGCGCGGCCGCGCAGACATCGGAGCCCACCGCAAACACCGCGATGCCGGCGCCGCGCGGACGCATGGATGCCCGCACCGAATCGGGCGCCATCGCGCCGCCCGCGATCGGCGACTGGGTGCTGTCCGGCTTCGACACGCATGGCAACACGCTGCGCGTCTCGATCTCGCAGGCCGATCTCGACAAGGCGATGGCCGGCGCGGAAAAGGGCGTCATCCTCGGCCGCAGCAGCAGCCTTTCCGACAAGATCGTGAACGACGCCAGCGTCTCGCGCCGCCACGCCAAGGTCGCGCGCGGCGACGGCGGCGGCCTCCTTCTCGAGGACCTCAACTCCGCCTACGGAACGAAGGTCAATGACGAGACGGTGGCCGCGTTCCAGAAGCTCCCGCTCGCCGCCGGCGACAAGGTGACGATGGGCGCCATTACGCTCGACCTTTCCCAGATGCCCTGAGCGAGGCCGCGCGCGCGACCGCGGCCTTGCGCTAACGAAGTGTTAACCATAGACCGGCACAACACGGGAACGGATGCGACGACGCCCCGGGCGCCACCGAGGACGATGACGGCAATGCACGGCAGCCGAGCGGAGTGGAGCGAAGCCGAGACCGCGCCCGCGGCGGCGGATCGCGCGGCGCCGCGCGCCGGCGCCTCGTTCGTGCTCGCCGCCGGCGTTCTCGGCATTGCGGTGCTCGCCGGCCTGTTCGGCCTCGCGGTGGTCACGGCGCCGGCCTGGGCGAAGCTTTCGATCCTGTGCGCGATCCTCGTTCCCGCAGGCATTCTCTGTCTTGCCGCGCTGCGCCGCCGGCCGGCCCTGACCGGCGCCACGCCCGAGAGCCGGAGCCGGCTGCTGCGCCGCGCCGCCGACGCCGTGGACGAGCCGCGCGCCGTGCTCGGCCCGTCGGGCGAAACCGTCCATGCCAACGCCGCGTTCATCGGGCTGTTCAAGAGATCGGCCGGCGCTGGCGGCGGCGATCCCGTGGCCGGCGTGTTCGGCGGCGACAACGAGCAGCTGCGCGCGTTCGCGAAGCTCTGCGCCGATGCCAAGATGGGGCTCGCGGGGCAGGCGAATTTCCCGCTGCCGCCGTCGCAGAACGGCCCCGGCATCCGCCGCATCCACGCGACGCCGGTGCCGGAGCATCCCGGCCACATCGTATTGCGCATCCAGGATCTGCCGCATCAGCCCAACCCCTCGCACGACGACCGCGAGCGCTTCGTGGCGCTGCTCGACGCGATCGGCCTCGGCTACTACGAGATCGACGTCAACGGCCGTCTCACCTATTGCAACGCCACGTTCGGCGAATGGCTCGGCCTCGCGCCGGCCGATCTCATCACGCGCGGCGTTCCGCTCGGCAGCCTGATCGCCTCGGGCATTCCGCGCTCGGGCGCGCCCTACGATCCGTTCGGCGGGAGGAGCGGCGAGGGCAGCGGCCAGGTCGTGCTGCGCGGCTTCAACGGCCGCGACGCGGCCGTGCACATCGTCCAGTCCGTGGCGCGCGACGGGCCGCCGGGCCTGCTCGCGCGCGCCGTCGTCCGCGATCTCTCGGCCGAGCGCCGCTGGCGCCAGAGCCTCGCCGAATCCGACGAGCGCCTCCAGCGCCTGTTCGACGACGCGCCGATCGGCTTGGCCCTCGTCGATTCTGCGGGCGTGATCCGCCGCTGCAACGATCCGTTCCGCGAGCTCGCCGGCGGCGACACGTCGGAGCTGCGCGGCATGCGCATCGGCGACCTGCTCGTCGATGAAAGCCGCGACCGCCTCAACGAATTGCTGCGCCACGCGCTATCGGGGCAGAACGACGCATCGTCCGTCGACGTCGTGCCGCGCAAGCGGCCGACGCGCGTGATCTCGGCCGAGCTCTCGCGCATGGCCGTGGACGGCGAGCCGCTGTTCATCGTCTACGGCCTCGACGCCACCGAGCAGCGCACGCTGCAGAGCCAGGTGAACCAGGCGCAGAAGATGCAGGCGGTGGGCCAGCTCGCCGGCGGCATCGCGCACGACTTCAACAATCTCCTCACCGCGATGATCGGCTATTGCGATCTCGTGCTCCAGCGCCACCGGCCCGGCGAGCAGAGCTTCGCCGACATCATGCAGATCAAGCAGAACGCCAACCGCGCGGCGGATCTGGTGAAGCAGCTCCTGGCCTTCTCGCGCCAGCAGACCTTGAAACCCAAGGTGCTGAAGGTCACCGACGTGCTGACCGATCTCACGCATCTGCTGCAGCGCCTGGTCGGCACCAACATCTCGCTGCGCGTCGTGCACAGCCGCGATCTCGGCTTCGTCCGCGTCGATCAGGGCCAGTTCCAGCAGGTGATCGTCAACCTCGTCGTCAACGCGCGCGACGCGATGCCCGAGGGCGGCACGATCACGGTCGAAACCAAGACGCTCAAGATCGCGCGCCCCATGCAGCGCGGGCACGAGCTGATCCCGGCCGGCGAGTTCGTCGAGATCGACGTGGTGGACGAGGGCACCGGCATCAGCGCCGAGAACATGCAGCGCATCTTCGAGCCGTTCTTCACGACGAAAGAGGTCGGGCGCGGCACCGGCCTCGGCCTTTCGACGGTCTACGGCATCGTCAAGCAGACCGGCGGCCACGTGCTGGTCGAGAGCACGATCGGCAAGGGCTCGATGTTCACCGTGCTGATCCCGCGCTATTACCCGCAGAGCGAGGCCGAGACTGAGCGGACGTCCCTGAGCTCCGAATCGCCGACGCGCGATCTCACCGGCGCCGGCTCGGTGCTCGTCGTCGAGGACGAGGATCCGGTGCGCGCCTTCTCGGTGCGCGCATTGCGCAACAAGGGCTACACGGTTTCGGAGGCGAGGAGCGGCGTCGAGGCGCTCGAAGTGCTCGGGCGCATGGAGCGCCCGGTCGATCTCATCGTCACCGACGTGATGATGCCGCTGATGGACGGGCCGAGCCTCATCAAGAAGGTCCGCGAGAAGTGGCCCGCGATCAAGGTCATCTGCATCTCGGGCTACGCCGAGGAGAGCTTCCGCGACAAGATCGGAAGCTGGGACGACATCTGGTTCCTGCCCAAGCCCTACAGCCTCAACCAGCTCGCCGGCCTCGTCAAAGACGCGATCGGCGCGGGGAAGCGGGCGGCGTAGCCACCGGCATTTCTTTTTTGTCGGCCCCGCGAAAGCGGGGCCCCAATTCAACGCAAACCGACCACCTTGCGCGAAGCACGTTGGCGGCGCCGATAGGTCGAGCCATCGTAATATCCGGCGCCGATCAATCGTGCGGAGAGATGGGTCCCCGCTTGCGCGGGGACGACATGGTGTGAGGGGCGGGCGCGATGCCCCTTACGCCGCCTTCGCCCGTTGCCGGGCGCGCAGCGCGAATTTCGCCGGCTCCGTCACCGCCAGCAGCGTCGCCGCCACTGCGGCGGCGATGAGCCAGTCCGCGGCCGAGAGCGGCACGGTGCGGAAGGCGGTTTGCAGCGCGGGCAGGTAGATCACCAGCAGGTGCAGCGCCAGCGAGAGTGCTGCGGCGCCCACCAGCCAGCGATTCTCGAACAATCCCGCGATCGCACTGCGCCGGTCGGAACGGCAATTGAAGGCGTTCACGAGCTGGAACAGCATCAAGGTCGTGAACGCCATCGTGCGGGCGCGCGCCTCGTCGGCGGCATTGGGCGCCGTGCCGTCCGCGAACAGCGTGAACAGGCCGCCCGGATAGTAGGCGTCGAGCACCGCGATGGTTCCCACCGTCATCACGATGCCGATCCCGGCGAGGCGCCGCCAATCCGCCGCCGCGAGGACGCCGCCGCCGTGCCGCCGCGGCGGGCGCTCCATGATGCCGGGGTCCTTGGGATCGACGCCGAGCGCCAGCGCCGGCGGCCCGTCGGTGACGAGATTGATCCAGAGAAGCTGCGTCGCCAGCAGCGGCAGGAACAGCCCGGCATCGGCCGAGGCGAGGCCGAACAGGCCGGCGAGCATCACGCCGATGAACATCGTGAGCAATTCGCCGGCATTCGAGGAGAGGAGATAGAGCAGATACTTGCGGATGTTGTCGTAGATGCCGCGGCCTTCCTCGATCGCGCGCACGATGCTGGCGAAATTGTCGTCGGTCAGCACCATATCGGCGGCTTCCTTGGAGACATCGGTGCCGGTGATGCCCATCGCGATGCCGATGTTCGCGGTCTTGAGCGCGGGCGCGTCGTTGATGCCGTCGCCGGTCATGGCGACGATGTGGCCCTTCCGTTGCAGCGCCTCGACGATGGCGAGCTTGTGCTCGGGATCGACGCGCGCGAACACCCGCACGTCGTCCGCGATCGAATCGAGCGCGTTCCGATCCATCCGGCGCAGCTCGGCGCCGGTCACGACGCGCGTGCCGGGCTCGACGATCGCCAGTTCGCGCGCGATCGCCTCGGCCGTCGCGGGGTGGTCGCCGGTGATCATGACCGTGCGGATGCCGGCGCGCTTCGCGGTGGCCACGGCGGCCTTCGCCTCGGCGCGCGGCGGATCGATCATGCCCGCGATGCCCAGCAGCACGAGATCGTCCTCGATGCCGGGCGGCAGTTCACCCGGCAAGGCCGATATCGCGCCGCCGGAGGGCAGCCCCAGCGCCGCGGGAGAAACGACGCGCATCGCGACGGCCAGCGTGCGCAGCGCCTGGCGCGCGAGCGCGTCGTTCGCCTCGGCCAGCGCCGCTCGCCGCTGGTCGTCGAGCGCCACCGGCTTGCCGTCTTCCCAAACCGCGCGGCAGAGGCCGAGCAGGATCTCCGGCGCTCCCTTCACGCACACGAGCAGCGCGTCCGGATTCTCGGCATCGCGATGCACGGTGACGTGCCGCTTGCGCTCGGAGGTGAACGGAATCTCGGCGACGCGCTCGTAGCGCGCGAGATCCGCCTCGCCGAGCCCGTGCTTCCGCGCGGCGACGATGAGGGCACCCTCGGTGGGATCGCCCACGATCTGCCAGCGCTCCTCGGCCTGGCGCAGCGCGGCGTCGTTGGCGAGCGCGGCCGCGCGCAGCATGAGCGTCGCCGCCTCGGCCAGCGCGGGCCGTTCGCCGAGCGGCGCGCCGCCGGCGGAGAGCGCGCCCGTGGGATCGTAGCCGCTTCCGGCGACGTCGATGCGCGCGCCGCCGCACACGAGCGCGCGGACCGTCATCTCGTTGCGCGTGAGCGTGCCGGTCTTGTCCGAGCAGATGACCGTGGCGGCGCCGAGCGTTTCGACCGCCGGCAGCTTGCGCACGATCGCATTCGCCGCCGCCATGCGGCGCACGCCGAGGCTCAGGCCGACCGTGACGATCGCGGGCAGGGCCTCGGGTATCGCCGCCACCGCCAGCGCCACGGCGAACAGGAAGAGGCCAAGCACCGCGGACAGCGAGGTGGAGGGGCTGCTGACGAGGCCGGCGGTGAATACCGCCGCGCAGATCGCGAGCGCGATGAGCGTCAGCCGCTTGCCGGTGCGATCGAGCTCCTGCTGAAGCGGAGTCGGCTCCTTCTTCGCCGCTTCGAGCAGGCCCGCGATGCGGCCGACTTCGGTGGCCATGCCCGTCGCCACGACCACGGCGCGGCCGCGCCCGTAGGTGGCGACGGTGCCGGAATAGAGCATGTTGCGGCGGTCGCCGATCCCGGCCTCGGCATCCGCCGGCCGCTCGTTCTTCGCGACCGGCAGGCTCTCGCCGGTCAGCGGCGCCTCGTCGGTCTTGAGGTTCGCCACGTCGACGAGGCGCGCATCGGCCGGAATGCGGTCGCCGGCTTCGACCAGCAGCATGTCGCCGGGGACGAGCGTCTCCGCTTGTATGCGCCGCCGCTCGCCGTCGCGGAGCACGGTGGTCTCCGGCGCGGCCAGCGCCATCAGCGCGCGCACCGAGCGCTCGGCCCGCACTTCCTGCACATAGCCGAGCAGCGCATTGAGCGCGACGATCGCGAGAATGACGATCGCCTCATAGGGCAGCGCGCTTTCGCGCGGCGCCTGCAGCAGCCACTCGGCCAGCGAAATCACCGTGGCCGCGAGCAGGACGAGCACGAGGACGCTGCGGAACTGGTCGAGCAGCCGGCGCCACCATGGCGGCTCGGGCGCGGCCGCGAGCGCGTTGCGGCCGTGGGCCGCGAGGCGCCGCTCGGCTTCCGGCTGTGTCAGGCCGCGCGCGCTATCCGACCCGAGCGCCGCGACGACGGCCTCGGCCGGCATGCCGTGCGGCGTGGCGGCGGCGTTAGCCGTGGCGGTTCGGTCGTTCACATCCCGATCTCATGCTCCGGCGCATGGCCGTCGTGACCAAGATGCCTTGGCCCATCCGCGCTGGAAATCGTGTAGATTGCCGCCCGTCGGACATGCCGCAGCCGGCGCGGAACCAACGCGCGGGTCCGGCGTAAAAGCCCAACCGTCAGTCTGTCCAATCCACACCACACGCAAGCGAGGGGATGATGGCCGCATCGAGCGGGTCGCTGCACGAATCGGAAGAGAAGCTGAAGCCCGAGACCATCGACCGCCATCGCGCGATCGTGTCGCTGATGGAAGAGCTCGAGGCGGTGGACTGGTACGACCAGCGCGTCGATGCCGCGGGCGACGACGATCTGCGCGCCATTCTCGCGCACAATCGCGACGAGGAGAAGGAACACGCGGTCATGACGCTCGAATGGCTGCGCCGCCACGATCCGAAGCTCGACGAGCATCTGCGCACTTACCTCTTCACCGAGGGATCGCTGCTCGCGATCGAGACGGCCGCGGGCGAAGGCGGGGGCGGCGGCAGCGAGGAAGCGCCCGCCGCAAGCGGCGGTTCGGACGGATCGCTCGGCATCGGCAGCCTGCGCGCGAAGGGGTGAGTCCATGAACCATCTGCATCGTAAACTGGCGCCGATTTCCGGTGCCGCCTGGGACGAGATCGAGGCGGAGGCGAAGCGCACGCTGAAGGCCAGCCTCGCCGCGCGCAAGCTCGTCGATTTCGCCGGCCCCAAGGGCCTCTCCGTTTCGGCCATCAACACCGGCCGGCGCCAGTCGATCTCGGCCGGCGACGAGCGGGGCGTCGAGGCCAGCCTGCACGAATCGCAGCCGCTGGTCGAAATCCGCGTGCCGTTCGAGCTCCACCGGGCGGAGCTGGACGCGATCGACCGCGGGGCCAAGGACGCCGATCTCGATCCCGTCGTCGCCGCCGCGCAGCGCATCGCGCGCATCGAGGATCGCGCGGTGTTCCACGGCCACGCCGCCGCGCTGATCAAGGGCATCTGCGAATGCGCCGGCGAGCCCGTTTCGCTCTCCGAGAACTACGAGGACTATCCGAACGCGGTCGCCCGCGCGCTCAGCCGGCTGCGCACGGCCGGCGTGGACGGACCTTACGCGATCGCGCTCGGCAAGCGCTGTTATGTCGGCATCACCGAGACGACCAAGGGCGGCTACCCGGTGATCGAGCACGTGAAGCGCCTGCTCGACGGGCCGCTGGTCTGGGCACCGGCGGTGGACGGCGCCGCCGTCGTCTCGATGCGCGGCGAGGATTTCGAGTTGACCGTGGGGCAGGACCTCTCGATCGGCTATCTCGAGCACGACCGCGATAAGGTGCGCCTCTATTTCCAGGAGAGCTTCACGTTCCGCGTGCTCACGCCGCATGCCGCCGTGGCGCTCGTCTACGGGAAGAAGGGCGAGAAGAAGGGGCGGTAGCCGCTCCGCTGTTCTCCCAACGCGTCATCCTTCGCCGCGCTCAGGATGACGGTGACGGAGGCCTATCCGAACTGCGGGAACAGCTTCAGCGCGTGCTCGCGCTCGATGCCGCGCAGCACGTCGGCGCCGAAGTTCATGTCGATGAGGCCCTTCACGGTCGCGGCCAGCGTGGCTTCGGGCGCGAACGGGTAGTCGCTGCCGAACAGCACCTTGTCGGGCGTCACCAGCTCGAACAGCGAGCGGAACGCGAGCCAGTTGGCCGAGAGCGCGGTGTCGTAGTAGAGCCGCTTCAGCTCCGGGAGCACGCCGTTCGGCACCTTCTCCTTGTATTCGGGCCGCATCGCGAGGCGCGCGATGCGCTCGGCCAGGAATGGCAGCGCGCCGCCCGCATGCGAGAAGATCCATTTGATGTTGCGGCAGCGCGCCAAGGTGCCGCCATAGAGCAGGCTCGTGATCGCCCGGGTCGTGTCGAACGGGAAATCGAGCGTGGCCGGCGGAAATTCCGGCTGGCACTGGTTGCACGTGGCCGTGGTCGGGTGGAAATAGACGATGGCCCCGCGCCGGTCGAGCTCGTCGAACACCGGCGCAAAGGCCGGGTCGCCCGGATACTTGCTGCCGTAGTTCGTCATCAGGCCGATGCCGTCGGCCTTGAGCTCGTCGAGCGAATGGCGGATCTCGGCGAGGCTCGCATCCACGTCCGGCAAGGGCAGGCCGGCGAACACGCCGAAGCGTTTCGGATGGTCGCGGCGCAGCTTCGCCGCGTAGTCGTTGGCATGGCGGCAAAGCCGTGTCGTCGCCTGCATGTCGCCGAACCAGAAGCCGGGCGCCGAAACCGAGGTCACCGCGGTCGCGATGCCGTGCCGGTCCATGACCTCGATCGACTTGGCCGGCGACCAATCCGGCGTCTTCGCGGCGACGCTGATCGGCCCGATGCGGTCGTGGCCGACTTCGGCCACGTAGTCGGGCGGCAGGATGTGGTGATGCACGTCGATGCGGTGCGGCGCCATGATCTCCCTCGGCTTCTTTCGCGACGCCCGTGCTTATTGCAATTCGCGGCGCGGGGCCAGCGCGCGGCGTGCAGGCGTCCTCAGCGCCCGCTCAGCGGCTTCTGAGCGGCGCGGGCCAGCGCCGCCGCCCAATCGCCGGCCCAGGCATCGAGGGCTGACAGCGCGGGCTGGAGCCTGCGCGCGAGCGGCGTCAGCGCGTAGCCGCTTTCGCCGTCATGCGCGAGAAGACGGGCCTCGGCCAGGTCGGCGAGCCGTTCCTGCAGCACGCTCGGCGAAACGCCGCCGCACGCGGCCTGCAGCGCGCGGAACGTGAGCGCCGCTTCGCGCAGCTCCCAGAGGATGCGCAGCGTCCAGCGCCGGCCGAGCAGATCGAGCGCGGCCATGATCGGCCGGCCCGTGGCGGAGCCGCGCACGCGCCGGCCGGGCAGCGGGGCGGCGGCATCGGAGCCTGACTTGCCGCGGACGGCCATGACTCTCCTTGCGCTACGGAAATCGTAGCATTACGGTTGCTTCGTAAATCGTAGCAAAAATCCGCGCCCGGAGGAAGACCATGCCGCGCCTCGCCCCGCTCGGCGAGCCGTATCCACCCGCCGTAGCCGAGGAGTTCGCGCGCATGATGCCGCCCGGCGTGCCGCCGATCGCGCTGTTCCGCACCGTCGCGCACAATCCGCGCGTCCTCTCGCGCTGGCGGGGCGGATCGCTGCTCGACAGGGGCTCGATCTCGCTGCGCGAGCGCGAGATCGTGATCCTGCGCACCACCGCGCGGCTCGGCGCCGAATACGAATGGGGCGTCCACGTCGCGTACTTTGCCGCCAAAGCGGGGCTGGGCGAGGGCGAGCGCGCGGCGACGGTGCATGGCGGGGCGGAGGCCTGGAGCGGCGCCGAGGCGGTGCTGATCCGCATCGTCGACGCGCTGGTGGACGACGCCACGCTCGGCGATGCGCTCTGGGCGGAGGCGGCCGCGCATTTCTCGCCGGCGCAGCTCGTCGAAATTCTCTCGCTCGTCGGCTTCTATCATCTGGTCTCGTTCGTCGTGAACGCGACCGGCGTGGCGCGCGAGCCGGGCGCGCCCGGGTTTCCGCCGCGCCGCTGATTCGCGAGACATTTCAGCTCGGAATGTGCGCCCAAGAGAAAAGAACACTTGACGAACTGGAACGAACACGGTACATCGCGCGTGTGAATAAGGTTCCGTTGCGCCGGCGCGCGGCGCTGTGAAATAAGGGGGCGACATCTCATGTCTCAGGCAGCGGCGTTGCGGATCGTCGACAAGGACGACAAGGGCGGAATGGACAAGAACAAGGCGTTGGAAGCGGCGATGAGCCAGATCGAGCGGGCCTTCGGCAAGGGCTCGATCATGCGCCTCGGGGTCGGCCAGAAGGCGCTCGAGATCGAGGCCATCCCGACCGGCTCGCTCTCGCTCGATATCGCGCTCGGCATCGGCGGCCTGCCCAAGGGGCGCATCATCGAGATCTTCGGCCCGGAAAGCTCGGGCAAGACCACGCTCGCCCTCCACGTCGTCGCCGAGGCCCAGAAGCGCGGCGGCGCCTGCGCGTTCGTCGACGCCGAGCACGCGCTCGATCCCACCTATGCCGAGAAGCTCGGCGTGAAGCTCGAAGACCTGCTGATCTCGCAGCCCGACGCGGGCGAGCAGGCGCTCGAGATCGCCGACACGCTGGTGCGCTCCGGCGCCATCGACGTGCTGGTGGTCGATTCGGTGGCGGCGCTCGTGCCCAAGGCCGAGCTCGAGGGCGAGATGGGCGATTCGCACATGGGCCTGCAGGCGCGGCTGATGAGCCAGGCGCTGCGCAAGCTCACGGCGTCGATCTCGCGCTCGCAGACGCTTGTGATCTTCATCAACCAGATCCGCATGAAGATCGGCGTCATGTTCGGCAATCCCGAGACGACGACGGGCGGCAATGCGCTGAAATTCTACGCCTCGGTGCGGCTCGACATTCGGCGCATCGGCCAGATCAAGGAGCGCGACGTCGTCGTCGGCAACCAGACCAAGGTGAAGGTGGTCAAGAACAAGGTCGCGCCGCCGTTCAAGGTCGTGACCTTCGACATCATGTACGGCGAGGGCATTTCCAAGGTCGGCGAATTGGTCGATATGGGCGTGGCCGCCGGCATCGTCGAGAAGTCGGGCGCATGGTTCTCGTTCGACGACCAGCGCATCGGCCAGGGCCGCGAGAACGCCAAGCAGTTCCTGAAAGACAACCCCGACATCGCCGCCAAGATCGAGCAGCAGCTCCGCGAGAACGCCGGCGTCCTCGCCGGCAAGATGGAGATCAGCAGCCCCGGCGAAGACGGCGGCTCCGACAACGAATAGGCCCCTCGGCCATACCAGGCATCGTGCGGGCGCCGGCTCCCGAAAGGGGGCGGCGCCCGCAGCGATTCGGGGCGTCGCCGCGCGGGCGCTGTTGAGGCAGGCGGCTCATGCCGGTAAAAACGGTGGGTTTCCGGCGCGGGGGAGGGGCGTTTCG
Organism: uncultured Candidatus Odyssella sp.; assembly: GCA_964481045.1. Classification (GTDB taxonomy): domain Bacteria; phylum Pseudomonadota; class Alphaproteobacteria; order Bin65; family Bin65; genus SBBV01. The sequence goes on along the minus strand of CAYZSG010000063.1, from coordinate 6,372 downwards.
CCCGTTGCGCCGGGCGTCCGGCGAACCAACATAGAGCCCATGAGCACTGGCAACGACATCCGCGCGAGCTTCCTCGACTTCTTCCGCAAGAACGGCCACGAGGTCGTGGCTTCGAGCCCGCTCGTGCCGCGCAACGACCCCACCTTGCTGTTCACGAATGCCGGCATGGTGCAGTTCAAGAACGTGTTCACCGGCGTCGAAAAGCGCGACTACAGGCGCGCGGCGACGTCGCAGAAATGCGTGCGCGCCGGCGGCAAGCACAACGACCTCGAGAACGTCGGCTACACGGCGCGCCACCACACCTTCTTCGAGATGCTCGGCAATTTCTCGTTCGGCGACTATTTCAAGGAGCGCGCGATCGAGCTGGCCTGGAACCTGATCACCAAGGAATACGGCCTGCCCTCCGACCGCCTGACGGCCACCGTCTATTCCGAGGACGACGAGGCGTTCGGCCTCTGGAAGAAGATCGCGGGCCTGCCCGAAAGCCGCATCATCCGCATCCCGACCTCGGACAATTTCTGGTCGATGGGCGAGACCGGCCCGTGCGGCCCGTGCTCTGAGATCTTCTTCGATCACGGCCCCAAGCTCGCCGGCGGCCCGCCGGGCAGCCCGGATGCCGACGGCGACCGCTTCATCGAGATCTGGAACCTCGTCTTCATGCAGTTCGAGCAGGTGACGAAAGAGCAGCGCGTGCCGTTGCCGCGTCCTTCGATCGATACCGGCATGGGCTTGGAACGCCTCGCGGCGGTGCTGCAGGGCCAGCACGACAATTACGACACCGACCTTTTGCGCCCGATCATGGAGGCGACGGCCGGCATCGTCGGCTCCGGTCCCGACGGCCCCGCGCGCCCGAGCTTTAAGGCGATCGCCGATCACCTGCGCTCGTCGTGCTTCCTGATCGCCGACGGCGTGCTGCCGTCCAACGAGGGCCGGGGCTACGTGCTCCGCCGCATCATGCGCCGCGCGATGCGCCACGCCTACATGATCGGCGCGAAAGAGCCGGTGATGTGGCGCCTCGTGCCCTCGCTGCTGCACATCATGGCTGGGCACTTTCCGGAGCTGAAGCGCGCCGAAGCGCTGATCACCGAGACGCTGAAGCTCGAGGAGACGCGATTCAAAGAGATGCTGGCGCGCGGCCTGCGCCTGCTGGAAGACGAGACGAACAAGCTCGGCGAGAAGCAGCCTCTGCCCGGCGCCGTCGCGTTCCGCCTCTACGACACGTTCGGCTTTCCGCTCGATCTCACGCAAGACATCCTGCGCGGCCAGGGCCGCCCGGTCGATGCGGAAGGCTTCGAGCGCGCGATGGAAGAGCAGCGCGCGGCGGCCCGCAAGGCCTGGGCCGGCTCGGGCGAGCGCGCGGAAGAGACAATCTGGTTCGAATTGCGCGACCGCGTCGGCGCCACCGAGTTCCTCGGCTACAGCGAGGAGAAGGCCGAAGGCGTCGTGAAGGCGCTGGTGGTGAAGGGAAAGGAAATCCAAGAGGCTGGCCCCGGGACCGAAGTCGCGATCCTCGTGAATCAGACACCGTTCTACGCCGAATCGGGCGGTCAGACCGGAGACTACGGCACCATCGCCACCGCGTCCGGCGCGCTCGTCAAAGTCCGCGACACGGTCAAGCGCGCCGATGCGTTGCACGTGCACCTCGGTAAGGTCGAGCAGGGCAATATCAAGCTCGGCGATCCGGTCGAGCTTGAGATCGACCACGACCGCCGCCGCAAATTGCGCGCGAACCACTCGGTCACGCATCTCGCGCACGAGGCGCTGCGCCGCGTGCTCGGCACGCATGTGACGCAGAAGGGCTCGGAAGTGCGCGCCGACGGCATGCGTTTCGACTTCAGCCACACCAGGGGAATGTCGCCCGAGGAGATCGCCAAGGTCGAGGACGACGTGAACGCGCGCGTCCGCGGCAACGCCGAGGTGATCACGCGCCTGATGACGCCCGACGAGGCGGTCGCCGCCGGCGCGCTCGCGCTGTTCGGCGAGAAATACGGCGACGAAGTGCGCGTCGTCTCGATGGGCGAAGACGATCCGGGCGGCAAACCGCACTTCTCGACCGAACTCTGCGGCGGCACGCATGTGCGCCGCACCGGCGACATCGGCCTGTTCAAGATCGTGAGCGAAAGCGCCGTCGGCGCCGGCGTGCGCCGCATCGAGGTCGTCACCGGCCCAGGCGCCGAAGCGTATGTGCGCGAGGAGGAGAAGGCATTACGCGCGGTGGCGAACACGCTGAAGGCCACTCCCGGCGAAGCCGCGCAGCGCATTCAGTCGCTGCTCGACGAGCGCAAGAAACTCGAGCGCGAACTGGCCGATGCGCGCCGCGCGCTGGCCATGGGCGGCGGCGCGGCCAAGTCCGGCGGCGACGAGGCGAAGTCGATCAACGGCATCAAGTATATCGGCCGCAGCGTCGGCGATGTGCCGGCGCGCGATCTGAAGCCACTCGCCGACGAGCTGAAGAAAAAGGTGGGCTCCGGCGTCGTCGCCGTGATCGCGTCGAGCGAGGGCAAGGCCTCGATCGTCGTCGGCGTCACCGAGGATCTCGTGAAGCGCGTCTCGGCGGTCGATCTCGTGCGCGTGGGCTCGGCGGCGCTCGGCGGGCAGGGCGGCGGCGGCCGCCCCGACATGGCGCAGGCCGGCGGCCCCGATCCGAGCAAGGCCGAAGCGGCGCTCGCCGAAATCGAAAAGGCGCTGACGCAGAAATTCGCGGCGTAGCTACGGCCGCTCGGCGCGCTTCTCGGACGTGATCTTCGCGGCCACGTATGCGTTGCGCTGGTTGAGCGACGGCCCGCTCATCACGATCTCGTACTGCACGTACCAGCCGAGCGTGGGCGCGTACCAGTAGCGCCGATAGACGCGATGGACGGCCGGCGAGCCCTGCGACTGCTCGGCCTCGACGCGCAGGACGATCGTCTCGAAGCGCCCGGCCGGCACCTCGATCGTCTCGTGCTTCTCGACCGTGAGCATGGTGACGCTCGCGGCCTCGGTCCGTATCTCCTCCTTGGTGCGCGGATTCGTATGGATCGACACCGCGCGCGCCGCAATGCGCGCGGTCTTGCCGGGGTCGAGGCGGCCGATCGCTTCGATCGCGGCGCGGTCGGGTTCGATCTCGTGGACCGATCCGAATGTGTCCACGCTACGCAACGGGAAGATTACGCGATAGACGGTGGATTCGCCGGTCATGCGCTCGAACAGCGCGCGCGCCTCGGTGCGGACCGCGGAGACCCGCTCTTCGCCGGGCGCGATCGTCCAGGTGACGGCGGGCATCGTCGGCACGGCGGGCGAGCGCCACACGATGACGAGGCCTTCCGCGGGTCCGGCGAGTTCCTGCGCGTGAGTTGTGCCCGCTGTCGCCGACAAGGCCGCCGCGGCGAACGCCCACGCCCATCGGGTCGAGAATGCGGCCATGCCCGGCTTTCCTTGCGACTGCTTCGGTGCGCCAGCGTAGGCGCCGGCGCTTTCGCAATCCTTAAGGTCGCGGCACGTCCGGGGGCGCCAGGGCAAGAACGAGTCGGTTCATCGCGGCTGCGTCACGCGAATGACGACGGCTTCGGATTTTACGCCGCCCTTTTCGTCGAATTGATGCTTCTTCACCGGCCAGCCGAGCGCCGGAGCGAACCACACGCGCGCCGCCACCGTCGTGCGATTGTTCATGCCGGGCTGCTCCAGCGTCACCTCGTGACGGATGACAACGGTGTCGAAGCGGCCCGCGGCAAGCGCAAGGATCTCCCGGCGCTCGATCCAGACGGACAGTTGGCCCACGATGTCGGCGGTCATGAACGGCGCGGTGGGGGAAGTGCCGAGGCGCGAGGCCGTGCGGCCTTTGATTTCGATCCGAACGTGGCGACCCGGGGCCATCGGCACGAGCCTTTCGAGCGCCGGCACATCGATCATGAACGTCGCGGTCGACTCGGTGAAGGCCGGCGAGGGCGGGATATGGCGCCTGATCAGCACGAGGCCGCGCCAGGTTTCGTACGCGACGGGACCGCCCGCGCTACCCAGCGTGCTTTCGCGATAGGCAACGGCGCTTCCGGCGACGGAGAGAATTTGCTGTCGTACCGTGACCGGGCCGCCGAAGTCCGCGCTCTGCCGCCACTCGATGACGAGCCCTGGTCGCGGCAGCCTGGTGCCTTGGCCGAAAGCGTACGAGGTTGCGCCAATCGCCGCCGCGAAAGCCGCGGCGATCATGAGCCTCGGCAGACGTGTCACGGCCGCTTGATGTCGATCGCGACGCCGGTGATGACCGGCGCGCCGGCCGCGGTGCTGGAGGTCTCGATCTTCACCCACCAGCGCAGCTCGGGCGCGTACCAGATGCGCGTCGTGTCGCGCCGCGACACGGTTCCGCCGCCGGTGAAAGCCTGCGTGCGCATGAGCACGAACGTGTCGAATTCGCCGGCCGGCACGCTCACGCGCTCGGCGCGCTCGACCGCGTAGGTCATGTCGAGGTCGTTGTCCCTCGAGCGATTGGGTTGTCCGCCGGGCAGGGTGGGGACGGCGGCATTGGCGACATAACGGAGCTTGGCTGGAAATGTGCGGACGAGGCCCGGCTTCAGAACCGCGAAATCGTCGATGATGCCGGTGGGGGATTCCTGATGCAGCGTGCCGCTCGGCTGGACGACGCGTTCGGAATACCAGACGCGATAGGAGTGCAGTGTGTAGCGCTCGGGAGGCAGCGTCGCGCGCTGAACCTCGGCCGTCGTGCGCAGCCCTTCGATCGCGACGACGCGGAACGTGGTGTCGGCCGGCGCCTCGCCCACGCTCGCGGTCTGGCGATAGGTAACGGAGAGGCCCGGCTGCGGCGGCAGCAATTCCTGCGCCACGGCTTGCATCGTCACCCCGGAGACCGCGAAAACGAGCACCCCCGCCAATGCCGGCCCACGCATCGCCGCCGCTCCCTCATGCGCTATGCACCACGCGATCTTAGGTTAGGATGCCCTGCGGCGGAACATGAGACTGAGGAAGCGCATGGATGCTGAACGGCCCGCGGGTGTGGCGGCGGAGATCAACCGGCTGTTCGCCGGCACGGGCCTCTTCGTGCGCGGCGCATTTCACCCGGCGCCGGAAGACGGCGTACGCGCGCTCGGCGATGGCCGGCCGGCCGGAACGGTGGTGCTCGTGGGCAATGCCGGGAAGGCGATGTGGGAAGCCTTCCGCCGCGAAGTGCCGGAGATGGCCGGGAAGGACCCGCTCGACAGCTGGGTCGATGCGCATCTCGAACGGGCGGCGGCGTCGCTCGGCGCGGACCTCGTGTTCGCCACACGCAAACCCTGGCCGCCGATCCAGCGCTGGGCGATGAAGGCGGGCGGCGTGCATCGCTCGCCGATCGGAATCCTGATCCATCCCGGCTTCGGTCTCTGGCACGTCTATCGCGGCGCCTTGCTGTTTGCGGAGCGGATCGAGCTTCCGCCACCGCCGGCGGCGGAGCCGAGCCCGTGCGACGCCTGCGCAAAGAAGCCTTGCCTCACCGCGTGTCCGGCGGATGCGTTCTCGCCCAGCGGCTTCGACATGCAGGCTTGTGTCGGTCATGTCGAAAGCCCGAAGGGCAAGGCCTGCACGACCGGCGGCTGTCTCGCCCGCCGCGCCTGCCCGGTCGGCCGCGCGCACGCCTATGTGCCGGAGGAGGGTGCGTTTCACATGGCGGCTGTGGTGCGCACGGTGCGTCACTGGATGGCCGCTGCGCAGAAGAAGCGCGCGCCCGAGGCCTGACTGCGATTTGGGCACGCGGCATCGCCCCCGCGCTTTCGCCGCACTTGCCGCTTCGCGAGCCCGCCCGTAAGTTTCGTCGCGCTCCCATTTCCGAACCAGGACAACCATTTCCGCCCATGCGCTTCACCGGCACCGAAAGCTACGTCACCACCGATGACCTCATGGTCGCGGTCAATGCTTCCATCGCGCTCCAGCGCCCGCTGCTGGTGAAGGGCGAGCCCGGCACGGGCAAGACCGTGCTCGCGCACGAGGTCGCCAAGGCGCTCGGCCGCCCGATCCTCGAGTGGCACATCAAATCCACGACCAAGGCGCAGCAGGGCCTTTACGAATACGACGCCGTCGCGCGCCTGCGCGATTCGCAGCTCGGCGATCCACGCGTGCACGAGATCCGCAACTACATCATCCGCGGCAAGCTCTGGGAGGCGTTCGCGGCCGACGAGGCGCCGGTGCTGCTGATCGACGAGATCGACAAGGCCGACATCGAGTTCCCGAACGATCTGCTGCTCGAGCTCGACCGGATGGAGTTCCACGTTTACGAGACGCGCGAGACGGTGAAGGCGCGCCACCGGCCGATGGTGTTCATCACCTCGAACAACGAGAAGGAGCTGCCCGACGCGTTCCTGCGCCGCTGCTTCTTCCACTACATCCGCTTCCCCGACAAGGAGACGATGG
>CAYZSG010000062.1:0-23311 GCA_964481045.1 uncultured Candidatus Odyssella sp. | reverse complement strand
CGATGCCCTGCCCGACGCCGATGCACATCGTGGCGAGCGCGTAGCGGCCCTTGCGGCGCTGCAATTCGCGCGCGGCCGTGGCGGCGAGGCGCGCGCCGCTCATGCCGAGCGGATGGCCGAGCGCGATCGCGCCGCCGTTGGGGTTCACGTGCTCGGCGTCGTCGGGCAGGCCGAGCATACGCGTGACGGCCAGCGCCTGCGCGGCGAAGGCCTCGTTGAGCTCGATCACGTCCATGTCGGACACTTTGAGGCCGAGCCGCGCCAGCAATTTCTCGGTGGCCGGCGCCGGGCCGATGCCCATCACGCGCGGCGCCACGCCGGCGCTGGCCGCACCGAGCACGCGCGCGATCGGCGCGAGCCCATACTGCTTCGCCGCCCTCTCCGACGCGACGATGAGCGCCGCGGCGCCGTCGTTGACGCCCGACGCGTTGCCGGCCGTGACCGTGCCGCCCTTCCGGAACGGCGCCGGCAGCTTGGCGAGCGCCTCGAGCGTCGTGTCGCCGCGCGGATGCTCGTCTTTCCCGACGATCTTGGGCTCGCCCTTCTTCTGCGGGATGGTGACCGGCACGATCTCCTCGCCGAGCTTGCCGTTCTGCTGCGCGGCGACGGCCCGGAGCTGGCTGCGCAATGCGAACGCGTCCTGATCGGCGCGCGCGATCTGGTGCTCGGCGGCCACGTTCTCCGCCGTCTCGGGCATCGAATCGGTGCCGTATTTCTCGTGCATCAGCTTGTTGACGAAACGCCAGCCGATCGTCGTGTCATAGATCTCGGCGGCGCGTGCAAAGGCCTGCTCGGCCTTGCCCATGACGAACGGCGCGCGCGACATGCTCTCGACGCCGCCGGCGACGATGATCTCCGCCTCGCCCGCCTTGATCGCCGCCGCCGCGGTGCCCACCGCATTGAGGCCCGAGCCGCAGAGCCGGTTCACCGTCGAGCCCGGCACTTCCTTCGGGATTCCCGCGAGCAGCAGCGCCATGCGCGCGACGTTGCGGTTGTCCTCGCCGGCCTGGTTGGCGCAGCCATAGATCACGTCGTCGAGCTTGCCCCAATCGACCTTGGGATTGCGCTGCATCAGCGCCTTGAGCGGGATTGCGCCGAGATCATCGGGCCGCACCGACGAGAGCGTGCCGGCATAGCGGCCGATCGGCGTGCGGATGGAGTCGCAGATATAGGCTTCGGTCATGGCAGCTCTGGGTTGGTTGGAAAGCGTTGCATTTGGAAGTCCTCAGAATATGGCTCTGCCTGTACCTTTGTCGCCCCCGCGAAGGTGGGGGCCCATGCGGCGTTTACGCGTATCGGAACTTGCCAAATCGTGCGGGCGTCCAAATAGGTCCCCGCTTTCGCGGGGACGACAGTATTGAAGCTCGCTACTTCTTCTTGATCCCCGCGCCCACGGGCAGGCCGGTGCTGCGGGTCATGCCGCGCACGGTGGCCACGAGCTCGCCATCCTGGTTCGTCACCGCGATGTCGTAGACGGCGGTGCGGCCGCTGCGCGAGACTTCGCTCGCCGCGGCCGTCAGCACGTCGCCCTCGCGGCCGGGCTTCAGCCAGTGGATGTCGGCGTGCTGCGCGAGCGTCTGGATGCCGTGCGAGCACGAGGCGAATCCGAGCGCCGAATCGGCGAGCGCGAAGATGAAGCCGCCATGGCACACCTTGGCCGAGTTGAGGTGATGCGCGCAGATTTTGAGCCTCACTTGGGCGCGGCCCGGCCCGATCGACACGAGTTCGCTGCCGATGAAAAACGTGCCGCGATCTTCGGCCGAGAAAACGCGCGCGGCTTCTTCCGCGATCTCCTGCGGGTCCCGGACGCCCGCTTCGCGGGCTTTCTGCGCGTCATGCATTGCGCGCCGCCTCCGCCGCGTATTCCCAGCGACGGATCGGCGGCGCCACGCGGTAGCGCGGATCGCCGTAATAAAGATTGAGCCCGCGCAGCACGTCGTGGATGCGGTGCCAGCCGAGCTTCCTGCCCCAGGCGAGCGGGCCGGCCGGATAGTTGAGGCCCTTGAGCGTCGCGGTATCCGCATCGGCTTCGCTGCACACGCCGCGATAGACGGCGTCGGCGGCTTCGTTGCCGAGCATCGCGACGATGCGCATCGCGACGAGGCCGGGCACGTCCTCGACCACCGTCACGCGCTTGCCGAGCGCCTGGAAGAAGCCGGCGGCGGTGAGCATCACGGTGCGCGGCGCGCCTGCGGGAACGGCGATCGCGATGCGCGGCGCGGCGCGATAGTCGAGCGCGAGATCGTAGAGCACGACCGGCAGATCGTCGGGCTCGCGCCAGCCGGGCTCGTGGCCGGTGGTGCCGCGCGTGAGCCGCAGGCGGCAGCCGTCGAGCCCAATCGTCGTCTCCGCATAGGGCTCGTAGCGATCTTCCGCCGTGCCGGGCGCGAATTCGAAGGGCTCGCTCTCCGTGGCCGAAGCGAACTGCGTTCCCCCGCGCGGCGCGAACGGATCGTCGAGCGGCTGGAAATCGGGCTGCGTCTCCTCGAACGTCACCGCGATACCGGCCTCGCGCGCCAGCGCCACGAGATCGGCGGCCGGATCGAACGCGCCGCGCTCGGCAGCCAGCGCCGGATTCTGCGAGAGCACGATCGTCTTGGGCTTGGGGCCTTGCGGCGCCTCCTGCGGCGCGGGCTTCGCGGCGCTCGGGTGATAATCGTACCAGCCGCGCTTCGACTTGCGGCCGTGACGGCCCGCCGCGACCATCTCCTGCTGCAGCAGGCTCGGCTGATAGCGCGGGTCGTGGAAAAACGCTTCCCACACCGAGCGCGTGACGAGGAAATTCACGTCGATGCCGATCAGGTCCATGAGCTCGAACGGCCCCATGCGGAAGCCGCCGCAATCGCGCAGGATCGCGTCGAGCGTGGCCACGTCGGCCGCGCCCTCCTCGAGCAGCTTCAGCGCCTCGCCGTAGAACGGGCGCGCGATGCGATTGGCGATGAAGCCCGGCGTCGATTTCGCATAGACCGGCGCTTTGCCCCAGGCCTTCGCCGTGTCGAACACGGCGGCCGCCGCCTCGGGCGCGGTGGCGATTCCGGTGATCACCTCGACCAGCGCCATCACCGGCGCCGGATTGAAGAAATGCATTCCGACGACGCGGCCCGGATGCTTCAGGTGCGCGGCAATTTCGGTGATCGACAGCGACGAGGTGTTCGTCGCGAGGATCGCGTCCGGCTTCACGATCTGCTCGAGCGCGGCGAAGATCTCGTGCTTGACGCTGAGCTTCTCGATCACCGCTTCGATCACCAGCGCCGCGTGAGCGAGCTCGTCGAGCTTCTCGACCGGCCTGATACGCGCCATCAGCGCATCGCGCTCGCCGGCGCTCATCTTCTGCCGCTCGACGAGCCGGTCGAGACCGGCCCGGGTCGCCGCAATGCCCTTCGCCACCGCGCCCACGGCGACGTCGTAGAGCAGCACCGGATGCCCGGCGGAAGCGGCCACCTGCGCGATGCCGGCGCCCATGGTCCCCGCGCCGATCACGGCGACGGTGGCGGTGGTGGGGAGTGAGGTCATCACTTGCCCTCGAATTTCGGCGGGCGCTTCTCGCGGAAGGCTTTCACGCCTTCGAGATAATCCTTCGACTGCCCGGCGATGAATTGCGTGTCGCGCTCGAGATCGAGCTGCGCGCCGAGCGCGTTGTCGAGCGAGGCGTTCATCAATTGCTTCGTGAGGCCCTGCGCCGCGGTGGGCGACGCTGCCAAACGCGCGGCGAGCGCGCGGGCCTCCGGCATCAGCTTGTCGTCGTCAACCGATTTCCACACGAGGCCCCAGGCGGCGGCATCGTCGGCGGAGAGCGCGTCGCCGGTCATGGCCAGCGCGCGGGCGCGCACCGGGCCGACGAGGCGCGGCAGCCAATAGGTGGAGCCGGCATCGGGCACGAGGCCGATCTTGATGAAGGCCTGGATGAACTTGGCCGAACGCGCGGCGAGCACGATATCGCCGGCGAGCGCGAATCCCATGCCCGCCCCGGCCGCGACGCCGTTGACGGCGACGACGATCGGCAGCGGCAGCTCGCGCATGCGCTTGATCAGCGGATTGTAGCGCTCGCGCAGGAAGACGCGGAGGTCGATCGCCTCGCCGGCCTCGGGCAGTTTGCGCTCGGTGAGATCCTGCCCGGCGCAGAAGCCGCGCCCGGCGCCGGTGACGAGGATCGCGCGGGCGCCCTCGGCCGGGGCGCGCTCGAACGAATCGCGCAGGCCGGCATGCATCTCGGCCGTGAACGAGTTCAGGCTGTCGGGCCTGTTCAGCGTGATCTCGGCATAGCCGTCGCGGACGGCGTAAAGGACGGGCGCGTTCGACATCTCGGCTTTCAATGGGTGACGGTTGCGGTCTCCTAGCATATGACAGCCCCGCCGCCAGTCGCAAAAGCAGGAAGCGCCTCATGCCCGTCTATTCGTTCCAAGGCATGGTCCCGGTCGTGGACCCCTCCGCCTATGTCCACCCCACCGCCGTGCTGATCGGCGACGTCATCATCGGCGCCGGCGTCTACGTGGCGCCGTGCGCGGTGCTGCGCGGCGACTTCGGTCGCCTCGTGATCGAGGAAGACGCGAACGTGCAGGACCACTGCGTCGTGCACGGCTTCCCCGACCGCGACACGATCGTGGAGAAGCTCGGCCATATCGGCCATCACGCGATCATCCACGGCGCCGTCGTGCGGCGGAATTCGATGATCGGCATGGGTGCCATCCTGCTCGATTACTGCGAGATCGGCGCCGATTCGATCGTGGCCGCGCAGGCGCTCGTGAAGGCCAACGAGATCGTGCCGCCGCGCTCGATGATGGCGGGCGTTCCGGCCAAGCGCATCCGCGAGGTGACCGACAAGGACCTCGAATGGAAGCGCCTCGCCACGATCGACTACAAGCGCCTGCCGCCGCTCTATCACCAGAGCCTGAAGCCTGCCGATCCGCTGAAGGCGGTCGAAGCGAACCGGCAGCGCAACTACGCCTGCGAATCACCGCCGAAGCACACGCTGCGCTAGGCGCCTACCGACGGCACCACGCTGCTCGGCAGCGGCGCCTGGAACTGTCGAGTAGCCGTTGCGTACCTGCCTTCGCCAGACGAGGGCTTTTGGCGCTCGCGCTGCGCCTGGCGCACTTGGCGCGAGTGGCCGCCAGCCATCCCCATGCGTTTCCACAGCCGCAGGGCGCAGCCACAGCGGCGATCGAAGATGAAGTGATGGCGTTAACCCCTTGGGAGATTGCAAATATTCTTTGCAGAAGCACCGTTTCGCCCTTTACAACTTGTGAGGAAAGTTCAACTATTGTGGATAAGTGCGTAACCGCAGCCGTAAATTGTTACGCTTCGATGACACTGCAGCGAAGCGCGCAACCATCGGGGATCACGCCATGAATTACGATCCGAACGGACTGGTCAGCCGCTGGAGCGGCGCAGCGCGGCGCGGCACCATCGCCCACATCGCCTATGCCCTCGTCGGGCTGGTTGCCGTGGCGTTCGTGCTGCATCGCTTCGTCGCCTAGCACCGGCCCGCAAAATCGAAAAGGCGCCCGCGGGCAAGGCGGGCGCCTTTTGCGTTTCCGGGCAAGGTCCTCAAGCGGCGCGCGCCGAGGCGAAGCCCTCGAGGAAGGCGCGCACGTTCTTGCCGAGATCGTCGCAATTGTAGCCGCCCTCCTGCACCAACACGGTGGGCAGGCCGAGCTCGCCGATCGCGCGCGCGATGCGGCCGAAGCCCGCGGTCGTGATGCGGAAGCCCTGGAACGGATCGCCTTCGTAACCGTCGAGGCCGAGCGCCACGAACAGCATGTCGGGCGCGAACGCGCGCACCGTGGCGAAGGCCTCGGCAAGCGCGTCGAGATAGGCGTTGTCGCCGGTGCCGCGCGCGAGCGGCAGGTTGAGATTGGCGCCGCGCCCCTCGCCCTCGCCGCGCTCGTGCGCGTGGCCCGAGAAGAACGGATAGAAATCGGCGGGATCGCAGTGGAGCGACACGGTGAGCACGTCGCGCCGGCGATAGAAGATTCCCTGCGTGCCATTGCCGTGATGCACGTCGACGTCGAGGAGCGCCGGGCGCCGGCCGCGGCGCACCGCGTACTCCGCCGCGATCGCGATGTTGTTGAGGAAGCAGAAGCCGCCGCACATGTCGGCGAAGGCGTGGTGGCCCGGCGGGCGGCACAGCGCATAAGCCGCCGGCGCGCCGCCGAGCACGCGCTCGGTGGCATGGAGTGCCACATTGGCGCTGGACGCCGCGGCGGCGAAAGTATCGGGGCCGATCGGGCTCGACATGTCGGTCGTGTACCAGCCGACCTGGCCGACGAGGCCCTTGGGCAGGCTCGACATGTGGCGGCCGGGATGGATGTTCGGCACCACCTCGGCCGAAGGCGCGCCCGTCTCGCGCCAGCGCCGGTGCGCGGATTCCAGGAACGCGAGATAGTCGGGTGCGTGCACGGCGGCGCGCGGCGCCGGCCCGTAGTCGTGCGGCCGTTCGACGGTGAAGCCCGCGCGCTTCAGCTCGGCCGCGATCGCCTCGGCGCGCTCCGGCTTTTCGGGATGCGGCACGAATCCGCCGGCGCGGAAATAGGTTTCCGGGCGATGGCGCGCGTGGTCGGGCGAGAAGACGATGCGCATGGCGAACCTCGCCGCCACCCTATCGCGGCGTGCGTGCGATGCGCGAGGGAAAACGCGGGGGCCAAAACGCAAGCAGCCGCGCCGGTCGCCCGGCGCGGCTGCCGCGATCGCGGGAGTCCCGCTCAGCGCAGGCCGTACAGCGTCACGGCCGCCTGGCCGCGGAAGTTCGGCACGGCGTTGTAGGTCATCACGACGCGGCGGACGCGGCGCTCGCGGCCGGCGAAGTCGAGCGGCGGCGTGCACGCGCCGGCGCGGATGAAGCGGCGCACCGGCAGCTCCTGCCGCTCGCCGTTGCCGTAGTGCACCTCCACGTCGCGGAACTGCACGGCGTTGCGCGCGACGCAGAGGCGGATCGCGCGGAAGCGGCCCTCGCCCTGGAGATCGAACGCGTCGCGATCGACCTGGAAGCCGACCATGCGCATGCCGAGCCGGTCCCACATGCCGGGCCGCGTGGGTCCGCCCGGGCCGGGGCCCATCATCGGATGGAGGCCGTAGACCGACACGAGCGCGCGGCCACGGAAGTTCGGCACGGAGTTGTAGACCATCTCGACACGCGCGACGCGGCGCGCCTCGCCGCGCAGATCGAGATTGGCCGTGCAGGCGCCCGCACGCACGAGCGCGTTGATCGCGAGCTGCTGGCGCTCGCCGTTCGCGAACACCACGTCGACGTCGCGGAAGTGCACCGGCGCGTTGCCGACGCAGATACGGATCACGCTGAAGCGGCCCTGACCGCGCCCGCTCACCGCGTCGCGGTCGACGAGAAAGCCGACCTGGCGCTGGCCGATCAGCTCCCATCGCCCCTGCGCCGAAGCCGGCCCCGACGCGAGTACGGCCGTGGCCAGCACACCGATGCCGGCCGTCAACAGTTTGAAATTCATCGATCTTCTCCTTCTCTCGGACCCGCCCACGATCCGCCCTGCGCTACTATACGGATGGCGCGGTGGTGCAGTGCCGCGGCCTCGCGCGAATGCGCGAGACCGGGCCCGGGAAACGGATGAGGCCGGAATCAGTTCGGGCGGTTGCGCGTGTCCATCGTCAGCGTGCCGGCATTCTTGGCTTCGCCGGCGCCGACGCGGAGGCGATCGGTGGTGCCGAGGAAGACGATCCAGCGCGGCGCGCCGACCGGTTTCACCGCGATGCGGTACGCGGCCGGCGGCGTTTTCGCGAACTGGAACTTGCCCTCGCCGTTCGCGGTCGCCTGGAAGAACAGCGGGCGCTTGCCGCACGGCCCCTCGGGGCCGGTGAAGATTCCGGCGGAGACGCCGCAGATCTGGATCTCGGCACCGGCAACCGGCTTGCCGTCGTTCCACTCGAGGCGCCCTTCGAGCGAGCCGGGTTGCTGGTCGGCTTTCGGCGGCAGATCCGAGCCCTTGCCGACGGCGGCCACGGCCGAAAAATCGTTGTCGGGCAGCGCCGAGTCGTGCATGTGGCGCGCTTCGAACTTGCCGTCGGCGAAACGCGCGATGCCGAATTCGCTGGCGACCCAGACGGCGCCGCCCGCATCCGCCGCGAGGCCGCGGATCGAGTGGCCGAGATCGTATTCGGCGCGGCGGTCGCCGTCGTGCATGACGAGCTTGGCGCCATTGGCGATCCACCGCTTGCCGTCGGCGCCGAACGCGATCGCGCTGAAATTCGTGACTCCCGGCACCGGTTGCCACTTCCCGTCGCGGAACGCGAGCACGACGGCGCCGGCCGGAATCCACACCTGGCCCTTCGCATCGGCATGGATGCGCGTGAACGGGTAGCGCTTGTCGAAGCCCTGCCCTTCCTTGAAGACGCTCCACTGCCCGCCCTCGAACAGCGCGACGACGCCGTTCGACATCGCGACCCAGGCGGTACCGTTCGGGCCGGCGGCGATGTCGAAGACGATCGTCGTTCCGGCGGCGGGAACCGCCTCGGCCATCTTGTAGCTCTTCCACGCGCCGCCATCCCAATAGGCGACGCCGCCGGTCGTCGACACCCAATATTTGCCGGGCTCGGCGCAGGCAAGTTTCGATGCGAATCCGCCGGGCGGCCGGTTCGGCGCCGACCACGCCTTGCCATCGTAGGTGACGACCGATCCGCCGACCGTGGCGACGATCGTATCCCCGCACGCGGCGAGCGCGCCGAAGCTGTCCGACGGCAGGCGCGCGCTGGCGCGCGTGTGATGCTCGATCTTGCCGCCGTTGAGGCAGGTGGCGCCGCGGCCGATGGTCGAGAAACATACGAGATCGGTGGCCGCCGCCGGCGGCACGAAAGCCGCCGCTGCGAATGCCAAACCGACAATGCCCGTTGCGCGCCTCATCCTTCGCTCCTTCGTTGCATGACGTCGGAGAATAGGGACGTGCGCCGCCGTGGCTAGGTTTTTTTCGCGACGCGCCACGGCAGGCGGACGCCGAGCGCCGCGAGCAGCCCCACCGTCACCACCGCGATGCCGATCCATTGCAGCACGCTGGGCCATTCGCCGGTGAGCGGGATGCCGATGATGGTCGCGGTGGCAGGCACGAGGGCCGGGAAAACCGCGGCGCGGCTTGCGCCGAGCGCCACGACGGCGGAAACGTAAGCGATGACGGCGATGGCGCCGGCGAGCACGCCCTGGATCAGGATTTGCGCCGCCAGCATCGCGGGTGGCAGCGCGAGCAGCCGATCGAAGCTCGACCACACGATATACGGCGGCAGCAGGAGGATTATCGACATCACCGAGAGCGCGGTCGTGGCCTGCATCGGGCCGATCTTCCAGCGTTGCTGCAGCACCGTGAATACCGCCCAGAGCAGCCCGGCCGAAAAGAACATGAGATCGCCGATCCAGGTCTGCGCGCCTTTTCCCTCGAAGAACCCGCTGCCCGCGATGCAGACGAGGCCGATGAGGATCAGGCCCACGGCCACGATGCGCGAAACGGTGGGCCGGTCGCCCAGGAAGATCGCCGCGGTCAGGAGGCTGCACACCACCGTCGAGGCCGGCGGAATCACCGCGCCGTGCGGCAGCGGCGCGAAGAGGTAGCCGCCCGGAATAAGCAGCATGAACAGCGGCCCGGCGAAGATCGCCAGCACGAAGGCGCGCTTCCAGCCGACGCCGGCGAGCGTCGCCACGCCGTTTTTCAGCAGGAACGGCAGCATCACGAGCGCAGCCACGCCGAAGCGCAGCAGCGCGAAATCCTCGGGCCGGAGACCGTCGGCGATACCCGCGCGCGCGAACGCCAGATATCCGCCCCAGATCAGCGCCGCGAACAGACCGAGCAGGATGCCATTGCGCTTCGATAGGGCCGGCCGGGCAAGGCGGACATCGTCGCTCATGCCGCGGTTGCTACCATACCGGCGGCCCGCGGCGGCAATGTTCCCGGCGCAATGCCGCCCGGCCGCAAAGCGGACACGAGATGTTGAGACGCACCGGCGCCGGAAATGGCGGAGAGTACGCGCCTGAACGTGGAAAATCAGAAAATAGGAGGAGCCAGATGCGCCCGTTTGCCGTGGTTGCCGTCGTCGTCGCCTTTGCCGCTGCGCCGGCGCTGGCCCAGGCCCCGCAGCTCGTGACCAAGAAAAGCGCGCACGACGCCGCCGCCACTGTGGCGAGGCTCGAGGCCGCGATCACGAAGCGCGGCGCCGTCATAGCCGCCAAGGTCGATCATGCCGCCGCGGCCAAGGCCAACGGCATGGAATTGCGCCCGGCCATCGTCGTGATCTTCGGCAATCCGAAGCTCGGCACGCCGCTGATGCAGAGCAGCCCCACGGCGGGCCTCGATCTGCCGATGCGCGTGCTGGTGTGGCAGGATGCGGCGGGCGCCGTGATGGTGGGTTACTGGCCCCCGTCCTCGCTTGCGGCGGCGCACGGCATCAAGGACCGCGACGCCGTGCTGAAGACCATGGCCGGCGCGCTCGACGCGATCACGAGCGAGGCCGTCGCGCGCTGAGCGGCGATCTCAGAGGAAGTCGCGCAGCATCGCCACCAGCGGCTTGTCGGCGGGCGGCATGTCGTAGTCGGCGAGCCGGTCGGGGCGCACCCATTTGAGGGCGCTGTGCTCGTGCGCCGCGGGCGTGCCCTTCCACTTGCGGCAAAGATAGAGCGGCATCAGCAGGTGGAAATCGGCATAGGCGTGCGAGGCGAAGGTGAACGCGCCGAGGCAGCTTTCCGTCACGTCGATGCCGAGCTCTTCCTTCAGCTCGCGCACCAATGCGCGCTCGGGCGTCTCGCCCTCTTGCACTTTGCCGCCGGGAAATTCCCAGAGCCCGGCCATCGCCTTGCCCTCGGGCCGCCGCGCGATCAATACGCGCCCATCCGCATCCACCAGCGCCACCGCCGCGACGAGCACGATCTTCCGATCAGCGGTCATGCGGAAACACAGATAAGGGAACAGGAGCCGGGGAGCCGGGGAGCCGGGGAGAAGAATGACAGCGCGGCTTTGGCGCGCAGATCCAATCCTTCCCGACTCCCCGGCGCCTGTTCAATTTCTTGTTCAGCTTCGGTAGGAGCCGTTGATGTCGATGTAGCCGTGGGTGAGGTCGCAGGTCCACACGGTGGCGCGGCCCTTGGCGAGCCCCATCTCGACCTCGATCCTGATCTCCTGCCCCTTCATGTGTGCGGCGACCGGGCCTTCGTCGTAATCGGGCACGCGGCCGCCGTTCTTCGCGACGAGGACTCCGCCGATGCGCACCTGGAGCTTGTCGCGGTCGGCGCGCTCGCCGGACTTGCCGATCGCGGCGACAATGCGGCCCCAATTCGCGTCCTGGCCGGCGATCGCGGTCTTGACCAGCGGCGAATTGGCGATCGCGAGCCCGATGCGCCTTGCCGCGCCGGCGTTGGCCGCGCCGCTGACCGCGATCTCGACGAACTTCGTGGCGCCCTCGCCGTCCTTCACCACTTGCAAGGCGAGATCGAGCAGCAGGTCGTCGAGCGCGGCGCGGAACTCGCGCAGCAGCGCATCGCCCGGCGATTTCGGGCGCCGGTTGCCGGCCTTGCCGGTGGCAGCGAGCAGCAGCGTGTCGCTGGTCGAGGTGTCGCTGTCCACCGTGATGCAGTTGAAGCTCTTCTCGGTGCCGTCGGCGAGCAGCTTCTGGAGGATCGGCGCCGGAATCGCGGCGTCGGTCGCGCAGAAGGCGAGCATCGTCGCCATGTCGGGCGCGATCATGCCCGAACCCTTGGCGACGCCGTTGATCGTCACGTCGGTGTCACCGATGCGCGCCGTGCGCGTCGCGAGCTTCGGGAAGGTGTCCGTGGTCATGATCGCCTCGGCGGCGCCCTGCCAGGCATCGGCCGCGAGCGCGGCGATAAGGTCGGGTGTGGCGCCGACGATGCGCTCGTAGGGCAGCGGCTCGCCGATCACGCCGGTGGAGGCGACGAACACCTCGCCCGGCTTGCAGCGCATGAGCTTCGCGGCGGCGCCGGCGCTGAGCTTCGTGGCCTTGCGGCCGACGCGGCCGGTGAACGCGTTGCTGTTGCCGGAATTGACGAGAAACGCGCGCGCGCTCCGGCCCTTCAGCGCCGCCTTGCACCACTCGACCGGCGCGCCGGCGGTGAGCGATTTCGTGAACACGCCGGCCACCGTCGTGCCCGGATCGAACGCGAACAGGCAGAGATCCTTGCGCTCCTTGTAGCGGATGCCGCAGGCGATGGCGGCGAGGCGCGCGCCGGCGATCGGCGGCAGCACGGGATGTTGGTCAGGCGCGAGCGGCGAGCGTTTGACGGGCGGCATGGACGGGCACTCCTAAGGGCCGATGCGCAAAACGGCGCCGAGGCGCCGTTCACGGGGACGAGCGGACAGGGCAGACGCTAGGCGTCGCCGCGTCGTCGCTCGCGCGCGCATCGCAGCCGAAGGCCGCCGGAGACGGCGGAAAGGGAGTGCAACCGGAACATCATGGCGCCGGGAGAGAAGCGGTTTTGGGCGCGGGCGTCAATGGGAAGGATGATGCAACCGATACCGGTCGCCGTTTCGGGCTAAAGTAAGCATCGGCGGCGGGAGAGGAACGAATCCATGAAGCCGATCGAAGACGTCCGGCAGATTTCCGCGATCACCTACGGGTTCCTCGCCTCGAAGGCGCTGTTCGCGGCGCTCGATCTCGACCTGTTCACGAAGATCGCCGGCGGCGCCGCGACGCTGGAGGCGCTGGCGCGGGCGACCGGCGTTGCTCCGAACCGGCTGCGGACGCTGCTGACCACGCTCAAGACCGTGGGGCTGATCTCCGAGGCGAACGGCGCGTTCGCGAATGCGCCGGCGACCGCTACCTATCTCGTCGCCGGCGCGCCCGGCGATTTCCGCGACTATGTCCGCGTCGTCAATGGCGGCTTCCTCTACGAAGGCGCGCGCCATCTGGAGAAATCGCTGCGCGGCGAGCGCGTCTTCCCCGACAAGGGATTCTACGAAGGCATCGTCTATTCCGAAGGCGGCGTCGGCGCCGAGGCGTTCAGCGCCGCACAGCATGCGGGCTCGCTCGGGCCGGCGCGCCTGTTCGCGAAACGCGTGGACCTCGCCGGCGCGCGGCGTTTCCTCGACGTGGGCGGCGGCAGCGGCGCCTACACGCATGCCGTGCTGCGCCGCTATCCCGACTTGTGCGCGACGATCCTCGATTTCCCGGAGACGCTCGAAACCGCGCGGCGCTACGCCGCGGAAGCGGGCCTCGCCGGCCGCATCGAGCACCTCGGCGGCAACGCGATCACCACCGCGTGGCCCGGCGGGCAGGATGCGGTCCTGATGTCGTATGTGTGGAGCGCGGTCGGCGCCGCCGACATTCCGGTGCTCGCCCGCCGCGCGTTCGAAGCGCTGAGCCCCGGCGGCACCGTGCTGATCCACGATTTCATGGTGGACGACGCGCACCAGGGGCCCGATTTCGCGGCCTGGTATCTGCTCGCGGCGATCCTCGACAATCCCGGCGCCGAATGCCTGACGCCGGGCTATGTCGAGGGCGTGCTACGCGATGCGGGCTTCGCCGTGGAGCGCACCGAGACGATGCTCGAAGGTATCACGAGCCTCACGCGCGCCCGCAAGCCCTGACGGCGCGGTGCCGCCGCCCTACTTCTTCTCTTCCGTCTTCGGCTCCTCGGCGAGCGGCTTTCCCTCGGCGTCGAAGCGGGCGATCTTGGCGGCGCCCTTGAGCTTCGTGATCTCGTCCTGCGCGATGCTCTCGGCCATCTTCTGGCGGAGCTGCTCCTTCACCTCCTCGAACTTCGGCGCGGCAGCGGCGCGGCGATCGGTGACGCGGATCACGTGCCAGCCGAACTGCGTCTTCACCGGCGCCTTCGTCGTCTCGCCCTTCTTGAGGGCGAAGGCGGCCTCGGCGAACTCCTTCACCATCTGCTCCTTGCTGAAGAAGCCGAGATCGCCGGCATTGCGCTCCTTCGAGGGATCGACCGACTTCTCCTTCGCGAGCTTGGCGAAATCGGCGCCCTTCTCGAGCTGGATGATGACGTCCTTCGCCTCCTGCTCGGTCTTCACCAGGATGTGCGAGGCGCGCACCTCTTCCTCGCCCTTGTAGTCCTTGACGAAGGCCGCGTAGGCCTCCTGGAGCTTGGCGTCGGTCGCGCGCTCGCCGACGATCTTCTCGACATAGGCCTCGTAGACGTATTGCCCCTCGATGTATTTGAGGCGCTTCTGGACCGCCTCGGTCTCCTGGAGCTTCGCTTTGCGCCCTTCCGCGGCGAGCAGGCGGATCGCGATCTGGTGCTCCACCAGCGGCTTGAAGAGCTGCTCGAACGGCACCTGCTGCAGGCGCTGCGGCAGCGCGCGATAGGTGGCGACGAGATCCGAGAGATGCACCTTCTCCCCGTTCACGTCGGCGACGACGGGATCGGGCGCCTTCTCCTGGGCAGCGGCGGGCGCGGCCAGCGCGAGCGCCAACAAGGCCGCTGCGGCGCAGCGCGAGAGCACGGAAGTCATCATGGAATAGGGTCCGATCCGGCGAGGAGGGGCGCGTCAGAGACGGCCGGTCGGCGCTGCGGCGTCCTCGCCATGAAAACCGGCGCGCCCGGCTTTGCCGGGATGTGACACAAAGGCCGGGCGCAAACAAGGCGGGGCCGCGCCGCCGGCGATCACATGCGCGTAGGCGGGCGGCCACCGGCCGCCATGCAACCGCCGCAAAAGACACGCAATTTCGGCCTCCGCAGGGCCGGCGCGCGGCCCGGCGCGCGTTGACAGCCCCTGCCCCACCGCCTATCTCTCAGCGACCCGCGGCGACCGGCCCACGTCCCGCCCGGAGCCGCCGGCCCCCTCCCTGCACTCTCCCGAGGATTCCGCATGATCGGCCGCATTGCCCGCCTTTTCTTCGGCTCGGCCAATGAGCGTTTCGTCAAATCCCTGCAGCCCGCCGTCGACGAGATCAACGCCCTCGAAAAGGACGTCTCCTCGCTGACCGACGAGAAGCTGCGCGAACGCACCGCCTGGCTCAAGAAGCGGCTCGCCGAGGGCGAGGACCTCGACGATGTCCTGCCCGACGCGTTCGCGACCGTGCGCGAGGCGGCCAAGCGCACCCTCGGCGAACGGCACTACGACGTGCAGCTCATGGGCGGCATGGTGCTCCACCGCGGCATGATCGCGGAGATGAAAACCGGCGAAGGCAAGACGCTGGTCGCGACCCTGGCGGTGTATCTCAACGCGCTCGAGGGCAAGGGCGTCCACGTCGTCACGGTCAACGACTACCTCGCCAAGCGCGACTCGGAATGGATGGGCCGCGTCTACCGGTTCCTGGGGCTCACCGTCGGCTGCATCGTGCACGACATGAGCGACGACCAGCGGCGCGAGGCCTATGCCTGCGACGTGACCTACGGCACCAACAACGAGCTCGGTTTCGACTATCTCCGCGACAACATGAAGTACCAGATCGCGGAGATGTGCCAGCGGCCGTTCAACTTCGCGATCGTCGACGAGGTCGACTCGATCCTCATCGACGAGGCGCGCACGCCGCTGATCATCTCGGGCCCGGCCGAGGACAGCTCCGAGCTCTACAAGTCGATCGACAAGCTGATCCCGGTGCTCAAGCCCGAGCACTACGACAAGGACGAGAAGAGCCGCACCGTGGCGCTCACCGAGGCCGGCCAGGAAGCGATCGAGCAGGCGCTGCGCGAGGCCGGCATCGTGAAGGAAGGCAACCTTTACGACATCAACCACGTGCCGGTCGTCCACCACGTCAACCAGGCCCTGCGCGCGCACAAGCTGTTCACGCGCGACGTCGACTACATGGTGCGCAACGGGCAGGTCGTCATCGTCGACGAATTCACCGGCCGCATGATGGAGGGCCGGCGCTATTCCGAGGGCCTGCATCAGGCGCTCGAGGCCAAGGAAGGCGTGGCGATCCAGCCCGAGAACCAGACGCTGGCCTCGATCACGTTCCAGAACTACTTCCGCCTCTATCCGAAGCTCGCCGGCATGACCGGCACGGCCATGACCGAGGCGGCCGAGTTCCAGCAGATCTACAAGCTCGAGGTCGCCGAGATCCCGACCAACCGCGAGATGGTGCGCGAGGACCACTCCGACGAGGTCTATCGCACCGGCGACGAGCGCGACGCCGCCGTCATCACGCTGATCGAGGAGGCCCACAAGCGCGGCCAGCCGGTGCTGGTCGGCACGGTGAGCATCGAGAAATCGGAATCGCTGGCCGCCAAGCTGGCCGCGAAGAAGGTGCCGCACGAGGTGCTGAACGCGCGCAACCACGAGCGCGAGGCGCACATCATCGCGCAGGCCGGCAAGCCCGGCGCCGTGACGATCGCCACGAACATGGCCGGCCGCGGCACCGACATCAAGCTCGGCGGCAATTTCGAGATGCGCGTCGAGGACGAGCTCAAGGACGTGACCGATCCCGCGGAGCGCGAGAAGCGCTCGGCCGAGATCCGGCAGCAGATCGAAGCGGCGCGGCAGAAGGTGCTCGCCTCGGGCGGCCTCTACGTGATCGGCACCGAGCGCCACGAGAGCCGGCGCATCGACAACCAGCTCCGCGGCCGCTCGGGCCGCCAGGGCGACCCCGGCAACTCGAAGTTCTTCATCTCGCTGACCGACGACCTGATGCGCATCTTCGGATCGCAGCGGCTCGACGTGTGGCTCGGGCGCCTCGGCCTCAAGGAAGGCGAGGCGATCATCCACCCGTGGGTCGACAAGGCGCTCGAGAAGGCGCAGCGCAAGGTGGAGGAGCGCAACTTCGAGATCCGGAAAAACCTGCTGCGCTTCGACGACGTGATGAACGACCAGCGCAAGGTGATCTACGACCAGCGCATCCAGGTGATGCGCGCCGAGGAGGTGGGCGAGCTCATCGCCGACATGCGCAACGAGCTGATCGACGGTCTCGTCTCCACCGCGATACCGGCCGGCGCCTATTCCGAGCAGTGGAACGTGGGCGAGCTGCACGACCGCGTGCAGCAGATCTTCGGCCTCGATCTGCCGGTGAAGGACTGGGCGGCCGAGGAAGGCATCGCCGACGAAGAGGTGAAGGAGCGCATCAAGAAGGCCACCGACGAGCACATGGCGAAGAAGTCGGCGCAGTACGGCGCCGACATCATGCGCATGGCCGAGAAGAGCCTATTGCTGCAGATCCTCGACCAGACCTGGAAGGATCACCTGCTGCATCTCGACTATCTGCGCCAGGCGATCAACCTGCGCGCCTACGGCCAGAAGGACCCGCTGATCGAATACAAGCGCGAGGCCTTCGAGATGTTCCATCGCATGATGGCCGGCCTGCGCGAGACCGTGACCGGCGTGCTGTCGCATCTCGAAATCCGCATGCAGGACGAGGATCATCCCGATCCGCTGGCGATGCCGCAGCGCCCGCAGCGCATGGTCGAGGAGCACCCCGATCCCGCCGCGCTGGCGGCCGCGGGCACCGATGGCATCCCGCTCGGCTTCGATTACGGCGCGGGCGTGCCCTCAGGCGGCGTCACAACCCTGCAGCCGGTGCGTAGCCGCCGCGCCGAAGCCGCCATCGACCCCAGCGATCCCGGCACCTGGGGCAAGGTTTCGCGCAACGCCGCCTGCCCCTGCGGCTCGGGCAAGAAATACAAGCACTGCCACGGCGCACTGGGGTAGCGCGCCGCGCGCCCGCTCACGCCGACAGCGCGCCGAGCAGCGTTTCGATCAGGGCGAGGCGCTTCAGGATGCGCATCAGCGCGTCGGCGGTGACGAGGCGCGAAAGGTGGCGCTCGGCGCGCGCACGTTCCGGCCGGAAGCCGCTCGCGAGCATGCGCCACACCTCCCGGTCTTCGAGCAGCCGGTCGTCGAGCGCGCGGAGATTGGCCACTTTGGCGGCCTGATGCGCAAGCTCGAGCGCGCGGCGCTGCGCGTCGGTGCGGCAATGCTCGTAGGCTTCGCTGAAATCCGACTTGATGCGCCCATAGGCCTTGCGCAGCTCGCGGGCCACGAGGCGCTTCTTCTCGATCGCCGGGATCCCGGCATCGCCCGCCCACCGGGCGCGCCGCCGCCCGCCTGCGCGCGGCCCCTTCGCGCCGGGTCGAGGCGTATGAATCGCGTCGGAAATGCCGTGGTCGCCGTGAGACCGGGCCGGCGGCGGCTCGGCCGGCGAATGGAGATCGTCCGCCGCAACGCCCGCTTCGGCGTGCTTGAACTCGTGCATCGCTCCCCTCCCAGGGATGTCGAAGCCATGCCGCGCCGGGGGCGCGTCTGCGGTCACTATCCGCGCGCGCGCGCCGGCCGAAAGTGAGCCACCTCACACTTCGCGCCGCAGAGCGCCCGCGCGCCCCGGGAATGCGGGGGACGGCCGCGGGCGGCGGCGCCGGTTGCGTTTGTCTCGGCCTGGATTCTGTGGTTTAGACCGGCCCCAGCTTCATCCCCGAACGGAACTCCGCCGCTCCATGTCCGTCCTCGTCACCGGCGCCGCCGGCTTCATCGGCATGCATGTTTCGCGCGCGCTGCTGGCGCGCGGCGAGCACGTGATCGGCGTCGACGACGTCAACGACTACTACGATCCCACGCTCAAGGAAGCGCGCCTGACCGAGCTTGCCCGGAAGTTCGGCGGCGCGTTCCGCCTCGTCCGCCAGGACATCGCGGCGCCCGGCGCGTTCGCCGCGCTTTTCGCGAAGGAGACGGACGCCGACCGCATCGTGCATCTCGCGGCGCAGGCCGGCGTGCGCTATTCGCTCGTCAATCCGGGCGCCTACATCCGCGCGAACATCGAAGGGCATTTCGCCGTGCTCGAGGCCTGCCGCCTGCGCGGCGGCGTGCGGCACCTCGTCTATGCCTCGAGCTCCTCTGTTTACGGCGGCAACGAGACGCTGCCCTTCTCCGTCGAGGACAAGATCGACAAGCCGGTCTCGCTCTACGCCGCCACCAAGGCCTCGTGCGAGCTGATGAGCCACTGCTACGCGCATCTTTACGGCTTCGCGCAGACGGGGCTGCGCTTCTTCACCGTTTACGGCCCCTGGGGCCGGCCCGACATGTCGGCCTTCATCTTTACGCGCGCGATCCTGGCCGGCGAGCCGATCCGCGTGTTCAACCGCGGCGACATGCGGCGCGACTTCACCTACATCGACGACATCACCGCCGGCGTGCTCGCGGCGCTCGACCGCCCGCCTTCGCGCGCGGGCGAAGGCGGACACCGGATCTACAATCTCGGCAATCACCGCAGCGAGGAGCTGCGCGATTTCATCGCCACGATCGAGGCCGCGCTCGGCAAGAAGGCCATCCTCGACCTCGCGCCGATGCAGCCCGGCGACGTGAAGGACACCTACGCCGACATCGAGGCCAGTCGGCGCGATCTCGGCTTCGCGCCCAAGACCACGATCCGCGAGGGCATTCCGGCGTTCATCGCGTGGTATCGCGGATATTACGGCGTCTAGGACGCCGCGCCGTCCCGCCCAAAAGGGCGCAAAAGAAAGGGCCGGCTCCTTTCGGAGCCGGCCCGCTTAGGTTCGTAGGCTTGCGTGCGTCGGCCGGCTTAGAACCGGTAGATCGCCGCAAACTGCAGACGATGCGCCTGCACATCATCCGCGTTGTAGCGCGCGGAGTGCTGGAACGAGTACTCGACGCCCAGCGTGACCTGCGGAACCGGGTTCCACAGGAGGTTGCCGAACGCAGCCCAGTAGCCCTGGACCCGGTTCGTCAGAGTCGCTTTCGCCGCGGCGCGCGTGCCCGGAACCTCGCTCAACACTTCGTGCATGCCCCAGCCATAGACGCCGGTCGCACGGATCGTGTCGGTGAGCTTCACCTGCACGTAGCCCTGCACGAAGTAGCCGAGCACCGGACGAAGGTCCGCGCTCGCTACCGTCGGGCTCGCCACAACGACGCTGTCGACGAAGCCGGTCGCACCACCGTCGAGGTACTTGTTGCCAATACCCGAACCGATGGCGCCCTGCGCGCCGATCTCGACGCGGCCGAAGTCATAACGGCCACCGAGAGCACCGCCCCAGACGATCGCCGTGTCGTCCTGCTGAAGGACGGTCAGGCCACCGTTGTCGACGTCACGCTGCCCGATCATGCCCGACGCGTAGAGAGCGCCGTTCGGGAAGTTCCACTGCAGCGACGCGACCACGTCCGGCCAACGCTGCGGACCTGCCGTGGCGCTGGTGAAGGCGCCGCCGGCCGGGGTGACGCCGATCACGTCGTGACCGGTGGCAGTGCCCGCGTCCGAAGTGCCCGGGCCGCTTTCGAGGGCGACGTTGAACACCAGGCCGCCGCCGAAGTTGTGCGAGTAGCGGATCTGCTCGATACGCAGCGCGCCCGGCGCATAAGGAGCGCCGTCGTGCAGCAGTTCCGGGAGACCGATGAAGCCGCCGAACAGCGTCTGCGTCTTACCGATCAGGACCGGGCCCAACGTACCGAAGGCCTGGCGAAGACGGAGGACGTTGGTGCTCGAACCCGCGGCCGCGCCGGCACCGGCGAAGTCCGCTTCGATGTAGGTCCGGAGCTCACCCCAATCCGTCGGCGTCCACGTCTGGATCCAGAAGCGCGAACGGCGAGCCGTGAACTGGAACGTGCCACCGTTGTGGATGTTGTCCCCGGCGGAACCGACCGCGTTGTAGAAACCCGCGCCGATGCCTTCCGACGTCGTCGAACCGGCAGCACCCTGGCCCGACTGGCTGAAGTCCCAAATCATGCTCATCTTCACGAAGCCGCCGATGTTCATCGACGTGTTCGTGCCCGGGAGCTTCCAGCTCCGCGGCTTGTCACCGGCCTCGACCGCAGCCGCGGCGGCGACGCGGCGCTTGTCCGCCTTGTCCGCCTCGAGCTTGGCCAACCGCTCTTTCATCGTCTCGAGCTGCAGACGCAGCGCCGAGAGATCATCCTGAGCGTAGGCCGGCACGCTGGTGACGGCGATGGCCAGCGCGGCCGCCGTACCCAGCAATCCGGTCTTCAATCCGAGGTTCATGAACCCCTCCACTCCCGTTATTGATAATAAGCTACGTAGCGTAATCGGCACACCCGATCACAGGGCCGAGATTTTCCCAGCGAGCCCCCTTCAAGCAAGCGGATTCTCCGAGCATCGCTGCTTTTTTGGCCACCCGTTGCAAAAGGGCAACAGTGGATTGTGGACAACCTATTGAAATGCATGAATGAAATCCGTAGCCGCGGACTCGGGCGGGAGACGCGAGCCGAAGTCCGACACGGTGTTCCCGGCATCCTCGCGGCCGGTCGTTGAAATGCGCGTGCGAGCGGTGCCATGTTCTGCCGGCGCTGCTGCATCGCCCTTTGCATTTCATAGCCGACGATGACGCCACAGCAAACCGGCGCCGCCAAGGCCGCCGGGCCGCAGGATTCGCTCCAAAACGCGCTGCGGCTGATCCGGGCCGGGCGTCCGGCCGAGGCGCAGCCGCTGCTCGAGGCGTTTCTTGACCGCGAATCGCGCCATCCGGACGCCCTGCATCTTCTCGGCATCGTCCACCTTCAGGCCGGCCGGCATGAACGCGCGCTCGCCTCGGTGAGCGAAGCCCTCGCCGCCGCCGATCGCCACCCGCTCTATTGGAACACGCAGGGCTCCATCCAGCGCGCATTGGGCCGGCTCGGCGACGCGGCCGAAAGTTTTCGCCGCGCCGCGGCGCTGGCGCCGGGTTTCGCGCCAGCGCAGACCAATCTCGGCATGGCATTGCAGGCGCTCGGACGGGCGGCCGAATCGGAGCCCGCCTGCCGCCGCGCGGTCGAGCTCGTGCCCAACGATGGCGGGGCACACGCCCAACTGGGTACGGCGTTGCTCGATCTCGGGCGGCACGGCGAAGCCGCGGCGGCGTTCTCCCGCGCGCTCGCGCTCGGACCGGCAACGTCCGCGCTGCGCATCCTTCTGGCGCGCGCGCTGATGCGCGCCGGGCGCCACGCGGAGGCGGCGGAGACGCTCGGCAAGGCCCTCGACGTCAATCCCGGCGACGCCGCGGCCGAGGAACTGCTGCACGAATGCCGCGCGGTCCTGTGCGACTGGTCCGCGTTCGACGCGGCGGCGGCGTTCTACCGGAAACGGATCGCCGATGGCCGCCTCGACCTCGCCGGCGAGAACGTGCTTCCGGCGGCGATGCGCGGGTTGACGCGCGCCGAGCATCTGGCTTTCGCGCGCGCAGCCGCGGCGCGCGTCACGGCCCGCGCGAAGACGCCGCTCCGCGACTTCGCCCGCGTGGCGAAGCGGCGGTTGCGAATCGGCTATCTGTCGGGAGATTTCCGCGAGCACCCGACGGCGCGGCTCGCCGCCGGGCTGATCGAGCGGCACGACCGCGCCGCCTTCGAGATATTCGGCTACGGAATTGGCCCCGACGACGGCTCCGCGCTGCGCGCGCGCCTGCTCGCGGCATTCGACCGCTTCACCGACCTGCGTTCGGAGTCGATCGCGGCCGCCGCCGCGCGTATCGCCGCCGACGGCATCGACGTGCTTATCGCACTCGACGGCTACGCGGCCGGCGCAGCGCCGCACCTGCTGGCGCTGCGACCGGCGCCGGTCCAGGCGAGTTTCCTCGGCTATCCCGGCACGATGGGCGGGTCTTTCGTCGACTACATCCTGGCCGATCCCTTCGTGCTGCCGCCCGGACACGCGGCCGAATATGCCGAGGCGCCGGCGTGGCTGCCCGATTGCGTCCTGCCGCACGACGGCGCGCGCGACGCGGGGCCCGCGCCATCGCGCGCCGAATGCGGCCTGCCCGAGGCCGCCTTCGTCTTCGCCTGCTTCGGCGCGCGCGCGAAGATCACGCCGACGGTGTTCGGGGCGTGGATGAGCCTCCTCGCCGCCATGCCCGGCAGCGTGCTGTGGCTGCGCGACGGCAACGCAGGCGCGATGCGCAACCTGCGCGCGGCCGCCGCGCGGCGCGGCCTGGCCGAGCGGCTCGTCTTCGCGCCCGAAGTCGGGCATGCGCGGCACCTGGCACGCCTTCAGCGCGCGGATCTGTGCCTCGACACGTTCCCCCACAACGCGAAGGCCGGAGCGGTGGAAGCGCTGGCGGCGGGCGTACCCATCGTCACCTGCGTCGGCGACACGTTCGCGGCGCGCCTGTGCGGCAGCGCGCTGAGCGCAGCCGGCCTGCCCGAGCTGATCACCGGCTCGCTCGAGGAATACCGGGAACTGGCGCAGCGCCTGGCCGGCGATCCCGGCGTGCTGCGCGAACTTCGCGCCCGCCTCGCCGCCGCGCGCTCTTCGGCGCCGCTGTTCGACGCGCCGCGTTATGTGCGACACCTCGAGGCGCTGTTCCGCCGCATGTGGGAACGCTACGCGGCGGGCGAGGCACCGGCGGTTATCGAAACGCGCTGAAATCAGCGGCGTCCGTACAGCGCTTCGAGCGTCTCGCCGTAAGCGGCGCGGATCACGTGGCGGCGGATCTTCATCGAGGGCGTCATCATGCCGTTCTCGGTGCCGAACG
>CAYZSG010000061.1:4695-23501 GCA_964481045.1 uncultured Candidatus Odyssella sp. | reverse complement strand
ACAGCGGCCACTTCGCCACTTCGGCCTTGGCCACGAAGCAACCGCGGATGTGCGCGCCGATGATCGAGATGTCCGCATACGAGGCATGATTGCAGACGAACAGCGCGGCGCCGTCCTTCACCTGCTCGCCCTTCACCGTGACCTTGGTGTCGAGGATCCAGACGACGACGCGGTGAACGAGGATCGGAACGCGCTCGGCGAGGCGCTTGCTCACCAGCAGCGCCACCGCCTGGACCGGAATCATCACGAAGATCCAGCCGACATAAAGCAGCAGCCGCACGAACGAACGCACCGGCGCGTTGTAGATCATCGCCTCACGCCTCCGCCTGTATGCCGCGCGTGTAGTGGCGATAATACTTCTCGCTCACCCTGCGCATGTCGACATAGACGAGCACGTCGACCGTGTTGAAATCGTAGTCGATCACCGCGCCGTCGCCGACGACGCCGCCGAGGCGCAGATAGCCCTTGATCATCGGCGGCAGATCGCGCATCGCCGCCTTCGCGTCGATCGCTTCCTTGGGCATGAGGTTCATGCCGACATGGCGGGCCGGCAGCGCCACGGGCCGCAAGCCCGGCGGCGCCATATGGTTGTGGTAGAGATACGACAGCGGCAGCGCCATTGTCGCAGGATCGGTGCCGTGCAGGCTGGCGCAGCCGAACAAGATGTCGATGCGATGCGAGAGGACGTAGGCGGTGACGCCCTTCCACAGAAGCTGCATCGCCGAGCGCGTGCGGTGCCGCGCATCGACGCAGGAGCGGCCCATTTCGAGGATCGGCCCCGGATGATCGATGATCGGCCGGATGTCGTATTCCGATGAAGAGTAGAAGCGGCCGACCTTGGCCGCGCCCTCGCGGCGCAGCATGCGGTAAGTGCCGACGACGGCCTCCGGGCCCGTGCCGAGCGCGGTGTCGATGACGAGCAGATGGTCGCAATAGGGATCGAACTCGTCGACGTCGCGCTGCTTGGCGACGATGCCCGGCGCGGCGCGCGCCTTCATTTCCTCGAAGAAGATGCGGTAGCGCAGCGCCAGCGCCGCATCCACCTCGTCCCAGGTTTCCGCGAGGCGCACCTGGAGCTGGCCGGCGCGCTCGTCGATGAGGCGGTTCTCGGGCGCAGGCGTGGGCGCCAGGTGCCCGCGCCGCCGGCGGCGGATCTTGAGCTTCGCCGGCTTCGCCCTGCCCTTGCGGATTTGGCGAATCGGCGCAACGGACAGGCGCCGCGCCTGCTGCAGCAGGCGCATCATGCCGGCCCGCCACCCGCGGCGGCGGCGCTTACGCTTTCGAACGGGTCCGCCGGCCATAAAGCTCGAGTCTGTGTCCCACCAGCTCGAAACCGAGCTCATCCGCGATTTTCTGCTGAATGCGCTCGATCTCGCCATTGCGGAATTCCACGACTTCTCCCGTGTTCACGTCGATCAAGTGATCGTGGTGCTCGGACGGCGCCTCTTCGTAGCGCGCGCGCCCGTCGCCGAAATCGTGGCGCTCGAGGATGTTCGCCTCTTCGAACAGGCGCACGGTGCGATAGACCGTGGCGATGCTGATGCGCGGATCGATGGCCGAGGCGCGGCGATAGACCTGATCGACATCCGGATGATCGAGCGCTTCGGAGAGCACGCGCGCGATCACGCGGCGCTGATCGGTCATCCGAAGGCCCTTCTCCAGGCACAGCTTCTCGAGCCGGTCGAGCGCGGGGGCTCCGGGCTTGCGCTGCTGTTTGGGGTCTTCCTTCACGGTGCGGCGCGTGGGCATGGCGCGAGAATAGTCGCCCACGGCCCCGGGGGCCAGCGGCATCGCGCCACTCGACGGACCAGCTCTAGCGCTTGCGGCGGCGGCCGCCCTTGGCGCCGAGGCCGATCTTGCGCGCGAGCTCGCTGCGCTTGGCGGCGTAGTTGGGCGCCACCATCGGATATTCGGGCGGCAGATCCCACTTTTCGCGATACTGCTCCGGCGTCATGCCATAGGCCGTCATCAGATGACGCTTCAGCATCTTGAGCTTCTTGCCATCCTCGAGGCACACGACGTAGTCGGGAGTCACCGACTTCTTGATCGGCACGGCCGGGCGCGGCTTCTCGGGCTCGGCGTGGCCGGGGCCGGACTGCGCGCGCAGCGCCGCGTGAGTCTGCTCGATGAGGCGCGGCAGATCGCCGACGGCCACCGTGTTGTGCGAGACGAAAGAGGCGACGATCTGCACGGTTTGCGCGAGGAGATCGGGCTTGGCTTCGCTGTCGGCCATGGGTTTCTGTTTTTCCTTGTTGTCTGGTCGCTGGGCTCGGGCTTGGCGCCAATCCCCTAGTATTCGCGATCCTTCGTCTTATCGCGGCATCGCGGGCCGTACATAATTGCCCGGATTGCCGAAAGCAAGCAGAGAAACTCCTTGCCGGAATTATTTAGGTAAACGGGATTCTGATCGAATCTGTAGCTTGGCGTTACAGTTCTTTGCTCAAAACGATCGCATCGCGCGCGGCCGCGCCGGGCTGCGCGCGATAGTAGCCGCGGCGCCGCCCCGCTTCGCGGAATCCGGTGCTCGCATAGAATGCGCGCGCCGCCGCGTTGTCTTCCGCCACTTCGAGCATGAGTCGCCGCGCGCCTGCCGCGCGCGCGCTTTCCGCGCAGCGCGCAAGCAGAAGCCTTGCGACGCCGGAACGCCGCCGCTCCCGGAGCATGCCGATCGCGACGAGATCGCACGCCTCGCCCGCCGGCAGGCAGAGCGCGAAGCCCACAGGCTCCGGCGGATCGCCGGGCGCGAGCGCGAGAAACGCGACGGCGCCCGGCAGTGCCAGAAGCTTCGCGACCCACGCGCCGCTCCATCCCTCCGCGCCAGCGCCCTCCGCGGCCGCGGCCTCCGCGCCCATCGTCGCCCGGTGCAGCGCCGCCACGATTTCGGCGTGCGCCGGCCCGGCCGCGGCGATGACGGCGCCCGTCATCGGCCCCGTTCGCGCGGCTTGCCCTGCAGCGCCAGCGGCGTCGCTTCGGGCGCTCGTAGATAGAGCGGCTCCGCCGGCGGCAGCGGCGCTCCGGCGCGCCGCGCGGCTTGCAGCATATCTGCGCCGAGCGCCGCCACGGCGGCGGCATCGGGCGGCGCGCGCTCGCCCGCCCACGAAACGTCGCGCGTATCCGCGTCCAGCGCCGCCGAGACCAGCGCGGCGCCGTCGCCGGCCACGCAAAGCGGGCCCCGCGGCAGCAGCGCCGCGAATTCGCCCGCGCCCGCCACGCGGCCGGGGCCGAGCGGCCGGCGGGCCTCGTCGAAGACTTGCACATATACGTCGCCGCGCTTCGTATCGATCGCGACCGCGAGCGCGCGGCCGGCAAGCGCGTCGCCCGGGATCGCGGCGGCGATCGCGGCGAAGGCCGAGACGCCGATCGCGGGAATGCCGGCCGCAAGCGCGATCCCGCGCGCGGCGGCGAGCCCGATGCGCAGGCCCGTGAAAGCGCCGGGCCCGGCGGTGACGGCGACCGCGTCCAGGGCCTCGTAAGGCGTTCCGCGCATCACGCGCTCGACCATCGGCATCAGCGCCTCGGCGTGGCCGCGCGCCATCGGCACATGCTCGCGCGCGAGCACGGCGCCGTCGCGCCACAACGCCGCCGAGCAGGCGGCCGCCGACGTATCGATGCCGAGCACGCTCAGCATGGGCGCGTTAACGCCGGCATAGTAAGAACGGGCGCATGAGCCTCGTCGAAATCCGCCCGCCCGACTACGACGTCGTCCTCGACATCGCCTATGCCACGCCGCGCAACATCACCGGCAAGCCGGTGTATGCGCGGCCCGACTGCTATCTCCACCGCGCCGCGGCGGAGAAGCTCGCCCTCGCCATCGCGATCGCGCGGCCGTTCGGCCTGAAGCTCAAGCTGTTCGACGCGTTCCGGCCGAGCGAGGCGCAGTGGGTGCTGTGGAAAGCGCGGCCCGATCCCGAGTTCCTCTCCGATCCGACGAAGGGCTCGCCGCATTCGCGCGGCGTCGCCGTCGATCTCACGCTCGTCGACGGCACAGGGCGCGAGCTCGACATGGGCACGGGCTTCGACGCGTTCACGCCGCTTTCGCATCACGCGGTGACGAAAGGCATCGGCGTCGAGGCGCAGAAGAACCGCCTCGTGCTGCTCGGCATCATGACCTCGGCCGGATGGGACTTCTACAAGAACGAGTGGTGGCACTATCAGCTCTTCAATGCGCGCAGCTATCCGCTGCTTTCGGACCGCGACCTGCCGCGGCGGATGATGCCGCGCTGACGGAGGGCGCCGCGCGAGGATAGTTCGGGACGCGGCCCTGTCGCCAGGGGCCGCCTAGCGCTCAATGCCGGTGTGGGCGCGCGACCGGATTTCCGCACCCGTCGCAGACCGGCGCCAGGACGCCGCCGGCGGCCTTGCGGATGCGCATGGCCGAGCGGCGCGCGCGCTCCACGATGGCTGGAACGTCGTAGCCCACGAGCTTGCCGTGGCGCTTCACGATGCGCCCATCCGCCATCACGGTATCGACGTTCGCCGGCGTCGCGGACTGCACGACCGTGGTCTCGATGTTGGCGAGCGGCGCGATGTTGACGTCGGTGGTGCGGATGAGGATGAGGTCGGCGCGCTTGCCGGGCGTGAGCGAGCCAGTGACGTCGCCCAGGCCCAGCGCCTTTGCGCCGTTGATCGTCGCCATTTCGATCGTCTCGTAGAAGCCGAGATACGGCAGCTTTTCCGACGGCGTGCCCTTCCAGGGGATGCACATGTTCCACGTGAAGCGCATGTTCTCGAACATGTTGGGCGGCGCGATCGAAGTGGCGTCGGACGAGAGCGACACCGAGACGCCGGCGGCGCGCGCCTTCATCAACGCGACGCGCGGGTCGCCGTGCTCACCGAGGCGGAATTCGGAATGCGTCGAGAAGCTCAGCGACGTTTTCGTGCGCGCCATCGCCTCGCGATCGGAATCGCCCGCGGCGATGTAGTGGCAGAACAGGAATTTCGGCCCGAGATAGCCGCGCTTCTCGTAGTCGGCGGCGTCGTCGGAATTGGGCTGCGTCTGGCTCGCATGGATGCAGACGGCGAGCCCGCGCTTCAGCATATCCTGCATCTCGACGTGGAACACGCGCGCCTCGCTCTGCACCAGCCCGCGCAGGTTGACGCCCAGATGCACGAGCCCGTCGAGGCGCGAGCGGTCGGCGAACCATTCCTGCTGCACGCGGCCGAGATCCTCGAATTTGTTGACCGTGTCGGCCGGCAGCCGGTCGATGTGGCCCATCGAATAGCGTGCGCGCAGACCCGAATCGCGATGCGCGCGGATCTCCGCATCGACATGCTGCGGCGAGCGGTTGTTGTGCGACCAGTTGTGCACTGTGGTGACGCCGCCGGCCGCGCATTCGGCGAGGCCGAGGATCACGCTGTTGTAGAAATCGTCGGCGTCGTAGAGCTCCGCCGTCGCCCACTTCGCCGGAAAATACTCGAAGCCTTCATCGGAGATGAAGTTGCGGCCGAGCGTGCTCCACATGTGATAGTGCGAATCGATCAGGCCCGGCATCACGATCATGTCGGACGCGTCGATGATTTCGGCGCCCGCCGCCGCGAGATTTTCGCCGACCCTGGCGATCGTGCCGTTCTGCACGAGCACGTCCGCCTTGGGCAGCGTGCCGATCTTGGGATCGACCGTGATCACCGCGCCGTTCTTGATGAGATAGGTGCCGCGGGCGGTGCCGATGCCGTTCGTCATGGTTCCGAGCCTTTCGTTTGCGCCGCCCGAGCGCGGCCACGTTCACCGCCGCCGCTGGCCCGCACGGTGCGGGCCGCGGCGGCGGCGAGCGGCGGTCGCGCGCGGCGATGAGGCCGCGCGTGGCCGCGTCCGATCGCTATTTCGGCAGGTAGGCGTTCGTCACGGCCTTGGCTACATCGACCTTGGCCGGGATGAGCTTCAGCTCGCGCATGAACTGCTCCTGCGCCGCCCAAACCTTGGCGTCCTGCCAGCCGAGTCCGTTCTTCTGCGTGTCGGGGCTCTGCGAAATGCGCGCGATCTCGGCGAGATTGGCCGCCGCCTCGGCCGCGTTGAGCTCGGGGCTCTTCTTGCGCATCAGTTCGACGGCCGCGGCCTGGTTCTTGAACGCCCAATCCTGGCCCTTGGCCCAGGCGCGGAGATAGCGGCGCGCGAGATCGCCTTTGTCCTTCGCGATCGCCCGCTCGTCGGCGACGACGCCAAAGGTGTAGTAGCGCGGGACGCCATTCTCGTAGAACGCGAAGAACTTGTAGGTCGATTTGTCGTCTGGCGCCTTCTTGAGCTGGATATTGTACATGGCCGGCTCCGACCACGTGATCGCGTCGCCGAGCGCATCGATGCGCTTGCTCAGCAGCAGCGGCATCGGCGTGAAGCCCACGGTAACGATCTTGACCTTGCCGAGATCGACGCCGGACTTATTCAGCATGTATTCCAGCATCGTCTTGTTGAACGGTATGCCGGTCACGCCGACGGTCTTGCCCTCAAGCTGCTTCAGCGACGTGACGCCCGCATCGGCCGGCACCATGACGCCGGCCGTGCCGAACTGGTGATTCGTCGCGATCGAAACCACCGGCAGGCCGCGGCTGCGCGCCGTGATCACCTCGGTGGAGTGCGCGGTGGCGAAGTTCGCGCCGCCGCTGGCGAGCAGGCGCACGCCGTCGGCCGGCGTCGCCGGCGAGATGAACGACACGCTGAGCTTCTGTTCGTCGAAGAACTTGTGCTCGACCGCCGCGAAAACGCCGGCATCCCAGATGCCGGGCTGCGTCAGCAGCGCCACCTTCACTTGCGTGTTCTGCGCCTGCGCGGGGCCCACGGCCGCAAGCCAGGCCGGCACGGCCAGCGCCAGTGCCGTCGTCACGCACGTCGCGATCGTCTGCCGCATGCCGCTCATGGTCTCCCTCCATTCACAAGCGAAGCGTTGATGATGCTCAAGCTTAGGAGCGTTTCCGACGGATGGTCAAGGAACGGCGCCCGCATCGCGGCGCGACGCCATCGCGAAGGCAGATGGGCATCCTCCCAAAGCTCGCAGGCGGCCCACGCTCAGCCCGCGCCGCCCACTTCCTTCGTCGCGATCACGGCGCCGGCCGCCCGGCGGCGTGGCAGCCATGGCTTACGGTGCCGGCTGTGAACCCACGGCATGCAGAGGCGCTGTATCAATCCGATCAGCGCGAAGAACGCGATGCCGACCGTGCCCAGCACGACGAGGGAGGCGAAGACGCGCGCCGTGTTGATCTGCTGCGTGTCCTGCGCCATCAGGTAGCCGAGGCCGGCGCTGGCGCCCACCCATTCGCTGATCGTAGCGCCGATGACGGCGAGCGTCGTGGCGACCTTGAGCCCCGCGAAAATATTGGGCAACGCCGCCGGCAAGCGCAGCTTTAGGAAGATCTGGAGCCCGTTGGCGTTGAGCGAGCGGAAGAAGTTCACGAGCTCCGGCTCCAGCGATTCGAGGCCGGTGACGAAGCTCACGGTCAACGGGAAGAAGGCGACCAGCGCCGTGATGATGATCCGCGGCACGTCGTTGTAGCCGAACCAGATCACGAGGATCGGGGCGATCGCGATGACGGGAATCGTCTGCGCCGCGACGATGAGCGGCAGCACCCCGCGCCGGAACGCCTTCGAATAGACGATGGCGATGCTGAGCGCGAAGCCCATAACGCAGGCGAGCGCGTAGCCGGCGACGATCTCGAATAGCGTCACCTGGAGATGGCCGAAGATCATCGCGCGCTCAAGATAGATCTGCTCCACGATCTCGCTCGGCGCGGGCAACACATAGGTGGGAACGCCGAAGAGGCGCACGAGCCCCTCCCACGCCGCGAGGATCAGCAGCATCAGCAGGATCGGCGCGGCCACGTCTTTCGTGCGCGCGCTGGGGTCGCGCCGGCTCATGCGCGCCCTACTTTCCTGCCCTCGGGCGCGTGCAGCAGATCGAGCACGCGGCGCTTGTGGTCGGCGAATTCCGGCGAGAGGGTCACCTCGCGCCGGCGCTCGGGCGGCAGGCCGATCGACACGGTGCCGGCGATGCGCATCGGGCGCGGCGAGGCGACGTAGACGCGGTCGGAGAGATAGACCGCCTCGTCGGGATCGTGGGTGATGAGGATCATCGTGCGCTTGAACTCGCGCTGGATGCCGAGCAGCCATTCGTGCATCGAGGCGCGCGTCAGAGCGTCGAGCGCGCCGAACGGTTCATCGAGCAGGATCACCGAGCGCTCGCAGAGAATCGTGCGCAGCAGCGCCGCGCGCTGGCGCATGCCGCCCGACAATGCGGCGGGATAGGCGTTCTCGAAGCCCGCGAGCCCGAACCGGTCGAGCAGCGCGCGCGCCCTGGCGCGCGCCTCGGCCAGCGGCATGCCCGCGAGCTCGGGGCCGAGGATCACGTTTTCCAGCACCGTGCGCCACGGCAGCAGGAGATCGCGCTGCATCATGTAGGCGACGTGGCCCGAGCGGCCCACGATGTCGCTGCCGCCGAGCGTGACATGGCCGGAATCGGGGACCTGGAGGCCTGCAATCACGTTGAACAGCGTGGACTTGCCGCAGCCGCTCGGTCCGATCAGCGCGACGAAATCGTTCTGCGCCAGCGAGAGATCGACCCTCTCGATCGCCGTCAGGCGCGAGCCGCCCTCGCCGTCGAAGGTGACGCGCAAATCTGCGATCTCGAGTCCGGCCCCTGGCATCGGCCCGTCCGCTCCCCCGGCCCAAAGCGGGCCACACCCGGATCGCGGCGCGGGCCCGGCAGGCCGACGCGCGTTCCTCATTCCGGCGGACGCTAGAGTGAACCGATCGCGCGGCCGGCGACAAGGGTTTCGCGCGCCGGTGCCTCCCACGCCGCGCGCGGGCAGGAGCGTGGGCGTCAGCCCTCGTCGTTGCGGGCGACCGTGAGCTGCGCGCCGTCGAACGGCGCGAGGCTCTCCTTCTCGATCACCGCCTGGATGTGGCGCGTGTAGTCGAGGCCGAGCTCGGAATAGCGCTGGAGCGTGAGCGCGAGCGCGTGGCCCTCGGGCGCCTTGCCCTCGACGCGCAGCGCGGCGCGCTGCTTCCGGAAATCCCCGTACGCGAGATAGGTGTTGAGGTTGTGCACGTAGGCCGCGACGGACTCGTAGAGGCTCGCGAACGCCGCGAGCTTCGCGGTGTCGGTGCCGTCGCCGCCGATCATGCCGAAGAGCGCGTTGGAGCGGCGCGCGGGCGGCGACGAGCCCCAGCCCGTCTCGACGATCGATTGCGCCAGCGCCAGCGAGGGCGGCACGACGTCGACGCGCTCGAGCAGCGCGACCCAGTCGATCTTCCGGCCGCGGCTCGTGATCTTGTAGCGCTCGGCGATCGTCTTGAGCCACGCCTCGTCGGCCGGCGGCAGCGTTTCGCCTGCCTCGATGCGGCGACGCAGCTCGACGAGATAGCGGCGCTCGCTGGCGATGCGCTCGTTGACCGCGAGGATCATCGGCAGCAGCGCGCGGATGAAGGTGTTGCGCTTGTCGTTGACGGTGCGGAGCTGGTCGATGTCTTCCGGCAGCGCGGCCACGAACACGCGCGGCACGCGTGCGCCGCGGCGCACCGCGGCGAGGTTGAATTCCTGCGTATCGAACACCGCCGCGACGCGCTTCACCGAATTGTCGAGGAACATCACGGCCGCGGGCGGCGCCGCCTTCGGATCGGGCCGTTCGAACGTGTTCTCGTCGGTCATGCGCACGAAGATCGAAAGGCCGTAGCGATCCTCGAGCGCGTTGCGGAAGGGCTCGTAGCCGGCGCCGAACGCGCCCGCCGCGGCGAGGACCGACAGCGAGAAAAGCGCCCACACGGCGTTGCGCTGCGTTCCGGCCTCGGTGGCGCGTTGCCGGGCGGCCAGCGTCTCGGCACGCGCGCGCGCAGCAGCGGTCGAGTGCTTCTTCATTCCAGCAGGCCTTTCAAAAATTGAACCCCCTCAAACGGACTCAACAACGGTGGATCGGCCCTCCGGTTCCTCCACCCATAGGCGGTTATACGTTTAGATTGCGTTGCGCATCGCCGGACGGCGACGGCTGCCGCGAAACGGATCCGCGCGGTCAATACACCGCGCGGACTTCGCTGACCTCGGGAATGTAATGGCGCAGCATGTTCTCGAT
Organism: uncultured Candidatus Odyssella sp.; assembly: GCA_964481045.1. Taxonomy (GTDB): domain Bacteria; phylum Pseudomonadota; class Alphaproteobacteria; order Bin65; family Bin65; genus SBBV01. Next base: position 13,451 of record CAYZSG010000061.1, on the reverse strand, counting down.
GCCGGCCTTGAGCGTCGCGGTGGAGCTCGGGCAGCCCGAGCACGAGCCCTTCATCGTGAGGTACACGACGCCCTTCTCGAATCCCTGGAACTGGATGTCGCCGCCGTCCATGGCCACCGCCGGGCGCACGCGCGTGTCGAGCAGCTCCTTGATCTGGCTCACCACCGGATCATCTTCTTCGCTCGCCTGGCTCGAATTGTCGGTATGCTGGTTGACGATCGGACGGTTGGCGGTGAAGTGCTCCATGATCGCGCCGAGAATGGCGGGCTTCATCACGGGCCAATCGGCGTCCGGCCGCTTGGTGACGGTGATGAAATCGGGACCGAGGAAAACGCCGCCCACGCCCTCGATGTCGAACAGCGTTTCGGCGAGCGGCGACTTGCCCTCCGCCGCGGCGAGGCTCGGAAAATCGGCCGTGCCCGCGCCGAGCACGGAACGGCCGGGCAGGAACTTGAGCGTCAGCGGGTTCGGCGTCTCTTCGGTCTGGATGAACATGAGGCGCTCCACGCGGCGAAAGGCGAAATACCAGGGTTCGCGGCTTGCGCCCCGGATCGTCGCATCATAAGTGGCGTTGGATTTCGCCGCGGTCAAGCACGGTGTGGCAAAAGGTTCCTTAACCCTGTGACCCGAATACCGAAAAAACAACGACATAGCATCGCGGATTGGGTCCTTTCCGAGGGCCGCAATCTGGCCGATGCGAAGCTGTTCTTCGACGGGCTCAACGGCGCGTTCCGCCGCGCGGGGATTCCCGTGGACCGCGCGCTGTTCAGCCTGCTCGTGATTCACCCGCAGGCGGCGGCGACCGGCTTCGAGTGGCGCGCGGATCATCCGACGATCGAGATCATGCGCCAGCGCTCGATCACGACCACCGAGGCCTACCTGCGCTCGCCGATCAAGCGCATCCACGACGGCGTCGATCTGCTGCATGCACCGCTGAGCGGCCCGCGCGCCTCGCGCGAGTTTCCGTTTTTCGACGAATTGCGCGCCGAGGGTTTCACCGACTACGCCGCCTTTGCGATTCCGTTCGGCAACGGCCAGCGCAACGCGCTGACCTTGACGACGCGGCGGCCGCGCGGCTTCACGAAGACACAGATCGAGCTGGTGCAGGACGTGCTGCCGCTCGTCGCGATGGTGTTCGAGATCCATTGGGGCCGCCGCATCGCCGAGGCCGTGCTCGACACCTATGTGGGGCGCCTCGCGAGCGGGCGCATACTCGCGGGCTCGATTTCCCGCGGCCAGGGCGAGCGCATCGACGCCGTGATCTGGTTCGCCGACCTGCGCGGCTTCACGGCGCTCTCCGATCTGCGCCCCACCGGCGACGTGATCGCGGCGCTCAACCAGTTCTTCGACGCGCTGGCCGGCGCCATCGAAAGCCATGGCGGCCAGATCCTGAAATTCATGGGCGACGGGCTGCTCGCGATCTTCCCGGTGGAAGACGTGGCGTTCCGCCACTACGCGTGCCGCCAGGCGCTCGATGCCGCGATCGACGCGCATGAAGCGGTCGCCAAGATCAACGTCGATCGCGCCGCCGCGAACGCGCCGATCCTGCGCTTCAACGTGGCGCTGCATGTGGGCATCGTCGTCTACGGAAATATCGGCTCGGCGAGCCGGCTCGATTTCACCTGTATCGGACCGGCGGTGAACCTCACGGTGCGGATCGAGGGCATCGCCGCAAAGCTCGGCGTACCGGTCGTCATGTCGGCCGCTTTCGGGAACGTCGTGCGCGAGTCGCGCGCGACGGTCGTTTCGCTCGGCAAGCATTCGGTGAAGGGACTGATGGCGCCGCCCGAAGTGTTCACGCTGGCCGAACTGGCACCGGCGCCGGCACTTGTCGCGCCGCCGAAGACCGAAGCGGCATAGCGCGAGAACTTCTCAACCACGCTTGAGCCGGCTTTGCTGGCGTGTCCGCGCCGCGCGGCGCTATACACTCCGTGCGGGAACGGGGCGGACGCGATGGAGCGAGGCGAGGGAACTTCGGCGGGCGGCGCGCGCGTCAGCTTCGGCGAAGCGCTCCGCGTCTGGCTCAGGATCGGACTCTTGAGCTTCGGCGGGCCCGCCGGCCAGATCGCGCTGATGCACCGCGTCCTCGTCGACGAGAAGAAGTGGATCGGCGAGGCGCGCTTCCTGCACGCCCTCAACTACTGCATGGTGCTGCCCGGGCCCGAGGCGCAGCAGCTCGCCACCTATATCGGCTGGATGCTGCACCGGACCGCGGGCGGCCTCGCGGCGGGCCTGCTGTTCGTCATTCCCGGCGCCTGCGTAATCATGGCGCTCAGCACGATCTATGCCGGCTTCCAGCAGGTGCCGCTCGTCCAGGCGCTGTTCTTCGGCATCAAGGCCGCTGTGCTCGCGGTCGTCATCGAGGCGCTGCTGCGCATCGCCAAGCGGGCGCTGAAGAATTCGTGGATGTATGCGCTGGCCGCGGCGGCGTTCGTCGGCATCTTCTTCTTCGACATTCCGTTTCCGATCATCGTCGTTGCCGCCGGCGTCATGGGCTATCTGGGCGGCCGCTGGCGGCCGGACCGGTTCATCGTCGTGAAGCCACACGGAGCGGCAGAGGCCGTGGCGCCGCGCGCCGCCGAAGCCGCGCTCGACGCGCGTCCGCCGGTCACCGCCGGCGCGACCGCGGCCACGGCTGTACTCTGGCTCTTCGTGTGGCTGGCGCCGGTGGCGGCGCTCTGGATGGCGCTCGGCTGGAGCAATCCCTTCACCGAGATCGGGAAGTTCTTCGGCACGATGGCGATCGTCACCTTCGGCGGCGCTTATGCCGTGCTCGCCTACGTCGCACAGGAGGCCGTCTCGACCTATGGCTGGCTCAGCGCCGGCGAGATGCTCGACGGCCTGGGCCTTGCCGAGACGACGCCGGGCCCGCTGATCCTCGTGCTGGAGTATGTAGGCTATCTCGCCGGGTTTCGGAATCCGATGGGGCTCAACCCCTATCTTGCCGGCACGCTCGGCGCGCTCCTGACAGTATGGGTGACGTTCGCGCCCTCGTTCCTCTGGATCTTTGCCGGCGCGCCCTATGTCGAGCGCACGCGCGGCATGCAGGGCTTTTCCGCCGCGCTCTCGGGCATTACCGCCGCCGTGGTTGGCGTCGTGCTGAACCTCACGGTCTGGTTCGCGCTCAACGTCGTGTTCGCGAAGGTGGAGACGCTGCACTGGCACGGCCTGCGCCTCTACGTTCCGGAGCTTGCGAGCCTGGATTGGGCGTCGCTGGCGCTGGCCGCCGCGGCGCTGGTGGCGATGCTGCGGTTCAAGGCCGGGATGATCCCGACCCTGGCCGCCGCCGCGGCGCTCGGCGCCGCCTGGCACCTCGCCCTGCGCTGAACCGCCGCTTGACTCCCGCTGCCGCCAGGACGAGGATTTCAGAAATGACTGAAATCCGATAAGGGATTTCCGCGATGCGGCTGACGCCGGCGATGGAGCGCTATGTCCTCCACTGGGGCGAGATGGGCGCGCGCTGGGGCGTGAACCGCTCGGTGGCGCAGATCCACGCGCTTCTCTATCTCGCGCCGAAGCCGATCACGGCGGAAGAGATCGCCGACACGCTCTCGATCGCGCGCTCCAACGTCAGCATGAGCTTGAAAGAGCTGCTCGCCTGGGGCCTCGTGCAGCGGACGCCGGTGAAGGGCGACCGGCGCGACCACTTCGAGGCGCTGCGCGACAATTGGGAGATCCTCACGCGCATCGTCGAGGAGCGGAAGAAGCGCGAGATCGATCCCACACTGAGTATCCTGCGCGCCTGCGCGATGGAGGCCGCCTCCGACGGCCAGACTGCGGCCGAGACGCGCGCGCGCATCGAGGGCCTGCTCGAGTTCCTGGAGACGCTCACGCTCTGGTACGACCAGGTGAAAGGCCTCCCGAAGCCGGTGCTGGTCGGCCTGTTGAAGATGGGCGGCCGCGTCGCCCGCTTCGTGCCGAAGAGAAGCGCCGCCAAGAAGCGCGGGGAGGAAGGCTGATGCGCGGCCGCCGCCCTCTCCGCCCCGTTCCCCGCCGCCCTGCGCTGCCGGCGTGCCGCGCACGGCCGCGGAAAATTTTTTGCCTGCGCGTTTCTGCACTTTCTGAAATGACAGAGAGCTTCGTCTTCTCCTACGACCGGAGGCGCTCCATGACCCGTTTCGTGACCGATCTCGTGCGCGGACACCCGCCGACCGCGCTCGCAGTTTTCTTCGACGGCGCCGCGCCCGAGCAGGCCGCGCGCGCGGCGCGCTATCGGCGCGCGCTGCATCCCGCGCGCCGCGACGTTCTCTGGCGCGATCTCGCGCGCCATCCCGACGCGCTTTCGCTGTTCGGCCTCGGCCGCGGCGCCGCGCGGCGCGGACTCGCGGTCGTGGACCGGCTCGGGCGCCTGCGCGTCGGGCTCGACGCGCGCCTCGCGCTGTGGCGCGAACTGCCCGGCTATCGCTGGCGCGCGCGGCTGCTCGAACTTTCGGGCATCGCGGCGCTGCTCGAGCGGCCAGTCACGCCGCGCCGCGCGGCGGCGCTGCACGCGTATCGGCGCCGACCCGAGTCCGCCGCGCCGCGGCTCTCCGCGCGCGCCGGCGTATCGACCTCCGCAACCTGAGGAGCACGCCATGACGAAATCCGCGAAAGCGCCGCTGTTCACCGTGTTTTACGACGGAAGCTGCGGCATCTGCCGCACGCGCATCGCGATCTACAAGATGGAGGCGCGGCGCGGCGATCTCGCGATCGCCTGGCGCGACGTGAGCGCGGAACCCGACGCGCTCGCCGAATTCGGCATCGGTCCCGACGAGGCACGGCGGCGCCTGCACGTGCTCGATCCGGACGGCACGCTGCTCGCCGGCGCGGACGCGTTCGCGCTGCTATGGAGCGCGCTGCCGGGCTATCGCCGTCTCGGCCGGCTGATCGCATCGCCGGGCTTCAATGCGTTCGCGCACGCGGTTTACGACAGCGGCCTCGCGCACGCGTTCCATCGCATACGCCGCGGCTTGCGCGCCCGGGGCGGGCGCCCGGCGCCAGAGGCGCGGAGTGCCGCGCGATGAGCGCCACGCTGCTTGCCCCGGACCATCGGACGCGCCAAGTCTATTGAGCGGAGGCTTCGATGCCGGAAACGCCCAGCCTGACCGTCTGCTACAACGGCGCCTGCCCGGTCTGCCGCGCCGAGATGGAGCACTACCAACGCATTGCCGGCGCCCACGCGCTGCCGCTCGGCTGGAGCGACATCAACACGGCGCCCGCGCTGTTCGAGCGCCACGGCATCGACTTCGACACGGCGATGCGGCGACTGCACGCGATCGACGTTGATGGGCGGCTCATCCGCGGAGTCGACGTCTTCGTCGCGATCTGGCGCCATTTGCCGCGCTATCGCTGGGCCGCGGCGATCGTCGGCTCGCCGCTCGTGCGGCCGCTTGCCTGGCTTGCCTATGAAGGCGTCATCGCGCCGCTCGTCTATCGCTGGAGCCGGCGGCGCCTCCGGCGCGCGCAAGCCCGCGCATCCGCATGAAGATCGATTTCGGCAAGACCGCCGACGATTACGCCCGCCACCGCGCGGGCTTTCCGCCGGCGTTCTTCGCGCGGCTCGAGCGGCTCGGCCTGCTGCGCCGCGGCATGGCCGCGCTCGATCTCGGCAGCGGCACGGGCACGATCGCGCTCGGCCTCGCCGCGCGCGGCGCGATCGTGACCGCGCTCGATCCCGCCGCCGCGATGCTGGCGCAGGCGGCGGCGCGCGCGCAGGAAGCCGGGCTCGCGCTGCGCACGATCGTGGCGCCGGCCGAGAGCACCGGCGAGCCCGACGCCGCGTTCGATCTCGTCATCGCCGGGCAATGCTGGCACTGGTTCGACCGCCCGCGCGCGGCGGCCGAGGCGCGGCGCCTACTCAAGCCGGGCGGGGCGCTGATGATGGCGCATTTCGATTGGCTGCGCGTTCCGGGCAACGTCGTCGAAGCGACGGAAACCCTGATCCTGAAGCACAGTCCGACCTGGACCGGCGCCGGGAAGTCGTCGCCGTATAGCCTTTGGTATCTCGATCTGCGGCTGGCGGGCTTCGCGGGCCTCGAATCGTTCAGCTTCGATATCGACGTGCCTTACACGCACGAAGCGTGGCGCGGCCGCATCCGCGCCAGCGCCGGCATCGGCGCGCTGCTGGCGCCCGAGAAGGTCGCCGCGTTCGACGCCAAGCACGCGGCGCTGCTCGCGCGCGATTTCCCGGCCGATCCGCTCGCCGTGCCGCACCGCTGCTGGGCGGTGTGGGGCACGCAGGCCTAGCGCCGGATCACCGCGTCTTCGGGCGCGGCGATGCGGCCCGCCTTGCGATGGATGAGGAAGCGGCGGATCGCGAAGCGCGCGGTGCGGTGCGGCATCGCGAGCGCCAGGCGCTTCAGCTCCATGTCCGGCATCGTCGAGGCGCGCTTGCCCGCAGCAGGACCGGAGAGGAATTCGATCTCGACGATGCGGCGCTTCGCGAAAGCAAGGCGCACGCCGCGCTTCTCCTCGCGCGCCATGCGCACGACCCGCGCGGTCTGCGCCGTCTTTTCATTGCGCGCTTCCTTCTTGCTGCTGCCAAGCTCGGCGACCGACAGGCACAGCTCGCAGCAGCCGCACACCAGCTCGATCGCTTCGAATGCCACGGCGCTAATCCAGGATCACGTGCGGGATGAAGCGCGCGTCGTCGGTGGTGACGATGTTGCGGTCTTCCCGGATGCACATGCCCGCCGGCTCGCTGGCCACGAGCCACACGCCGCACATCGGGTACACGCCGCCGAAATCGGGCAGCGGATGATAGGCCTGCACGATGTGGCCCTCGGCGCCGTACTTGCCGTCTTTCGCCGTGCGCTTCACGCCCTTCACCGTCACCTCGACGTTCCAGCCCTCGCGCGAATAGAGCGGCTTCTTCACGAACGAATCGCCGAGCATGCGCGCATCGGCGTCGCCCTCGAAGAACGCCGGCAGCAGGTTTGGGTGATTGCGGTTGCGCTGCCAGAGCAGCGGCAGGAAGCCCTTGTTCGAGAGGATCGCCTTCCACGCCGGCTCGATGAAATGCGTGCCGCTGCCGGGAATGTGCTGCGCGAACTCCTCGCGCAACAGCCATTCCCACGGATAGAGCTTGAACAGCCACGGGATCGTCACGTCGTCGAGATCGGTGAAATGGCCTTCGGGATCGATGCCGATCTCGTCCATGAACAGGCTCTGCGTCTCGAGCCCGCCCTGGCGCGCGCAATCGGCGAGATATTCGATCGTGCCCTTGTCCTCGAGGCTGTCGCGCGCGCAGGCGAAGGCGAGCTTGCCGTCGATGCCGAGCTTGCCGAATGCGGCGACAAGCTTCTCGTGCATCGAGTTGAACTGGTCGCAGCCCTTGGGGATCAGCGCCCGCTCCATCGCCTGCTCGAGCCACACCCATTGAAAGATCGCGGTTTCGTAGAGCGAGGTGGGCGTGTCGGCGTTGTATTCGTAGAGCTTGGGCGGGCTCTTCCCGTCATAGGCGAAATCCATGCGGCCGTAGAGATTGCGCTCCTTGCCGCGCCAGCTTTGCGCGATGTAGTCGCGGTATTCCTCGGGGATCGCGAGCTTCGCCATCGTCTCTTCCGAGGCGCAGACGCGGTCGACGATGTCGAAGCACATCTCCTCGAGCGTCTCGGCGGCGCTTTCGAGCTGATCCTCGATCTGCTCGAGCGTGAACTTGTAGTAGGCGCTTTCGTCCCAATAGGGATCGCCCTCGAGCGAGTGGAAATCGAAGCCGTGCTCCTCGGCGGTCTTCTTCCAGTCGGAGCGGGGCGAGACGGCGATGCGTTCCATGCGTGACGTCCGTGCGTGTGGCGGCGAAGATTGAACCACGGGGGCACGGAGGCACAGAGAAGAAATTGTTGCGCGCCCTTGGCGCGCCGACCTTTCCCTCCGTGTCTCCGTGCCTCCGTGGTTTCCGGTACCGAACGCGCGACGAAAACGCGCCCGGTCGCGGAGACCGGGCGCGCGCTCGCGCGAAAGCGGAAGGGCGTTGGGGCGTCAGCCGCCCGAGGTGGTGGCGCCGCGGCCCGGGCTCGTGCTGCCGTAGACGGCGCCGTTGCGGCCGAAGCCGCCGCGCGTCGTCGTCGAGCTCTTGAACGCCGAGGTCGTGGCCGACCGCGACACGTTCTGGAGGCCGGTCTTGCTCGTCACCGGGCGGTTGTCGCCGGTGCGGAACTGCGTGCCGTTCTGCGTCTTGTAGAGCGGCTGCGGCGTGAAGCCGGGCTGGCCGCCGAGCGTGCGGCCGAGCATGTAGCCGATCATCAGCGGCATGAACGTGGAGGTGCCCGACGTCGTGCGATAGGGCGACTCCTCGCACTTGCCGGCGCCGAAATCGGCTTCGCATTCCGTTTTCGACGCGTATTTCGGCGCGACCTTCTTGTGCTCTTCCTTGGCCGTGTCGAAAGCCTTGCGGCACTCGGCGTCGGTGAACTGCTTGTCGGCGATGCACTGATCCATCGACGTGTAGACGCCGGCCGGCGTTTCCGATTCGCCGCACGCAGAAAGCGCCAATGCGCTGGCACCCATGGCGAGCAGAGCGACGTAGCGGGAGCGTTTCATCATAGCCCTCATTGCCAATGCCCTTTCGCGTGAAACTAGCCCGAACGGCGCCAATCTGCGAGAGGGCGGGGATCAATGCTGTGATCCCCTTCACAGCCATAATTCGGGAATGTGGTGAAGGTTGGGTTTACGCGCCATAGACAACGATATCCGTATCTCTACCGATGCCGCGGCCCCCCCCCCCCGGGGGGGGGGTGGGGAAGGGGGTGGTGGGGGGGGGGGGGGGGGGGGGGGGG
>CAYZSG010000061.1:0-4685 GCA_964481045.1 uncultured Candidatus Odyssella sp. | reverse complement strand
CCAATATAGGGGAATGGGGTTCCGGGTGGGGTTTCGCCCCCTACCAAACGATAACCCTAACTCAATTTTCGCCTCTCCCCCCCCCCCCCCCCCCGCCGTTGCGTAAGCAAATGTAGTCTTTTGTGGTCATTCGCGGGCAAAGGCGGGCGCCGAGACGTCTCGGGGCGCGACGCATATATGAACGTAAAGGGAACGACATCAAGGGCCGATCCCACGCTTGACCTCCCCCCGAGCTGCGCATCGTCGTCGCGCCGAAGCCCGAGATCTATGGGGTCAGACCCCTTTTTTCTTATTCATTTCAGATACTTGATTTCAATTCACTGATATCAAAGGAGAAAAAAGGGGTCTGACCCCCTCTATTCGATCACTTCGTCGGCGCGCAGCAGCAGCGCTTCGGGCACCGCGAGGCCGAGCGCCTTCGCCGCCTTGAGATTGATGACGAGCTCGAAGGTGGTGGGCTGCTCGAACGGCAGTTCGCCCGGCTTGGCGCCGCGCAGGATCTTGTCGACATGGCCGGCGGCATGCCGGTACATCGCGGCGAGGCCCGCGCCATAGAACAGGAAGCCGCCCGCATCGACGAAGCGGCGATCAAAGTAGACCGCCGGAAGGCGGGCACGCGCCGCCAGCGCGACGATGTTTCGGCGCTGGTCGATGAAGAAAGCGCTGGGCGGCACGATCAGCGCATCGACCCGTGCGGCGGCGAGCCGCTCGAACACCGGCGCGACGCCGTGCCCGACATCCGCCTCGAACACGCTGAGCCGGACGCCGAGCGCCCGCGCCGCGGATTCCGCGCTCTCGACGAGCGCCTTGCTGTTGTCCGGCGCCGGGTCGAACAGGAACGCCCAATGGATCGAGCGCGGCACGAATTCCTTGAGCAGCTCGAGGCGCTTTGCATTCAGCTCGTGGCCCAGCGTGGTGACGCCGGTGACGTTTCCGCCCGGCCGCGCGAGGCTGCCCGTGATTCCGGCGGCGAGCGGATCGCCGGTCGTAACGAGCACGATGGGAATCGTGCCGGTGGCGGATTTCGCGGCGAGCCCGCCGGCGTTCGAGCCGGCGACGATCACGTCGACGCCAAGCGCCACGAGCTCCGCGGCGAGGCGCGGAAGCTGTCGCTCGTCGCCGTTCGCGTAGCGGAACACGAGCTCGTAGTCGGCACCCTCGCGCCAGCCGCGCTCGGCGAGACCCTTGCGCAGGCCGGCGGCCATCGGCGGGTCGCTCTCGGCCGAGAGCGGCGAGAGGCGGCCGATGCGGAACTTCCGCCCGCGCTCGGCGCGCACGGGCAGGGCCGCCAGCAGAAGCGCCCCGCCCGCCAGTATTTCGCGCCGACGCATCATCGCGCCCGCCATCGGATGCCCATCAACGGCCGGCGCCATCATACTGGCCTGCGTTGGCGGGGCACAGGCCGCGCTCAGCGACCGGGACGCACGCGGCGCTGCAGAGAACAGAAGTAAGGGAAAACGATACTTTCGGCGGCGCGTGCGGATCATCGTGCGCTCCGCGCCTCCGCGGCTTCGCGTGGGTTGCGCTTTCGCCGGCCGGAATCCGAGGCCGCAATTGCCGGTGGCGACCGCGATGCCTATCATGCCCGGAAGCAGCGAGCACCGGGGATGCCGTTCCGTCTTCTCTTCGACCGCGCGCGGCGCGTCATCGTGATCCGTTTTGGCGCGGCCATGGACGAGCCGTCCATCAAGCGCATGCGCGCGGCCGTGAAGGCCTTTGTCGAGCGCGAGGGAGATTGCCCCGCGATCGTGGATTTCACCGCCGTGACGGAGGCGAACGTGGCCGGGCGCTTCGTCGCCGAGCTCGCGCGCGCCGGGCCCGTCATCATCGGCGAGAAGCGCGTCCTCGTCGCGCCCAGGCCGGAGATCTTCGGCCTGAGCCGCATGTATGAGCTGAACCAGCCCGAGACGGGCGATCGCACGCTGGTCGTGCGCACGCTGGCCGAAGCCTACGCGGTGGTCGGGGTCGCCACGCTCGACCTCGAGAAGATCGACTCCGACGAGGCAGATTAGCGCCGCGCCCGGAGGCGGAAGCATCGGTGGCGGGAGAACCGGCGTCGCGCCGATCCTTCGCGCTCCGCCCCGGCCGGGCCCTTCGGGGGTGATGCAACGATCGTCGCGGCACGTACGAAATTCGCCGTTCGCGCGCGCCCTACTCCGCCTTCTTCGCCGGCGCCGGGCCGGTGAACGCGTCTTCGGAGACGCCGAACAGCTTGACGCCATTGCGCCACGCCATTTTCTCGGCGACCGCGCGCGGCAGCTTCGCCAGCCAGGCGCGCGTCTCGGCGTGGATCTCGGGCATGCGGTGCCAGCGCGACGTGACGTAGCTGTCGGTGCCGACGAGCCAGCGGTCCGGATATTTGAGGAACACCGCCTTCCACTCCTCGGCGAGCGCGCCGCCCGGCCCGATATCGTGGCGGATCGCCGTCTCGACCCAGAGATTGGGATAGCGCGCCATCATCGCCCCCACCGCGGCCGCGTTGGTGAAGCCGGCATGGGCCCAGAGGATGCGCGCGCGCGGATCGTGGCGGAACAGGATCTCGACCGCGCGCGCATCGGAATGGGCGTGCAGGACGAGATTGCGCGCGACCGCCATCGCCACGATCTCCTTCATCACCGGCGAGGCCGCGTCTTCGCCGTAGAGATGGAATTCGCCGATGCCCTTGTGGACGCCGAGCTTCAGCCGCTCGGCGAGATAGGGCGGGATGCTGGCATCCTTCGCCCAGCCGCCCATGTCGGACCGCGTCCGATACGGCCGCAGCATCGGCACGACGCGCTTCGGATCGGCGCGATACATCCGCACCGTCGCCTCGTCCGACGTGCTCGACACCGCCGCCATGCGCACGCCGGACTTGTCGAGGATCGCGAGCGCCCGCTCGAGCGGAATCTCGTCGTGCGCATTCTCGGACCAGTGAACGTGCGCATCGAAGAGCGGGAGATCGGCGCCGACGGCGCGAGTGAGGGGGGCGGGGGTGGCGAGGAGCGCGAGTGCGGTGATCGCGAGAATTGGAGCGCGGCGTGGAAGCATCCGATATCCTAACAGAGTTGACGCAAGAACGATTTCGAGGCTCCAACCTATCACGTCCTGCAGCTGAAGTGCAATTATCAATAGTTGCGTCGCACATTAGGCTGTGTACACTGGCGCCGTAGATCGACTGGATTGGGACATGGAACTGGACACGGAAGTATTTCGAAGAGTCACACGTCAGCGGCCGGGCCTTCCGCACCCAACAGCGCGTGCATTTAAGACCGAAGAGTGGGACGCAGTTTTCCGCTCGCAAGGATTGTGCCGACGTGATCGCAACTTGGCGGCGGCTGCGCTCTGGATTGGCGCTCAGATTGGTCTCTTGAGATTCCAGTATGAGGCTAAGTTGTTTGCGGGGCTAAATCGAAGTAGTGCGATTGCTTTGACGGCTGCCTTCGCCAATCGTGAGTATCGAGCGCTGGAAAAGCAGTTGGATCGTGCACGACTAGAAGCATTTCGTTCCGGTGCCGCGCACTTGGATAGCCTCGCACATGCAGAGATAAATGTCGGCCTACCAGGAAACAAATTCAGACCAGACGATATCGTTACTCATGTGGTCGATGTTTTACCCCATTGGCTCGAGCGCGCTTCTCAACTTTCGGATGCGCAAAAGGTCGCCGAAGGAGACTTCGGCCCCACAGCAGTTAAAATTGGATCGATTCTCTCGATTGAACGCGGTTATCGAGATTTGTGGCAGGAGGCTCTGTGGGAAGGGTGGGCGCTTCGAGCGGGTGATGCCGGTCTGAGCTTCGAACCCGCCGACGTTGAAGTAGCAATTCTCTGGGAACTTTGGGTCTGGCGACATCAATCGTTAATGTCCCAGCACTCGCTCATAGATATGGACGCTGCCCGAAGAGCGCATGAATTAGGGATCAGATCTGCGCCGCCATTGCCACTCACAATTGTTGGGCTGGAGAAGAGACCGGGCCGGAAGAAAGGTTTTATTTTTGGCGCCTCCTCGGCTCGCGACTTAGGGCAGATGGGGCACCGCGCGGAGGAAATCGCTTTAGAAACCTCTTACATCGAGTTCCTGTTAGATATCCCCTTGCCCAACCTAAAGGATCCAAAACTTACATGTCGTTGTCTTCAACGAGCGTGGGCGGTCTTGCGCGACGCCGCAAGCGTGGCTGCGAAAGACCTGCCCAGGGCTCGCTTCAAGAGCAAGAAGGCTGTTGAGCAATATGCACTCATCACCAAGCGCGAGGAGCTCGTTTCCGCTTTCGAAAGTTGCTGCTCGCTATCCACCGCTCAGGCTCAGTCTGTAACGGATTTTTTTACTTGCGATCCGAACAACCTATCGGAGTTGTTTCGGAGAGGTGTTTGGTCGATGCCACTAGTGCCTCTTCCACAAGAGGGGAGATTGGCAATCTTGCAGGCACCGATCGAGGTGGGGTCGCCAATTCGACGAATCGAACTTTGGCTCGCGCGGGGTGGCCTTTCGGACGACCAATTGGACGCTCGACGGGGGAAACGCTACGAGGCGTGGGTTCGCAATGAGATAAAAGACGCCCTTGAGCGGAACTCAACTCTTACGGATACAAGCTGTTCCGCGAATGCGATCTCGCGACGCAACGAGTCCGACGAAGAGATCGACTGCTTGGTTCAGATTGGGGGAATACTTCTCGTGGTCGAAATCAAGTGCTTCTTGGTTCCGGCCGAGT
>CAYZSG010000060.1:0-23616 GCA_964481045.1 uncultured Candidatus Odyssella sp. | reverse complement strand
AGGTGATCTGCTTCGAGCGCGTCAGCATCGAGAACGTCGCCTGCCACGGCGGCATGTCGCGGTAGCGGTTCGGGTTCTCGGTCCAGATCACCGACACGTCGGCGGCGTGCTGCGTCTTCTCCACTTCCTCGCGGCGGAGCTGCTCGAAGCGGGCGAGGGCGGCCGGCACGGTCGGCGCCTCGCCGAGCGCCTGCGCCAGCACGATCGCGTCTTCCATCGCAAGCTTCGTGCCCGATCCGATCGAGTAATGCGCGGTATGCAGCGCGTCGCCGATCAGCACGACGTTTTCGTGATGCCAGCGCTCGCAGCGCACGGTCGGGAAGTTGCGCCAGATCGACTTGTTCGTGACGAGCTTGTGCGGGCCGAGATAGTCGCGCCAGAGATTTTCCATATAGGCGCGAATTTCGGGCTCCGAGAGGTGCTCGACCTCGCCCTTTGCGTTCGCCCAGGTCTCCTCGGGCGCCTCGATGATCCAGGTCGCCAGGCGGTCGTTGTATTGATACTCGCCGAGCACCCAAATGCCGTGCCTGTTCTCGGTGAAATGGAACGTGAAGGCGGGGCAGGGCTTGGTCGAGCCGAGCCAGATGAACTTGTTCCGCCGCAGCTCGATTTCGGGCCGGAAGATATCCTTGTAGGTCTCGCGCACGCGGCTGTTGATGCCGTCGGCGCCGACCACGAGGTCGGCGGACCGTGCGAGCGCGGCGATGTCGTCGATCTCGGTCTGGAACTTCAGCTCGACGCCGAGCTGCGCGGCGCGTGCGTGCAGCAGCTTCAACAGCTCGACGCGCCCGCAGCCGCAGAACCCGTGGCCGCCGGTGCGGATCACCTCGCCCTTCCAGCGGAAGTCGATATCGTCCCAATAGGCGAAGCTGCGCGTGATCGCGTCGTAGCTCTCGGGGTCGTGCGAGAGGAAGTTCCCGAGCGTCTCGTCGGAGAAGACGACGCCGAAGCCGAACGTATCGTCGGGCCGATTGCGCTCGTAGACGGTCACGCGCGCGTTGGGACGCGCCTTCTTGATCAGAATCGAGAAATAGAGCCCGCCCGGTCCGCCTCCGATCACGACGATGTGCATGCCCGAATTCTCCCGGCGGAACCCTGCCGCCCTGGCCCGATTTATTTTAAGTCTAAAATATTGAAGCCTAAACTATCAAGCCTTTTTGGGCGCGTCTCGGCCCGCGCACCCGCAAATCTGCTGCGACGCAAATGACCGCGACGGCATTGCGCGCCCTCGTTCGTTGAATGGTGACGGAGCGGTGGCGCGTCCGCCGCCCTCCGTTTGAACGGAGACCGACACATGTCCGCAATCTGCCAAAGCGCGGCGCCGCATGCGCCGCCGCGGGGTTTCGGCCGCACGCTTGCGACGGCCGGAGCGCTCGTCTTCACCGCCTTCCTCGCGTTTCCGCCGCCCGCGGCAATAGCCCGCGACGTTCCCGGAAGTTTCGCCGATCTCGCCGACAGGGTACTGCCCGCCGTCGTCAACATAACGTCGACCAAAAAGGGTGAGACGTCGCCGCGCTCGCTGCCGCAATTCTCGGAGGATTCGCCGTTCGGCGACATGCTGCGCCGCTTCCGAGATCAGCAGCAGGATCGCGCGCAGCGTCCGTCGCGCGCGCTCGGATCCGGCTTCGTCATCGACAAGGCCGGCTATATCGCCACCAACAATCACGTTGTCTCGGGCGCCGACGAGATCATCGTCACGCTGCACGACGGCCGTCAGCTCCAGGCGAAGCTCGTGGGCGCCGACCGCACGACCGACCTCGCCCTGCTCAAGGTCGAGGGCAGCGGCGACCTGCCGGCCGTCTCGTTCGGCGATTCCAGCAAGACTCGCGTCGGCGACTGGGTGATGGCGGTGGGCAATCCGTTCAATCTCGGCGGCACCGTCACCGTCGGCGTGCTGTCCGCGCGCAATCGCGATCTTCGCTCCGGACCCTACGACGACTATCTGCAGATCGACGCGCCGATCAACCGCGGCAATTCGGGCGGTCCGCTGTTCAACATGGCCGGCGAGGTGATCGGCATCAACACCGCGATCTATTCGCCCACCGGCGGCAATATCGGCATCGGTTTCGCCATCCCCGCATCGATGGCGACGAAGGTGCTCGAGCAGCTGAAGTCCGGCGGCAAGGTCGATCGCGGCTGGCTCGGCGTCTACGTCCAGCCGATGACCGAAGACCTCGCCAAGGCGATGGGTCTCGATCGTGCACGCGGCGCGCTCATCGCGCAGGTGCAGGACGGCAGCCCGGCGGCCAAGGCCGGGCTGAAGCCGGGCGAGGTCGTGCTCGCCGTCGACGGAAGGCAGATCGAGCAGTCGCGCGACCTCGCGCGCTTCGTCGCCGAGATCAAACCCGGCACCGAGGCGCAATTCACGGTCTGGCGCGACAAGAAGGAAGCCGCCGTCACGGTCAAGGTCGAGCAGCTCAAGAGCGACGAGAGCGCTCGCTCGCCGGTGCCGCGCGACGAGCGCGGCGGCCAGCCGCAGTTCGGCTTCGCGCTCGGCGATCTCGATGCGCGTTCGCGCGAGAACTACGTCATTCCGAGCTCGGTCGAGGGTGTCCTCATCGCGCGCGTCGCGCCCGGCAGCCCCGCCGACGAGCAGGGGTTGCAGCCGGGAGACGTCATCGTCGCGGTCGGCAGCGAGGCCGTCGCGCGCGCGGCCGACGCTACGAAGAAGCTCGATGCCGCCAAGTCCGACAAGCGTCCGGTGGTGCTGCTGATCTCGCGCCAGGGCGTCACGCGGTTCGTGGTTCTGAAGGCCGCGGCGGGCTGATCCTCCGGCGAAAGAAGGCCGCGCCGGTCACGCGGCCGGCGCGGCCGTCGTGCGGCTTTGTCCCAGGCGGCGAATGCGCCGCCGCAGCGGCGTCTCCACATAGCGGTAGCAGAGCGCGGCAAGCAGGATGACGAGCCCGACATAGAGCGGAAAATCGAGCCAGATCGGCCGGCTCGCGCCGAAAATCGCCGGCGCGTACTTCTCCCACCACATCTTGATCGGTTCGTGCAGCGCGTAGATCGAGTAGCTGGCATTGCCGAGGAACACGAGCGGCGCCGGCGATAGCGCGCGATAGGCGAAATGTCCGGCGGTCGAAGCGCCGTAGATCAGCATGCCGAAGAAAATGACGAGCACGGCGTTCGAACGGATATGGCCGGGAAGATCGTCGAGGTCGAGAAACAACGCCATGAGGCCGATCAGGCCCGCCGCGAACATGCCGGCCGCGAGCTGCGGCGAGGGCTTCGGCCCGAGGCAGTAGATGCGCCCGAGCGCCATGCCGAACAGGAACTGCGGCAGGTGCAAGAGCGGGAAGAACGCGGCGAGGTTCCCCCACTCCTCCGGATCCTCGTTGGCGAGAGGGCCCAATTCCCAGAGACGGAAAGCGGCGACGGCGGTGACGAGAATGAGCGAACCCGGCAGCAGCAGCGTTGTGGGCAGGCGCCGCGCGAAGGCCAGAGTCAACGGGAAGGCCAGATAGAAGAACCATTCCACCGACATCGACCAGGCCGGGGGGTTCCAGACGACGGCGGCATCCGGCCACCACGCCTGCAGCGCCGTCAGGACCAGCGCGATGTGCAAGGCCAGCTGGCCGATCGGCAAATCACCCTCGCTGCGGGCCTCCGCGAGATAGTACGGGAGCGCGATCAGCAACGCGACGTAGTAGGCGGGCGCGAGCCGCCCGATGCGCGCGAAGAGGAAGCTGCGCAAGCTGCCGCGGCGAGAGAAATCCGTGTCGGCATAGACGAAGGCAAGTATGAAGCCGGAGAGCACGAAGAAGAACGTCACCGCTTCGTAGCCGGTCTCGAGCCAGCTCTGGAAGAAGCCGGGCAGGGCGGCGAACTTTTCGGGCTCGTAGTGAAACACGACGACGAGCATCGCCGCGAAAAAGCGCAGCGACGTGAGCGGCGGAATGGCCGCGGCGGGTCGATGCTCCGCGACGGCGTTCATGGGCGCGCGGGATGCCGCCGCCGCGCCGGCCGCTCGCCGGCAGAGCCGAAAAGTCCGTGCGCGACGAGCCGCGCGAACTCGCCGGCGACGCGGTCGAGGCCGAACTCGGCGGCGGGCCGCGACCAGCGCGCGACCGTGTTGCACATGCCGAGAATCGCGAGCGTCGTCAGCTGAGGATCCAGGTCTTTCGCGATCTCGCCGCTGCGCTGGCCTTCCTCGATGAGCGCGCGCCACAGCGCCTCGTAGGCGTGGGCCTGCGCATCGAGAGGCCGGCGCACCGATTTCGGCAGCTCGCGGCGCTGATAGAGAAAGGCGTGGACGTAGAAGCGTTGCTCCAGCAGCGGCTCGAGGTGCGCGCGGATCGCGCGCTTCAGCTTCTCCTCGCTCGGCAGCGCCGCCGCGGAGATGGTGCCGAGCCGCTCGACGAACGCGGTGATGCCTTCACGGCAGATCGCCTCGAGGATCGCGGTCTTCGACGGGAAATAATAGTAGATCGCGGCCTGGCGCACGCCGAGCCGCGCCGCGATGTCGCGCATGCTGGCGCCATGGAAGCCGCGCTCGGCGAATACTCCGGCGGCTGTCTTCAGCATTTCGTCGCGCCGGCGCGCGTGCCGCGTCGAAGGGCGCCCGCGCTTGGGGCGAACGGTGTCGGTCATGGGCGGATAATAGCGGTCGCGCGGCGCGAAGCGAGCGACAGCACGGCCTTGTCATATATTGAACGATCGTTAAAATAATTCCGGGCGCCGCGCATTGGCGGCGTAAGGAGGACTCGAGAATGGCCGCACCGGCGCCGAATCGCCTGACCGTCGAAAAGCAGCCCGTCACGGAAGGCCCGTTCCGCCTCAAGGGCGACGTGCGGCGGCCCATCGATGCCGAATGCGGCTTCGAAGTGCTCGACACGTTCGAGCGCTTCAACCAATGCAACGACATTTATTCGCGCGCGCAATGGGACGAGCGCGTGCGCTCGAAGAAGGCGATCGACTGGTTCAAGGGCATGTTCCTGCCCGGCCTCGGCGTGAAGAAATCCGAGGGCTACGGAATCAAGGATTTCGCGCTCCGCAATGCCGGCTGGATGGGCACCAATCTCGTGATCCAGCGGAGCCTCGACCAGGACCGCGTGGATGCGTTCGGCGACTACATCCGGCCCTATTCAGCGCCGAACCCGCAGAAGATCGAGGTGCCCGATGCCGCCGCGATGAGCGAGGAGATCAAGCGCGTCTCGCGCCTGTTCGGCGCCGACGATGTCGGGGTCACGGCCTACGATCCGCGCTGGCACTTCACCGACAATTTCTCGATCAAGACGCTGACTCAGAAGTCCTACAAGTTCCCGGACGACCTGCCCAATGTCATCGTCATCGTCACCGCGATGCACTACGAGGCGGTGAAGTGCTACCCCTCGGCCACGGCCGGAATCGCGGTGGGGCACGGCTATTCCAAGGATTGCGAGCTCGTGCAGAGCATCGCGACCTACATCCTCAATCTCGGCTATCGCGCGATCGCCTCGGTCAACGATACGAGCCAGGCCATCCCCTATGCCATCCAGGCGGGCCTCGGCGAATACGGCCGCAACGGTCTGCTGATCACCAAGGATTTCGGCCCGCGCGTGCGCATCGGCCGCATCTACACCGATCTGCCGCTCGCGCACGACAAGCCGAAGCGCTTCGGCGTGCGCGAATTCTGCGACACGACATGCCGCCGCTGCGCCGATTCCTGCCCGCCCAAGGCAATCTCGCACGAGGCGCCCACCGACGTGGTGCCGACACAGTCGCAGATGAAGGGCGTCCGCAAATGGCAGGTGGATCCCGAGCGTTGCTTCAAGTTCTGGGCGAACCAGGGCACCGAATGCGGCATCTGCATGCGCGTCTGCCCCTACAACAAGGACGTTTCGCGCTGGTGGAGCCGGCTCTACTATCGCTTCTGGCAGCGGCTGGCGGCGTCGCCGCTGAAGCGCGCGGCGCTCAGGCTCGATGTGGCGCTCGGCTTCGGCAAGCGCATGAAACCCGGCGAGTTCTGGCGCCGGTTCCGCACGCGCTGACCCGCCGGCGAAGGGGGCGGGCGTGCATGTGAACCTGGTCCGCGCGTTGCGCGCGGTGATCCGCCACAATGGCCCGCGTCCGGCCATGCTCGATGTGGCGAGAGCATATTCCTGGACCGAGTTCGGCGAGCGCGTCGCGCGCGCGGCTGGCGCACTGCAGACGCTTGGCGTCGATGCCGGCGCGCGCTTCGCTGTACTGGCGCGCAACGGCTTCCGCTTCGAGGAGCTGAATTGGGCAGGCTTCTGGCTCGGCGCGGTGCCGGTGCCGATCAACTGGCGCCTCGCGCCGCCCGAGATCGCGATGACGCTCGACGATTCGGGCGCGACCGCGCTGCTCGTCGAAAACCACTTCCAATCCGTGCTCGACCACGAGGCGATGAAGGGGTGGAAAAGCAAGGCGACGGTCATCGGCGATATCGCCGGCCCCAGCCTCGGCGCCTATGAGGAGATGATCGCGCGCGCCGCCCCGCCGCCGCCGGCCGATCCGGCGCCCGATGACGACGCGATGCTGATCTATACCGGCGGCACGACCGGCCGCAGCAAGGGCGTGCGCCTCACGCACGAGAACATCGTTTCGAACGGCATGGCCTTCGGCCTCGCGATCGGCGCGCGGCGCGAGCAGACCTATCTCCACGCGGCGCCGATGTTCCATTCGGCCGATCTGCTCTCGATGGGCTGGTTGTTGCAGGGGGCGGCGCAGTGCTTTCTGCCGGCCTTCTCGCCGCCCGCCTTCCTCGACGCGATCCGGCAGTTCCGCGTCGGCGCCGTCGTCACCGTGCCGACGATGCTGATCGCGACTGTTTCGCATCCCGATTTCGGCAAGTACGATCTCTCGAGCCTCAGGACGCTGATCTACGGCGCGGCCCCGATGGCGATCGAATGGATCGAGCGCGTGGCGAAGGCGTTTCCGGACGTGAATTTCTCGAACAGCTACGGCCTCACCGAAACGGCGCCCGACCTCACCGTTTTCGACCCGCAGGACTTCCGCGCCGCGATCCAGAAGGCGATCGTCACCGGCGACCGCGCCGGGCCGCTCTCCTCGGTCGGCAAGCCCAACGTGCTCAACGAGATCAGGATCGTCCGGTCCGACGGCAGCGAGGCGAAGCCGGGCGAAAGCGGCGAATTGCTCGCGCGCGGGCCCAACATCATGAAGGGCTACTGGAACCGGCCCGAGGAGACCGCGGCCGCGCTGCGCGACGGCTGGCTGCACACCGGCGATGTCGCGCGCATCGACGTGGAGGGCTACGTCTACCTGCTCGACCGCCTGAAGGACCTGGTCATCACCGGCGGCGAGAACGTCTATTCGTCCGAGGTCGAAGCGGTGCTGCATCGCCACCCGGACGTGGCCGAAGCCGTCATCATCGGCGTGCCAGACGCGAAGCTCGGCGAGACGATCATGGCTGTGATCATTCCGAGGCCGGGGGCGGCGCCGACCGAAGAACAGATCACACTGCACTGCCGCCAATCGCTCGGCGGCTACAAGATCCCGCGCCGCTTCGCGTTCGTCGATAAACTGCCGAGAAGCGCGATGGGCAAGGTGCTGAAGAACGAGCTGCGCAAGAACTATGCGGAATCGTGATCCATCGCGCGCCCGCGGCGCCGTTCGGCGCCGGGCGAGGCGCCGGTGACGCGGCGGAACGCGGTGGCGAAAGCATAAGGATTTCGATAGCCGACGCGCTGCGCCACGGCCGCGATGGGCATCCGCGTTTCGCGCAGCAGGCTCGAGGCCACCGTCATGCGCCAGCGCGTGAGATAGGTTAGCGGCGATTGGCCGAGCGTGGCGGCGAAGGCCGCGGCGAAGGCGGAGCGCGAGCGGCCCGTCTCGCGCGCGAGCTTCGCCACCGTCCAGTCGCGCGCGGGCGCCGTGTGGATCGCCTCGATCGCACGGCCCAGTGCCGGATCGCGCAACGCCGCGACCCAGGCGACATTGGCCGCGTCGGGGCGCTTCAGGCAGGTGCGCAGCGCATAGACGAGCATCAGGTCGATGAGCCGGTCGATTACCGCCTGGCTGCCGGCGCCGGGACGGTCGAGCTCCTGGGCGAGCGCGCCGGTCAGCGCCATGAGCTGCGCGTGGCCGCCGATATCGGCCGCGCTCACATGGATGACGCGCGGGAGGCCGCGTAGCGCCGAAAGTAGCGTCGCCTCGAAATGATAGGTGCCGTAGAGCACCAGCGCGCTGCCCTTGGGTGCCGGCAGGCGCGGCGGCCGGTGCCATTGCTGGCGCAGGCGCGGAATGATGCGCGCGATCGGCACCGCGCGCGTATCCGGCGCGGAGCCGAGCTCGTGCGGCGTGTGATCGAGCACGAGCACGAACTCGCCGGCCTTGATGCGGATACGTTCGCTACCGGCGCGCAGCCAACAATCCCCGGCGAGCACAAAGTCGAAATAGACGAGCGGCGAGGCCGGGAACGAGATGCCCCACGGCGCGCGCTGCAGGCTGCGGCCGAGCACCACGCCGCGCGGGCGCATCACATCGAGCAGGCTGTCGAGGACATCCATGGGCGTCCCGGTCTGGACGATTACGAAGGAAATCTGGACTGAAACCTATCGACACGCCAGAGGCCGCCGCCTAGCCTCCGCGTGGGGTGCCGGGGAACCGGCCGGCCGCGCTTGGTCGCGGCCAGGGAGCAAGTGCGATGAAGAAGCCACGCGCCGTCGATCCGGCCGCCGCCAAGAAGGCGATCCTCGAATACTGCCTCAAGAAAGGCGCGCTCGCGGCCGGCATCGCCGATCTCGCCGCGATCGAACGCATCGCGCCGGCGGGCCACCGGCCGAAAGACCTCATGCCGCGCGTGAAATCCGTGATCTCGCTGGGCGTCGGCGGACAGACGCAAGGCGCCTGGTCCGTGCCCTCGAAGGCGCTCGGCTATTTCGGCTCCACCGAGACGCGCGCCTACAAGATCGCTTACGGCCTCGCCTACATGATCGAGCAGAAATTCGGCTTCCGCTCGATCTACTGCCCGCCCGACATGGATCCCGACGGCGGCCCGCGCGTGCCGCTGCAGTCGCTGAAGCTGCACGCGGAGCTGGCGGGGATCGGCGCGCGCTCGCTGGCCGGCGACATCCTGCTGCATCCGGAATTCGGCTACATGTATTTCGCCTCGATCTTCACCGAGCTCGAGCTCGAGCCGGACAAGCCGATGGACGACAATCCATGCCCGGCGCCGTCCTGCGTGAGCATGTACCGCTCGATCGGGCGCACGCCGTGCATGAAGTTCTGCCCGGTGCAGTGCCTCGACGGCGAGGTGGGCGAGGACGGCAAGCAGAAGATCATGCGCTACGACATGGCCGCCTGCTCGGAGATGTCGCAGCAATACGAAACGGTCCCGACGCGAATCGTCGATGCGATCCGCGCCGAGAGCGAGGCGGAGCGCGAGGATGCGCTGTTCGACCCCGACAACAAGATGCTGTGGTACAAGGTCTCGGCCGGCTCGGGCGGCTGGTTCGCGCAATGCTTCGAGTGCATGCGCGCCTGCCCGATCGCGACGAAGGCGCCGCTCGCCGATCCCCTGCTGCGCGGCGAAGCGCTGCGCGCGGCTGCCGAAAAGAAGGCGGCGGAGTAGGGCATGGCCCGCGGACTGACGAGAGACCAGATCGGCGTGACGGAGGAATTGATCGCCACCTTCGGCGATCTCGTGTTCCGTATGAGCCACAACTACCAGGAACGGACCGGCGATCCGGTCCGCAAGCTCGACTGGACCGAGATCGAGCGCCAGAAGGAAGATATGGGCCTCACCGATCAGCAGATCGGCGACCGCCTCGGCCTCACGCGCAACCAGGTGCTGTTCATCCGGACGGTGATGGAGCGGCGCCGCTTCCGCACCGGCCATCATTCGCGCCTGCTCGAACTGGGCGGCGGCAAGCGCTTCCGCGCCGAGCGCTTCACGCCCGATCTCAACCATTTCAAATACGGCGAGGCCGCGCTGGCGTTGCGCGCCTCCGTCCGCTTCGATCCCGAGCGCGCGCGCGAATATGTGCGGCGCGGCTGGTGGCGCGACGACACGATCTCGAAATGGCTCGCGCGCCACGCCGCCGAGCGCCCGGACGCGCCGGCGATCGTTCACGGCGCCACGGTGCTGAGCTGGGCGCAACTCGCGGACAAGGTGGCGCGGCTCGCGGGCGCGCTGCATCGGGCCGGCGTCGCGAAGGGCGACGTCGTCGCAGTCCAGCTTCCCAATGTTCCCGAGCTGCTGATCGCCTATTTCGCGATCTGCCGGCTCGGGGCCGTGCTTTCGACCCTGCACATGCCGTATCGCGCGGCTGAAATCGAGACGCTGCTCGCGCACAACAAGGCGACGGCGGCGATCGTTCTCGCCGAGACCAAGGACTTTCGCCCGGCCGACGCCGTGCTGGCGATGCGCGCGCGGCTGCCGCACCTCAAGGCCGTGATCGCGCACGGGCCGAAAGTGCAGGGCGCTTTTGCGCTGGGCGAGATGATCGAGCAGTCGCCGCCGCTCGACCCCGAGGCCGTCGATCCGCCGGTTGCGGCCGATCCGTTCCTGCTCCTCTACACCTCGGGCACGACGGCGGCGCCGAAGGGCGTGCCGCACACCTACCACACGATCCTCTCCAATGCCCGGCTCGGCGCGCCCGAGCACGAGATCACGGCCGCGGACCGCGTGCTCTCGGCGGCACCGCTCACGCATCTGTTCGGGCTCTACAGCGTGCACGTCGCGATGGCCGTGGGCGCGGCGATGGTGCTGCTGCCGGTGTTCACGCCGGCCGATCTCGCCGCCACCGTGGCGCGCGACAGGCCGACTGCGCTGTGGACGGCGCCCGCGCATTTCGCGGCGCTGCGCGCGCAGGATCTCGTCGCGAAGCACGATTTCTCGTCGCTCAAGATGATGATCATGTCGGGCAGCGCCTGCCCGCCCGATCTCGTGCGCTGGACGGCGGCGCAGGTGCCGAACTGCGCGGTGACGCAGCTCTGGGGCATGACCGAAACGCAGGGCGCGCTCTACACGCGCCCCGGCGATCCGCTCGACATCGCCGCCACGAGCGCGGGCCGCGCCAGCCCCGGCACCGAGATCCGCGTCGCCGATCTCGACGGCCGCCCGTGTCCGCCGGGCGAAGAGGGCGAGCTGCAGGTGCGCGGCTGCCTCCTGTTCCCCGGCTTCTTCAACAATGCGGCAGCCAACGAAGCGGGCTTTACCGCCGACGGCTGGTATCGGACCGGCGATCTCGCGACGGCGGACGCGGCCGGGAACGTCGCGATCACGGGCCGCAGCAAGGACATCATCAATCGCGGCAGCGTGAAGTTCAATCCGCGCGACGTGGAAGACCTGCTCGACGCGCATCCGGCGATCCTGCAATCGGCCATCGTGCCGATGCCCGACCCGGTGCTGGGCGAGCGCGCCTGCGCGTTCGCGACGCTACGCCCCGGCGCGCCCGCGCCGAAGCTCGAAGAGCTCTGCGCCTATCTGCTCGGCAAGGGCATCGCCAAGATCAAGCTGCCCGAGCGCCTCGTCATCATCCCCGAAATGCCGATGACGCCGACACGGAAGATCATCAAGGGGCGGCTGAAGGTGCCGGCGTAGCGGCGCGGTCCCGCGTCGGGATGATCGGGACGAGCAAGTGCGAATCGTGGCTCCCGCCGCAATGCACGACGTGGATGCCGCGGTTGAAGCTCGCATCCTTCTCGTAGGGCGGTGAGCGGATGATCGCGCGCGCGGAAACGATCAGCTCGAGCGATTCGCCGGCGGCGAAGAAGGTGCTGCTGGGATAGAGCTCGATATCCACCGGAACGATCTCGCCGGGCGCGAGCGGAAGATGGCTCGTTCCCGCGAGCACCGGCTGGTATTCCGTCGATTCAGCGGCGTCCAGTTCGCGCCTTGAAACGCGGCAGTAGCCGCGCGTGACCATGTCGTTTTCGTTGCCGACCGAGCCGCGAAAGCGCACAGACTTGCCGCCGCGGTCCAGCTTGTTCGCCGCCACGAAGATGGCCATGTCGTCGGGCGGCGGCGACGGATCGCCGGGCGCCGCCTTCGCCTCCACCCAGAGGCGTAGTTTCATGTGGCCGGTGAGTTCGGTGTCTTCGTCGAAGGGAATGGCGAAAGTGGCTCGCCCGCTCCGGCCTGCATACTCAATGGAGCGCTGCGACGGTGTTGGGTGCCGGTCCAGCCTCGGAGGCTCGGCGACGAGGAACAGCTTCGTGTATTCGGTCCGCTCGGGTGGCCAAGCCGTCTCGTCGCGAACCGCGTGGACCACATCGAGGCTCGAGCGGACCTCAAGGCGGACCGGCGCGCGGTTCAGGAATCCGCTCGCCGTGTCGTCCTTGAGGAAGCAGTCCATGAACGCTTTCGTGATCTGCTGAACCTCGGGCGAATAGTAGGCGTCCCATTTTCCGTCGCGATGCGTGTACAGCCATTTATGCGGGGATTTGCACTTCACGAAGGCGCGGAAGGAACCCACGGTGTGCAATCCGTGGTCCGAAAATGACGCGCAGACGAGCATCGGAAGGTCGATCTCGTCGAGCTTCGGCGCCTTCTCGCGCCAGAATTCGTCATAGAGCGGATGCAGCTTCAAGAATTCGGTGGGGAGACTTCCGTTGTGCTCGATGAAATCGGCCGGCGTGCCGGCGAGCGACGGCGCCATGTCGATCATCCACCAGAAATATGCAAAGCCGCGGTCCTCGAGTCCGCCGGCGCACGCGATTTCGCGATACACGTCCGCCATCCCCTCCCAGGGCGAGATACAGCGCAACGCGGGCGGCGGGCCGCCGTAATGCTGGCAGGCCGCGACATGGTATTGCGAAATCGCAAGGTAGCTGACGCCGCTCAGACCAACGCGACCCGTGCACCAACTCTGCCGCGCGATCCACTCGATCGCCTCGTAGTAGCTCTTGGCTTGCCGATCGGTGAAAACGGTTGGTGGACCCGAGCTGTTCGCGAAGCCTGGCAGATTGAGATTGACCACCGCATAGCCGGCCGGAACCCAAAAATTCGGATCGGGCGATTCCCAGCTCGTCAGCGTCGAGAATTTGGGCCTGCCCGCCTGTGGAATGATCCGATAGTGCGGCGGAGGCCCGCGAAACGGCGTTTTGCCGAGCGCCGGGATCAGTCGATTGTCGTAGGGGTGGGCGCACATGACGACAGGCACGCGCTCGCCGGCTGTTTGGGCCGTGCGGGAGCGAAACACGTTCGCGGTCAGTACGACGCCATCCGCGATCGGGATCTTGACCCCGTACTCGCACAGAATGTCGGGGTCGGGCGGCGTAAGCTCGGCGCGCGGCCTGAACAGCTGGCCGCTCAGTATGGCGCGCCTGATCAAGGGCCACGCAATGCGCGCCGTGCGTAGCCGGTCCCGGATCGACATCGCTGGAACCACCGCCGCCGAAGAGCGCTTAGCCTAGCACGAAGGCGGGAATCCCTTGGAGGGATATCCGCCGCTAGGCTGTCTTCTCCGCCTTTAGCCCCAGCACCTTCATCGTCTCCTCGCGCATCGCGAATTTCTGCACCTTGCCGGTGACGGTCATCGGGAAGCCGTCGACGAAGCGGATGTAGCGCGGGATCTTGTAGTGGGCGATCTGACCCTTGCAGAAATCGCGGATCTCGTCCTCGGTCGCGGTCACGCCGGGGCGCAGCTTCACCCAGGCGCACACTTCCTCGCCGTATTTCTTGTCGGGCACGCCGATCACCTGCACGTCCTGCACCTTCGGGTGCCGGTAAAGGAATTCCTCGATCTCGCGCGGATATACGTTCTCGCCGCCGCGGATCACCATGTCTTTCAGGCGCCCGACGATGTTGACGTAGCCCTCCGCATCCATCGTCGCGAGGTCGCCGGTGTGCATCCAGCCGCCGGGATCGATCGCGTCCTTCGTCTTCTCTTCGTCGGCCCAATAACCGCGCATCACCGAATACCCGCGCGTGCAGAGCTCGCCGGGCATGCCGCGCGGCACGATGCGGCCCTCCGTGTCGATCAGTTTCACCTCGATGTGCGGCTGCACGCGGCCCACGGTCGAGACGCGCTTTTCGAGCGGATCGTCGGTGGAGCTCTGCGTGGAGACCGGCGAGGTCTCGGTCATGCCGTAGGCGATCGTCACCTCGCGCATGTTCATGCGGTCGACGACGCGCTTCATCACCTCGATCGGGCAGGGCGAGCCCGCCATGATGCCGGTGCGCAGCGAAGAAAGGTCGTATTCGGCGAAGCGCGGGTGGTCGAGCTCGGCGATGAACATCGTCGGCACGCCGTGGAGGGCCGTGCATTTCTCGGCCGCCACGGCCTCGAGCGCCGAAACCGGGTCGAACGCCTCGGCCGGATACACCATCGCCGATCCGTGCGTGACGCAGGCGAGATTGCCCAGCACCATGCCGAAGCAGTGATAGAGCGGCACCGGGATGCAGAGCTTGTCTTCCGGCGTGAGGCGCATCGCCTCGCCGATGAAGTAGCCGTTGTTGACGATGTTGTGGTGCGTGAGAGTCGCGCCCTTGGGGAAGCCGGTCGTGCCCGAGGTGAACTGGATGTTGATCGGGTCGTCGAATTGCAGTTTTTCGGCAAGCTCGGCGAGGCGCTGCTTCTCGGCGGCGCCGCCGCGCGCGGAAATCTCGTCGAAATTCATCATGCCCGGCGTCTTCTCGGCGCCGAGGCGCACGACGAGGCGGAGATGCGGCAACGCCTTGGCCGCGAGCGCACCCGGCGCGGCGGATTTCAGCTCGGGCGCGAGATCGCCGAGGATCGCGAGGTAGTCGCTGGTCTTGAGCGCGGGCGCCAGGATCAGCGCCTTGCACGCCACCTTGTTGAGCGCGTATTCGAGCTCGGCGCGGCGATAGGCCGGGTTGATGTTGACGAGGATAAGCCCCGCCTTGGCGGTCGCGAACTGCGTCAGCACCCATTCGGCACAATTCGGCGCCCAGATGCCGATACGGTCGCCGGGCTCGAGGCCGAGCGCCAGCAGGCCCGCCGCCAGCGCCTCGGCGCGGCGCGCGAACTCGGCATAGCTCCAGCGGACGTTCTGGTGGCGCACGATCAGCGCCGGCCGATTGCCATGCTGCGCCACGACGCGGTCGAGCAGCGCGCCGACGGTCTCGCCGATCAGCGGGCGGTCGGCGGTGCCGTGGGAATAGGAGAGGGCGGAGGGGTTCATGTGCGCATCCTAGCGCCACTTCGCGGGCAGTGGGAATCGGCGCAGAAAGCGTAGGGGCATTGCACTACACGCCCAGGTACCGGTGCTGCAATTCCTTGTCCGCCAGCAATTGCGGCGAGGAACCGGTCCAGACGACCTTGCCCTTCTCGATGATGTAGTGGCGGTCGGCGATGCGGGCGAGCGCGTCGACGTTCTTGTCGACGACGAGGATCGACTGGCCGGCGGCCTTCAACTTTTCGAGCGTGTTCCAGATTTCCTGGCGGATCAGCGGCGCGAGGCCCTCGGTCGCTTCGTCGAGGATCAGCAGGCGCGGATTGGTCATCAATGCGCGGCCGACCGCGAGCATCTGCTGCTCGCCGCCCGAAAGCTGATTGCCCATGTTCGTGCGCCGCGCGGCGATGCCGGGAAAGAGCTCGTAGATGCGCTGGAGCGTCCACGGCGTCTTGGCCCCGGCGCGGTTGTGCGCGGTCGCGACGAGATTCTCCTCGACCGTGAGGTTCGGGAAGATCTGGCGGCCCTCGGGCACGAGACCGAGCCCGAGGCGTGCGACGGCGTACGAGGGCAGCTCGTGGATTTCGCGGCCGTCGAAGAAGATGCGGCCCTCGCGCGCCGGCGTCAGGCCCATCACCGAGCGGATCGTCGTCGTCTTGCCCATGCCGTTGCGGCCCATGAGCGTGACGACCTCGCCGGCGTTCACGGCCAGCGCCATGCCGAACAGCACCTGGCTTTGGCCGTAATAGGTCTTGATCTCGCTGATCTCGAGCAGCGACTTCATGCCTCGTCCCCGAGATAGGCGCGCCGCACTTCCGGGTTCTTGCGGATCTCGTCGGGCGTGCCGGTGGCGATGGCCTGACCGTAGACGAGCACGGTGATGCGGTCCGCGAGCTGGAACACCGCGTCCATGTCGTGCTCGATCAGAAGCAGCGAGTGCGTGCCCTTGAAGCCGCGCAGCACGTCGATCATGCGCGTTGATTCCTCGGGGCCCATGCCGGCCATCGGCTCGTCGAGCAACAGCACGGTGGGGTTCGTCGCGATCGCCATCGCGATCTCGAGCTGGCGCTGCTCGCCGTGCGAGAGATCGGCGGCGACGATTTCGGCGCGGTGCGCGAGGCCCACGCGCTCCAGCGCCTTCTTCGCCGGCTCGCGCAATGCGGACTCGGCGCGCGCGGACCTGAGGAAGCGGAACGAGTGCCCCGCATGCGCCTGCACGGCCAGCGCCACGTTGTCTTCGGCGGTGAAGTTCAGGAAGATGCTCGTCACCTGGAACGAGCGCGCGAGGCCCAGCGCCGAGCGCCGGTGCGCCGGCAGCGCCGTCACGTCCTGGCCGTTGAAGACGATGCGGCCCGAATCGGGCGTGAGCAGGCCGGAGAGCTGCGCGATCAGCGTCGTCTTGCCGGCGCCGTTGGGGCCGATCACGGCATGCAGTTCGCCCTTCTCGACGGCCAGCGAGAGGTCGTTGGTCGCCGTCAGGCCGCCGAAGCGCTTCACGAGGCGCTCGATGGAGAGAACGGTCTCAGCCATGGCGCGCGCGGCTTTCCTGCCAGAAGCGCAGCCCAAGTGCCACAAGGATGCTGCCGAAGATCACGTAGAGCGGCAGGTGCGGAATGTTGCCCGCGATCTTGAGGATCGGCGACGTCTTCGACATCAGCCAGACGAAGCCGATCACGGCCGCGATGACGACGGCGATGCGCACGACGAACATCGGAACGCCGCTCATCCGGTGCGGGATGAGGCTGTAGATGCCGCGGTTTGCGAACAGCACCAGCAGCACCAGCATCGGGCCCAGCACCATCTGCCAGTAGTCCTTGCCGACATAGCCTTCGAGGATTTCCTCGAGCGTGAGCAGGCCGATCGCGCCGATGGCGGCGCCGTAGATCGTGCCCATGCCGCCCAGGATCACCATGATCATGATCTCGCCCGAGCGCAGCCAGTTCATGTAGACGGGCGAGAGGAACTGCTGGTGGTTGGCGAACAGGAAGCCAGCCACCCCGCAGATGCAGCCGGCGAGCACGAACGCGGTGAGGCGGTAGCGGTAGATCGGGAACCCGATCGCGGCCATGCGCACGGGATTCGACATCGCGCCGCGGATGGCCATGCCGAAGCGCGAGGAGACGAGGCGGCGGCAGAACCACACCGCGGCGATCAGAGCGATGTAGGAGGCATAGTAGATCGCGGCGCCGTCGCGGTCGTCGACCTTGCAGTTCGCGTTCGTGCGCTTCTCGCAGACGAAGAGGTTGTCGTTGAGCGTGAAGTCGAGGCCGAGCGCCTTCAGGCTGAAGTCGCTGCGCTTCGTGTTCATGCCGTCGTCGCCGCCGAACGGCTCCAGGCTGATGCCGAGGTAGTAGAGCATCTGCGTGAAGGCCAGCGTGATCATGATGAAATAGACGCCGCTGGTGCGCAGCGAAATCGCGCCGATGAACAGCGCGATGATGGCCGATCCGGCGATGGCGCAGACGAGCTGCAGATAGCCGTTGTCGATGCCGTATTTCGAGAACACGGCCACGCCGTAGGCGCCGAGGCCGATATAGGCGGCGTGGCCGAAGCTCACCATGCCGCCATAGCCGAGGAGGAGATCGAGCGAGACGGCGGCGATCGCGAAGATCAGCATCTTCGCCACGAGCGAGACGAGATAGGTCTCGCCCCAGATGTAGCCGAAGTACGGGAACAGCGCGAGGACGACCGCGCCGAGCGCGATCAGAACGAAGCGCGGATCGCCGAGCGAGGCGCGCAGCTCCGGAATACGGGTGACGTTGGCACCGGCCATCGCGTCAGCCCGTGCGCGCCGGGAAGAGCCCTTGCGGGCGGAAGTAGAGCACGGCGGCCATCAGGATGTAGATGCTCATCGAGGCGAGCGCCGGTCCGGCCGTCTGCGCGAATTCCTCGGGCAGGAACATGCGCAGGATGTCTTTCATGAACACGCGCCCGATCACCTCGACGAGGCCGACGATGATCGAAGCGATGAAGGCGCCCCGGATCGATCCGATGCCGCCGATCACGATCACGACGAAGGCGAGGATCAGCTTGCTCTCGCCCATGCCCGATTCGACCGATTCGATCGGCCCGATCATCACGCCGGCGAGGCCCGCGAGCGCCGCGCCGATGCCGAAGATGAGCGTGAACAGCATGCGGATGTTGACCCCGAGCGCGCCCACCATCGGCCGATTGCTGGCGCCGGCGCGGATCAGCATGCCCATGCGCGTCTTGGCGATGACGAGATAGAGTCCGAGCGCCACGGCCAGGCCGACGACGATCACGATCAGGCGATACGATGGATACGTGAATCCGAGCAACGGCATCGGGAAATTGATCGCGTCGGGCAGGCGGAACTCCTGGCTCGTCGCGCCGAAGACGCGCAGGACGAGCTGATTGAAGAACAGGATGAAGCCGAAGGTGGCCAGCACCTGATCGAGATGGTCGCGCGCATAGAGCGTGCGCAGTGCGAGGAACTCAAGCAGGATGCCGAGCAGCAGCGAGAACGGAATCGCGACGACGATCGCCAGCGCGAAGCTGTCGGTCTGCTGGAAGACGTAGGAGCCGATATAGGCTCCCATCATGAACAGCGAGCCGTGCGCGAGGTTCACCATGTTCATGATGCCGAACACGAGCGTGAGCCCGGCGGCGATCAGAAACAGGAAGACCCCGAACTGAACTCCGTTCAGGACGGTTTCAAAAATCAGCTGACCCATTTGGGGCCCGCTCCCTCCTCCAGGACCCTCGACGAGGATCCCCCCGAATAGCGGCGGGGACACCCCATTGGGTGCCCCCGCGCCTGTCTTTTACACTCCGGTTACCGAGTTACAAGCGCTTATCGGCCGGGCACTTTTCCCAGTACGCGTCCTTGTGGTTTTGGAAGATCGCGCCGCGCGTCACGATCGCGGCCTTGCCGTCCGCGCCCTTCACGACCTCGCGCAGATAGAAGTTCTGAATCGGCATACCGTTCACGTTGTAGGTGAACGGGCCGCGCGCAGAATCGAAATTCGCCTTGCGGATTGCCTTGGCCAGCGCCGCGCCGTCGGCGAACTTGCCGCCGGTGGCCTTCAAGCCGGCCGCGATGATGCGCGCGCCGTCGTAAGCCTGGGCCGCGTAGTGCGAGGGATTGCGGCCATTGGCGGCGACGAAGTCCTTGACGAATGCCTTGTTCGTCGCGTTGTCGATGTCGACGTTCCAATACATCGTGTGATACGTGCCGATTGCGGCGTCGCCGATCGCGGGCAGCGTGGACCAGTCCACCGTGAACACGGTGTAGAGCTTGATGTCCTTGCCCGCGCCCGCGGCCTGCCAGTTCTTGAAGAACGCCACGCCCATGCCGCCCGGCGCGAAGATGAACACCGCCTTGGCGCCCGACGCGCGCGCCTTCGAGATGCTCGCCTGGTGGTCGGTCTCGCCGAGCTTGAAGTAGTCTTCTCCCACGATCTTCGGGCCCTTGAGCGTGCGCTTCACGCCGGCGATCATGTCCTTGCCGGCCTGATAGTTCGGCGCGAGCATGTAGATCGATTCGATCTTGTCCTGGTTCATGCGCTGGCCGAGCGCCTCGGGCACCTGATCGTTGTTCCACGAGGTGGAGGTCAGCAGCGGGCTGCACATCTCGCCGGCGAACTGCGAGGCGCCGGCATTGGTGATCACATAGGGAATGCCCTTGGCGATCACCTTCGGATAGACGGCGAGGGCCACGTTGGACCAGACGATGCCGGCGAGGATGTTCACCTTCTCCTGGTCGAGGAGCTTTTCGGCCTCGCGCACGCCGGCATCGGTCTTCTGCTGATCGTCGCCGTAGATCACTTTCGTCACGACGCCGGCGAGCTTGTCGCCGTCCTTCGACCAGCCTTCGTGCTTCATGCCCACCTGAAAGCCCTTCTGCATCTCGGTGCCGGGCCCGGCGCCGGGGCCGGACAGCGTGGTGATGAAGCCGATCTTGAATTCCTGCGCCGATGCGGCCGAAAGGCCCGCCGCCAGCGCGGTTCCGGCCAGCAGCACGATCCTCAACATTGCGGTCCTCCTCAACTGACAAAAGGCCCGGCGCGCGCGGTGCGGCGCCGGTCGGGGTGCGTTCCCTCGTTGGATTGGACGTGCGTGCTTGTCGCGGCGTCGCCCGCCGCATGCACGATCGATTTGCATCGCCCACGAAACGAGATCGCGCGCGGTGGCGAGAACGATCTCACGCGATATCAAACGGCCCTTCGAAGCGCGCGTCAAGCCGAGAAGGTTGCGGATGCACGCATGCGGCCGCCGGTCGTCGGATGTCCGACAACGCCGGCGCGCGCGGGGATTCCGCGCGCGCCGGGCAAGTCAGATGCGCATGTTGGCCGGGCACTTCTCCCAGTAGGCGTCGGGCTTCAGCATGATCTGCTCGCCGCCCTTGAGCGCGGGCTTGCCGTCGGCGCCCTTGACGACGTTGATGCGCCAATAGGGCTGAATGAGCATTCCGTTGACGTTGAACTTGATCGAGCCGCGCGGCGAATCCATCGTTCCCTTCCGGATCGCACGCGCCACCGCGGCCATGTCGCCGGTCTTGCCGCCGGTCGCCTTCAACCCCTTCACGATCAGGCCGGGCGAGTCGTAGGTCTGCACCGCGAAGTAGGACGGGTTGTGGCCGAACTTCGCCACGTAGTCCTTGACGAACTTCTTGTTTGCGGCGTTGTCGCTGTCGGGATTCCAATGGCTGGCCTCGGTGGCGCCGAGCGCCGCCTCGCCGATCGCCGGCAGGGTCAGCCCGTCGATCGTGTAGATCGAGTAGAGCTTGATCTCCTTGTTGATGCCGGACGCGGTCCACTGCTTCATGAACGCGATGCCCATCGCGCCGGGGGCGAAGATATAGACGGCCTCGGGCTTCAGCGCCCGCACCTTGGCGAGGTCGGCCTGGTAGTCGCTCTCGTTCACCTTGAACAGGATCGTGTCCAGCACCTTGCCGTCCTTGTAGGTGCGCTGGAAGCCGGCGACGTTGTCCTTCCCGGCCTGGTAGTTGGGCGCCATCGCCACGACGGTCTTGACCTTGTCCTTGGTGGCCATGATGCCGGTGGCTTCGGCGTTGCCGTCGTTGACGAACGACGACGAGACGAACAACGGATTGCAGAGCTCGCCGGCCAGCGGCGTGGCGCCGGCGTTGCCGCTGAGCAGCATCACCTTCGATTCGAAGATCGGCTTCTGGATCGCCATGATGACGTTGGACCAGATGATGCCGCCGATGATGTGAACCTTGTCTTGCTTCAGCATCTTGTCGACCTCTTTGAGGCCGGCATCGACTTTGGCCGACTGATCGTCGCCATAGACGATCTTGGTCGGCACGCCGGCGAGCTTGTCGCCGTCCTGCTTCCAGCCCTGATGCTCGAGGCCGAGGAGCCAGCCGTTGCGCAGATGCTTGCCGATCAGCGCGCCGGGGCCGGTGTCCGAGTTGATGAAACCGATCCGCAGCTCCTGCGCCGTGGCCGCCGACCCGGCGGCAAGCACCGCCGCGGCGGCAAGCGCCGCCAGTCCGAACTTCTGCATGTCGCAACCTCCCTCGCGGACTTTTCGGCCGCCTCATGCGGCCGTTCGAGTACGCCCGCAAAATATACAGCGTCGCGCGCCGCGGGCGAAGAGGAGATCGTCCCACGCCGCGCCCGCCGCCCGGCGGTGAAATCGCCGGTATTTTACGATGCTGTAAAATGAGGATGTGGCGCGAATGGGCGGTGTGCGCCGGCGCGGCTTGAAACGCGCGGAATTGTCAGTATGCTGACGATTAATCGCGGACCGGGATGATAGGGCCGGCCGGCGCATTCGGGAGGAGTGCGATGTTTCTCAGGAACCAGTGGTATGTCGCGGCGACCGGCGCGGAGCTCGGGCGTTCGCTGATCGAGCGCACGATTCTAAGCGAGCCATTGATTCTCTACCGCACCGAGGCGGGCGCGCCGGTGGCGATGGAAGACCGCTGCCCGCACCGAGCGGCACCGCTCTCGATGGGCAAGCTCATCGGCGATGCGGTGCAATGCCCCTACCACGGCATGGAATTCGGCGCCGACGGCAAATGCGTGCGCGTGCCCGGGCAAAGCTCGATCCCGCCGCGCTTCAAGGCGCGCACCTTCCCGATGGCCGAGAAGCATGGCTGGGTCTGGATCTGGATGGGCGATGCGGCCAAGGCCGATCCCGCGCTGATCCACGACTATCATTGGAACGAAGCGCCAGGCTGGAAGCCGGTCTTCGGCTACCTTCGCTTCGCGGCCGAATACCGCCTCGTCGTCGACAATCTGATGGATCTCACGCACGAGACCTACGTGCATCCGAACTCGCTCGGGCAGCCCGAACTTCCCGAGGCGCCGATCACGACGACGACGGAAAACGGCAAGGTGAAGGTGTCGCGCGTGATGCCGGACGTTCCGGCGCCGCCGCTGTTCGCCCGCCTGCGCGGCCTCAAGTCGATCGAGCGCTGGCAGCACATCTACTTCGATCTGCCGGCGCATGTGCGCATCGATGCCGGCGGCGTTCCCGCCGATACGAAAGACATGACGAAGGCGCTGAACTGGATGGTCCAGAACGCGATGACGCCCGAAACGGAACGGAGCACGCATTACTTCTGGTCGATCTCGCGCTGCTTCGAAGTGGAGGACGAGACACTGTCGAAGGCGCTGCACGGGCAGATCACGCAGATCTTCGAGGAAGACCGGGCCATCCTGGAGCAGCAGCAACAGCGGATCGAGCGCGACCCGTTGCGGCGTCCGCTGCTCGCCGCGAACTGCGACGCCGGCGCCATCGCCGCGCGCCGGATGATCGATCAGGCGCTGGCGAAAGAGACGAAAGAAGCGCAGCCGCAGGCGGCGGAGTAGGCTGCGCAAGGCAGCTCGGAACTACGCCGGCGCCTGTGCCTTTTGGTTGTAGCGCCAGAGTGCGAAGGCGATGGCCACGGAAATTGCGCCGGCCGCGATTACGGTTTCGGGCGCGGTCTTGAGGCGCTCGAACCATTGCGTGAAGAAGTGGATCGAGGCGAAGGTGGCGGCGGCGTTCACGAGGCCGCGCCGGTTCTTCACCACCGCCCACGCGCCGAGGCCGAGCAAGGCTGCGGCCCAGGCAACCACGAAAGCGTCGGCGGGAATCCTGAGCGCCTGCGCATACCATTCCTGGAGCCGCTGGTAGCGGTCGGCAATGTAGGTGTCCGAGTAGAGTAGCTCGCTGCGCGCCCATGACGAGCCGGGATGGTCGCCCCAGAGCGAGCCCACCCAGAAGCCGAAATTCATCCACACGATGCAGAGCAGCGCGAAGATCTGCGCGAGGCGCCGGTAGGCGGCGCCGAGCTTCGGCGCCGCCACGAGCGCGGCGATGGCGAGGAGGCCGAACGCGGCGATCGTGAACGACGGCTCCTTGACCCAGAGGCCATAGCTCGCATGCCAATACCCGGTGCTGCTGCCGAGCAGGCCCGCCAGCGCGAACACCGAGAGCGCGATCAGCAGCCCGTGCCGTGCCGCCGCGCCGAGGATCAGATAAAGCGCGGCGACGTAGGCGAAGGCCGCCATGCCGCCGCGGAATTCGATTAGCGCCGCGACGCCGTGCAGGAGCGCGCCGACGAGCAGCAGCGCGCCGCCGAGAAAGCCGAAGCTT
>CAYZSG010000059.1:0-23711 GCA_964481045.1 uncultured Candidatus Odyssella sp. | reverse complement strand
TCAATTCGCCGTCGACGATGGTGAACGCCGACGATCTCTGGAATTTCCGCAAGCAACACGAGGGGCTGGCCTCCGACGGTGGCGAATGGGTGAGCCTGCACCGCCACGCGGGGCAGGACGACGAGGCGAACGGCGTCATCCGCACGCGCATCGGCACCAGCGAGGCGCCGCTGCGCAACTACTTCAAGGCCTGGGCCGAATACATGACGGCGGGGAACTGACCATGCTGACCGTGACCGCAC
Source organism: uncultured Candidatus Odyssella sp. (assembly GCA_964481045.1). Taxonomy (GTDB): domain Bacteria; phylum Pseudomonadota; class Alphaproteobacteria; order Bin65; family Bin65; genus SBBV01. The sequence continues at coordinate 23,469 of CAYZSG010000059.1, read as the reverse complement.
CGGCGCCGCTCGCCGCCCCGAAGCCCGGCGCCGCGCGCGCCGCCGTTCCGCTCGAGGTCCAGCGCGACGTCGAGCAGTTCCTCTACCGCCAGGCCGAGCTTCTCGACGGCAAGGATTGGCAGGGCTACATCGACTGCTTCGCGCCCGAGGGCGTCTATTGGATGCCGGCGCATCCGCACCAGGTCTCCGGCGACGGCGAGCCCAGCATCTTCTTCGAGGACCGCAACCTGATGACGATCCGCATGAAGCGGATCCTGCATCCGCGGGCCTGGTCGCAGAAGACGCAGTGGGGCACGAGCCACGTCGTCTCCAACGCCGCGATCGAGGGCCACGACGCGAAGACCGGCGCCGTCGTCTGCCGCTCGCGCTTCCACATGCTCGAATTCCGCCGTGACCAGAGCCGCCACTTCGCCGGCTCCTACGTGCACCGGCTCGTGAAAACGCCCGACGGCTACCGCATCGCGCTTCAGCGCGTCGACATGGTCAACGGCGAGGGTATGTACGAATACGTCTTGCAGGCCTGGGTCTGACCCGGATAGGTGAGAATGCACATAAGTTAGGCGGAGGAGGCCGCGGAGACGCTCCGTTCCGCATCCCCAGCGGTTTCGGCGGGAAGCGGGACGGGGCGAATCTGTTTCGCCGGTGAAACGTGCGCGCCGCGGGCGAGAAATGCCTTGCCCGCGCCGCGCGCCGCTCTAAGGTCGGCCCATCGGGCACTCGAGCGCGCGCGGGGGGATGCGTTGGAGCTCGTCAATTTCCTCGGCATTCAGCTACTGAACGCGCTGTGGCTTTCGGCGCTGCTGTTCATGCTTGCCGTCGGGCTCTCGGTCGTATTCGGCCTGCTCGACGTGCTCAACCTCGCCCATTGTACGCTCTACATGATCGGGGCCTATATCGGCTACACGATCGCCGGCTGGCTCGGTTCCTACTGGCTCGCACTCGTGGTGGCGCCCATTGCCGTCACTGTCGTGGGCGCGGTCCTCTATCTCACGCTGCTGCGCCGCCTGCGCGGCAATCACCTGATCCAGGCATTGGTCACGTTCGGGCTGCTGTTCGTGGGCTACGACGCGGCGCGTATGATCTGGGGCGTCGATCAGTTCCGCATGGCCGAGCCGGCGCTGCTCAGCGGCAGCTTCCCGATCTTCGGCCAGGGCTATCCGGTCTATCGCCTGTTCGTCTTCTTTGTCGGCCTTGCCACCGCGGTGGCGCTCTATCTCGGGCTGGAGCGCACGCGGCTCGGCGCCGTGGTGCGCGCCGGGGTCGACGACCGCGAGACGGCGGCGGTGCTCGGCATCAATATCGACCGCGCGTTTTTCATCGTGTTCTGCATCGGCACCGCGCTGGCCGGCTTCGCCGGCGTCCTCGCCGCGCCGATCCGCACGGTCGAGCCGGGCATGGACGTGGAGATCCTGATCCCCGCGCTCGTCGTCGTCGTCATCGGCGGGCCGGGCAGCCTCAAGGGTGCGGTGCTCGGCGCGTTCATCATCGGCACCGCCGACACGTTCGGCCCCGTGCTGCTGCCGGAGTTCTCGTCCTTCATCATGTACGCGGTGATGGCGGCCATTCTGCTCGTGCGGCCGCAGGGTCTGCTGCCCGTGAAGCCCGCGCACTGATGCAGCCGCGCGATCCGCTCTCGCTACCGATTCTCGCGGCGCTGTTCGGCGGCGCGATCGCGGCCGCGCTGTTCGTCGATCCCTATCGGCTTACGATCGTGATCGAGATCGCGATCCTCGTGATCTTCGTGCTGAGCCTCGATTTCCTCGTCGGCTATGCGGGCCTTGTCAGCTTCGGCCATGCGGGGTTCATGGGCGTGGGCGCCTATGCGCTCGCCTATCTCGCGCATTTCCAGGGCTGGCCGGTGGGCGTCGCGATCCTGGCCGGCGTCGTGCTCGGCGCGGTTTCGGGCGTCGTGATCGGCGCATTGGTCACGCGCGTCTCGGGTGTGTTCTTCATCATGGTCACGCTCGCGGTCAGCATGATGTTCTGGGCCTGGGCCTCGAAGGCGCGCAAGTTCGGCGCCGACGACGGGCTCGGCGGCCTGAAGCGCATGGACCTCAAGTCGGTCGGCCTCGATCTCAACGACGACCGCACCTTCGCGATCCTCTGTGTCGTGCTGGCGGTGGTGGCCTATCTCTTGTTCCGCTGGCTCGTGCGCTCGCCGTTCGGGCAGACGCTGAAGGCGATCCGGCAGAACGAGAACCGCGCCCGGGCGCTCGGCTGCCCGGTACAGCGCTACAAGGTGGCGGCTTTTGCCATCGCCGGCGCCGTCGCCGCCTTCGCCGGCGCATTGCATCTCCAGAACACGAAATTCGTACATCCCGAGGTCGCGCACTGGATCCGTTCGGGCGAGGGGCTCATCGTCGTCATCGTCGGCGGCGCCGGCACGCTCACCGGCCCGGTCATCGGCGGCTTCCTGTTCGTGCTGTTCCACCGCATCGTGGAAAGCTACACGACGCATTGGCAGATTTGGATGGGCTTGCTGTTCGTGGCCATCGTGCTGGCCGCGCCCGACGGCATCTTCGGCCGCCTGCTCTCGCTCGTCCGGCGCAAGGCGCCGAAGGGGGCGGGCGATGCTTGAGGTCGCCGGCCTCCGCAAGAGCTTCGGCTCGCTGCTCGTCACCGACGATGTGTCGCTCTCGCTGGCGGCCGGTGCGCGCGAGGCCGTGATCGGCCCCAACGGCGCTGGCAAGACGACGTTCTTCAACCTGCTGAGCGGCGAATTGCGCCCCGATGCGGGCACGATCAGGCTCGCGGGCCGCGATGTGACGCGCCTTCCGCCCGACCGGCGCGTGATGGCAGGGCTCGCGCGCAGCTTCCAGCGCAACAACCTGTTCCTCGGCATGACGGTCGCCGAAAGCCTGGCCACGGCGGCGGCGCTGCGCTCGGGCGAAAGCCGCGTCTTCTGGCGCGCCTTCGCCGGCGCGCGCGACCTGCACGAGCGCGCCGCGCGGCTGGCCGAATCGGTCGGCCTCGCGGACCGGCTGCATGCCGAAGTCCGCCACCTCTCCTATGGCAGCCAGCGCCAGCTCGAGATCGCGCTGGCGCTCGCCGCCGAGCCGCACCTGCTGCTGCTCGACGAACCCACCGCCGGCATGAGCCCGGAAGAGACGAAATCGATGCAGCGCCTCATCGCCGGCCTGCCGCGCGATCTCACGCTTCTGCTCATCGAGCACGACATGGACGTGGTGTTCGAGATGGCCGAGCGCATCACGGTGCTCGACTACGGCAAGGTGCTGGTGCAAGGCACGCCCGACGAAATCCGCCGCTCCGCCGTCGTGCGCCAGATCTATCTGGGCGAGGCGGCGTGATGGCCGCGCTGCTCGAGGTCGAGGATCTCCACGCCTATTACGGCGAAAGCCACGTCTTGCAGGGCATCACCCTTGCCGTGCCGAAGGGCGAGGTGGTGGCGCTGATGGGCCGCAACGGCGCCGGCAAGACGACGACGATGCGTGCGATCGTGGGTCTCGTGCCGCCGCGTCGCGGGGCCGTGCGCTTCGCGGGCAAGCCGCTCGCGGGCCTCCGCACTTACGAGATCGCGCAAGGCGGCGTGGCGCTCGTGCCCGAAACGCGCGGCATCTTTCCCTCGCTGACGGTGCTCGAAAACCTCACCGTGGCGGCGCGCGGCGCGGGCCCGTGGAACCTGGCGCGCGTCTTCGCGACGTTCCCGCGCCTCGAGCAGCGCCAGCGCAATCTCGGCGGACAGCTCTCGGGCGGCGAGCAGCAGATGCTCTCGATCGCGCGCGCGCTGATGACGCATCCCGAGCTCCTGATGCTCGACGAGCCCGGCGAAGGCTTGGCGCCGATCATCGTGCAGGATATCCATCGCATCCTCGCGAACCTCAAGGACGAGGGGGTGACGATGCTGCTGGTCGAGAAGAGCTTCGCCTTCGCCACGAGCCTCGCCGACACGGTGTATGTGATCGGCAAGGGTCAGGTCCGGTGGCACGGGCGCGCCGAAGGCCTCAAGGCGGCCGAAGACGTGAAGGCGACATGGCTCGGCGTCTAGGCGCGCGGCGCGGCGCTGCGGCCGCCGGCGATCCGCTGGCGTTCAAGCTCGATCGCCACATCTTCTACCTGTTCGGCCAGATCTACGGCCGGCGCGACCAGCAGCTCGCGAAAAGCCTCAGGCCGTTCCGCCTCTCGGTGCCGCAATGGCGCGTGATGGCGGCGCTCGTCGATCTCGGCTCCTGCACGATCAACCGCCTGTCCGATCTCACCGTCGTCGACCGCACGACCCTCAGCCGCACGCTCGATCGCATGGAGCGGAACGGCCTCATCGCGCGGAAACGCGTCGAGGCCGACAAGCGCAGCTACGAGATTCGCCTGACCGCCGCGGGGCGCGCGATGCTCCGGCGCATCTGGCCGGTGATGTCGTATCACAACACGCGCGCGATCGCCGGGCTCACGCCGCGCGAAAAGGCGCAGCTCCGCGCGATCATCGAGAAGATGATCGCCAACGTCGCCGTGCCGCCGGAGATGTAGCCGCTACTCCGCCGCCCGCGCGCCGGCCGTTTCGCCCTTGATCCGCTCGGCCACCAGGCGGCGCGCGAGGATCGTCCCCTGGTCGGCGTTCACGTCGATCACGCCGCGGCCGGCGTTGCGCTTCATCACCGCGTGCACGGCCTCGCAGGCCTCGCGGTCTTCCTCGAAGATCTTGGCGATCGTCTCCACGAGCTTGCCCGAGAGCACCTCGTCGTCGCGGCCGAACTTGCGCGCGAAGCCCCAGAAATACCAGGTAGAGTCTTCGGTCTCGGGCGTGATCGCGTTGGTGTTGCAGCCCTCGACGCCATCGGCGCGCGGATGTCCAACGGGCGTCACGCCCACGTCGAGCACGACGTTCGCCGGCGCCTCGAAATGGATGATCTGCCATCGGTCGGCATTCACATGCTGCCCGAGCTTCCGGTGCAGCATCGCTTTCCAGAACGGCGCCGGATCGTGATCGGGAATGAGCCGTTGCACCACCACCTTGCTCGCATCGCCCCTCGTCGTGATCGGATGCTCGACGACGGCCTGATTTCCGAGCGAGGAGCGGTGGATGTAGGTCTCGTGCGTGAGGTCGAGCAGGTTGTCGCTGATGAGCTGATACTGGCACTTCACGTAGGTGGTGCCGCCGCACGCGGTCCACTCCGGGTGGTCCATGCGCTGGAAGATGGCGGGAATCGCCGCGGGATCGGCCTTGGCCGCGTCGCCCGGCCACACCCAGAGCCAGCCGTACCGCTCGACGAGCGGAAACGCGCGCACGCGCGCGCGGGGCGGGATGTTCGCCTGGCCCGGGATCTCGACGCACTTGCCTTGCCCGTCGAAGCGCAGGCCGTGATAGCCGCAGCGCACCGTGCCGTTCTCGAGCCAGCCTTTGCCGAGCGGCATCTCGCGATGGCAGCAGCGGTCTTCGAGCGCCACGGCCGTGCCGGCCGCGTCGCGGAACAGCACCATCGGCTCGTTGCAGATCGTGCGCGCCAGGATCTTTCCGGCCTCGACCTCGCGCGGCCACGCGGCCACGTACCACGCATTCATGATGAACGGCATCGCCCGCCTCCCTCACGGCAGGGGAAAGGCTAGGCCCGCGCTTCGCGGCGTGTCAACCGCGAAAAGTGCAAACGCACATATCCGCGCGCGCGAAAAAAGGGGGCCATTCGGCCCCCTTTTCGCGTTCGTTGCCGGGCAGACTACATGTTGCAGCCGCTCGGCGGGTCCTGCACGTCCTTGATCGTGTCGAGAACGACGTGGGTCGGCTTGCCGCCCATGTCCTTCACCTCGATCATGTAGATGTTCTGCACGATGTTGTTGGTCTTGGGGTCGATGCGCAGCGGCCCCCGCGGCCCGTCATAGGTCGCCTTGCGGATCGCCTCCATCATCGCCTTCTTGTCGTCGGTCTTGCCGCCGATGGCCTTGAGGCCCGCCGCGATCATCTGGATCGCGTCGTAGCCGTTGATCGCCACCTCGTCGGGATCGCGGCCGCCCGAGCGCTTCCTGAACTCGGCCACGAACTTCTTGTTGGCGGCGTTGTCGAGCGTCGGCACGTAGTTGATCGGCCCCAAGAAGCCCACGGCGGCCTTGCCCTGCTTGTCGATGAACAGCGGCCCCACGGTCCAGGCCGGGCCGGTCAACGGAATCTGCCCTTTCAGGCCGAACTTGTCGTATTCGACGACGTACTGGATGCCCATGCCGCCCGGGAAGAAGACGTAGACGATGTCGGGCTTCGCGGACTTGGCTTGCGCGAGATACGGGCCGAAATCCTTGGTCGAGAACGGCGGATAGGCCTCGCCCACCATCTTGCCGCCGGCTTTCGTGAATTCGCGCTTGAAGATCTCGATGATCTCGCGCCCGCCGGCATAGTCGGCGGCCATGCCGAACGCGGTCTTGTAGCCCTTCTTGAACAGCCATGCGCCGCTGTCGCGGATGATCTGCTCGTTCGAGAAGGAAACGCGCATCACCCACGGGCTGCAATCCTTGCCGGTGATGTTGCCGGCGCCCGCGTTGATGATGATCGTCGGCTGCTGCGCCGCCACCGCTTCCTGATGGATCGGGATCGCGAGGTTGGAGGCGAGGCCGCCCAGGATGATGTCGACCTTGTCGCTGCCGACGAGCTTCTTGAACTTGGCGATCGCCTGCGGCGGCTTGTTCTCGTCGTTCTCGATGACGAGATCGATCTTGCGTCCGTTGATGGCGCCCACCTCGTCGATCGCCATCTTGATCGTGATTTCCATCGATTTCGAATAGATCTCGAACGGCGGCGCGTAAGGCAGCACCACGCCGATCTTGATCGGCCCGCTTTGCGCCATGGCTGGCGTGGCCGCGAGCATCATCACGGGCAGGAGCCCGCAAAGCCTGCGTTTCATGTCGAACCTCCCTCGTTGGCGACATTTGCAACGCGATGATAGCGCGGGTGAGCGGCGACACAAAGCGAAGTCCGCGGGGCCGCCGCGCGGCGCCGCGGCCGCGTCGGAGTTGCCCATGCTGCCCATGCAACGGGCAGCGCGGCTTGCTACGGCGGATTGTTCCTTGTTAGGTTTGTCCAAATGGGGACCGGCGGGCCGCGTAGCGGCGCGTGCCACGGCGAAAAAACGCCGCCAGCGCCGCCGCGGCAAGCGTCGATGTCGAGGATCTAGCCTTTCCCGCCTGCCTGCCCCCGAGGGCCGGATCTCGCCGGCGCGCGGCCAAAACGACGTTCGGGGTCGATGGAAACCAGTCCACAGCGCGAGGAAAAGCCGGCCGCAAGGCTCGAAGCCGTCATGGAGGCGGCGGTCGACGGCATCATCGTGATCGACGGCCATGGCACCGTGCAGACCTACAACAGGGCCTGCCAGCGCATCTTCGGCTACGCCGCCGCCGAAGTGATCGGCCGCAACGTGAAGATGCTGATGCCATCGCCCGACCACGAGCGGCACGACACCTATCTCGACAACTACCAGCGCACCGGCGTGCGCAAGATCATCGGCATCGGGCGCGAAGTGACCGGCCTGCGCAAGGACGGGACGACGTTTCCGATGGAGCTCTCGGTCGCCGAAGTGCACCAGGAAGGCGCGCCCGCCTTCGTCGGCATCATCCGTGACATCACCGAGCGCAAGCGCGCCGAGGAAGAGCTGCGCGAGCGCGAAACGCGCCTGCGCACGATCCTCGACACGGCCGTGGACGCCATCATCGTCATCGACGAGAAGGGCACCATCGAATCGTTCAGCTCGTCCTCGGTCCGCCTGTTCGGCTACGAGCCGCGCGAGGTGATCGGGAAGAACGTCAAGGTGCTGATGCCGACGCCGTATCAGGAAGAGCACGACGGCTATCTGCGCCGCTATCTCGATACCGGCGAGCGGCGCATCATCGGCATCGGCCGCATCGTCGTGGGGCGCCGCAAGGACGGCACGACGTTCCCGATGGAGCTGTCGGTCGGCGAAAGCCGCCTCGCCGACCGGCGCGTGTTCACGGGCTTCATCCGCGACGTGTCCGAGCGCCAGCAAGCCGAGCGCCGCCTCCAGGAATTGCAGGCGCAGCTCGTGCACGTCTCGCGCGTCAGCGCGATGGGCGCCATGGCTTCGGCCTTCGCGCACGAGCTGAGCCAGCCGCTCGGCGCTGCGATGAACTATCTCAACGCGGTGCGCCGCTGGCTCGAGGAGAGCGCCGAGGCGCGCGCGCCGCGCATGCGCGAGGGCACGCAGCGCGCGGCGGCCGAGATCGCGCGCGCCGGGCAGATCATCCAGCGCCTGCGCCAGTTCATCCAGAAAGGGCGCACCGACCGCTCGTGGGAGAAGGTGGGCACCGTCATCGAGGAGGCGGCCGCGCTGGCGCTCGTCGGCGCGGCGGACCGCGACATCAAGATCCACATCGAGATCGCGCCGAACATGCCCGAGGCGCTGATGGATCGCGTGCAGATCCAGCAGGTGCTGACCAACCTCATCCGCAACGCGGTGGAGGCGATGGCCAACATGCCGAGGCGCCACCTCACGATCACCGGCCGGCCGGTGGCGGCGGAGGCGATCGAGATCGCCGTGGCCGACAGCGGCCCCGGCATCGCGCCCGAAGTGGCGAAGGATCTGTTCAAGCCTTTCGTCACCACGAAGCCCACCGGCATGGGCGTGGGCCTCTCGATCTGCCGGTCGATCGTGCAGAGCCACGGCGGCGAGCTGAAGGTGGAGCCCAATCCCACGGGCGGCAGCATCTTCCGCTTCACGCTACCGCTGCAGCCGGCGGAGCCGCAGCCCAATGTCTGAGCCGGCGCGCGTCTTCGTCGTCGACGACGATCAGGGCATGCGCGATTCGCTGCGCTTCCTGCTCGAAGCCGCGGGGTTCGCGGTGGAAACCTACGCCTCGGGGCCGGCGTTCCTCGAGGCCGGCGGCGCGGAAAAATCCGGCTGCCTCGTGACCGACGTGCGCATGCCGGACATGAACGGCCTCGAACTGCAGGAAAAGCTGGCGGCGGAAGGCTCGCGCCTTTCGGTCATCCTGATGACCGGCCACGCCGACGTTCCGATGGCGGTGGGCGCGATGCGGGCCGGCGCTTCCGATTTCATCGAGAAGCCGTTCTCCGACGATGCGCTGATCGACAGCATCCGCCGCGCGCTCGAGAAGGCGCGGGCGCGCGAGCGGGCGGCGCCGGCCGCGGCCCCGGCCGATCTGGAGCGCCGCCTGGCCACGCTCACCCCGCGCGAGCGCGAGGTGCTCGATCACCTCGTGCGCGGCAGCCAGCACAAGGTCATCGCCCACGCGCTCAAGATCAGCCCGCGCACGATCGAGGTGCACCGCGCCCGCATCATGCAGAAGCTGGAGGCGCGCAACCTCGCGCACCTCGTCCAGATCATGCTCACCGGTGGGCCGGGGGTGGGCATTCGTTAAGGCTGTCATCGAGCCGTAAGGGCATGCCCTAATGGCAACCGGGACACGCTTGCGCTATCTCCCCGCCGCCTCGAACCGCTGTTCCGTTCCATGGGGACGTGTCGAAAGGCGAAGGGGCCGGTAGCGGCCGGTCAGCGGAGACGTGTCGTGCAGCATAACGGGCACAAGGTCATCGTCGTCGTCGAGGACGACCCGGGCATGCGGAGCTCCCTCGAGTTCCTGCTCGAATCGCACGGCTTCGCGGTCGCGGCCTTCCCGACACCGGAAGACATGCTGAAGCGGCGCGACACGCTCGATGCAGGATGCGCCATTTTCGACGTGCACCTGCCCGGCAAGGACGGCATCGAACTTTATGAAGGGATGCGGGCGGGCGGCGATGCCCTGCCGGCCATCTTCATCACCGGCCAGATCGACGACCAGATCCGCGCAAATGCCCGCCGCCTCAAGGCCATCGCCTTGCTGGAGAAGCCTTTTTCGGACGACGCGCTGCTCGGCGCGGTCGGCCGCGCGCTCGACACGCCGGCGGCAACCTGAGCCTCGGCCGCCGGGCGGCCCTTCCGCATATCGCAGGGAAATGCCGGCGCCACGTCGGCTGCCGCCGTGCAGCCCGGCCGCGCGTTCGGCCTTGGGCCGACCGCCGGCGCCGCGAGTAGGCCGGACGGCATAAGGGCACGCCCTTACGGTGATAACCGAATTTTGCGCGCGCCGACCCCCGCATAGGGTCCCCATCACCGAACGACTTCACGGCGAGAGACAGGGGATCGATCATGTTCGCGACGACCAACTCGACCATCACCGCGGCCCGCGCTCCGACGGCGATGCGCTTCCAGCCGGTCTCTGCCGCCCCGGCCGCGCATATAGCGGCGGATCCGCTCGACCGGCTCGGCAGCGGCGTGAAGTTCGAGAAGAACCGCACGATCTATTTCGAAGGCGACGAGGCCGAGCACTGCTACAAGGTGAAGAGCGGCACCGTGCGCCTCTGCAAGGTCACGGAAGACGGGCGGCGCCAGATCGCGGCATTCCTGACGGCCGGCGACCTGTTCGGCTGGACCGACCAGGGCTTCTACGGCTTCTCGGCCGAGGCGGTGACCGACGTGACGATCGAGAAGTTCAGCCGCGCCCGCGTCGAGGACGCGGCGAAGGCGAGCCCGGCGCTCGGCCGGCGCGTCCTGGCGCTGCTCTCGACCCAGCTCGCCTCCGCGCACGAACACCTGCTGCTGCTCGGCCGCATGACCGCCGCCGAGCGCATCGCGAGCTTCCTGCTCGATCTCGTCCGCCGCCAGCACACGGGCACCAGCATCGAGCTGGCCATGTGCCGCAAGGACGTGGCCGACTATCTCGGCCTCACCGTCGAAACCGTGAGCCGCACGATGAGCGCGCTGAAGCGAAAGGGCATCATCTCCTTCGCCGAGCCGGAGAGCGTGCAGCTGAAGCAGAGCGGCGCCCTCGAGCGCCTCGCAATGGCGGCGTAAAAGCGCCGCGCGGCGCGAACGAAGTTCGTGCTGCCGGTGCGCCGGCGCGCCGCGGCTTACAGGAACCAATCCTGCGTCTGGCTTCCGTCGTCCCAGGTGGTGACGCGAGTCGTGAGCGCGCCGCCCGCATTGTAGTGCTCGTTCATCGACTGCCAGGCCTGGGCGTCGTTGGGGTCCCAGAAGTTCTTCCAGCTGTCGCCGTTGTCGTAGGTGCCGACCTGCGCCGAGCGCGCGCCGCCGACGAGGTAGTGCTCCGAGTATGAGGCGTAGTTGAACTGGTTGCTCGGGTCCCAGTAATTGGCCCAGCTTTCTCCCGAATCGTAGGTGCCGACCCGCGCCGAGATCGCGCCGCCGACGACGTAGTGCTCGGAATATGACGCGTAATTGGACTGATTGTTGGGGTCCCAGTAATTGGCCCAGCTCTCGCCGCTGTCGTAGGTGCCGACGCGGGCGGAAATCGCGCCGCCGGCGACGTAGTGTTCGGAATAGGAGACGTAGTTGAACTGGTTGTTCGGGTCCCAGAAGTTCTTCCAGCTCTCGCCGCTGTCGTACGTGCCGACGCGGGCAGAGATGGCGCCGCCCACGACGTAATGTTCGGAATAGGAGGCGTAGTTGAACTGGTTGCCGGGATCCCAGTAGTTCGCCCAGCTCTCGCCGCTGTCGTAGGTGCCGATGCGGGCTGAAATCGCGCCGCCGGCGGTGTAGTGCTCCGAATAGGACGTATAGTTGAAGCTGTTGCCCGGATCCCAATAATTCTTCCAGCTCGTGCCGTTGTCGTAGGCGCCGGTCTGGGTCAGTCGCTGGCCGCCGCCATTGTAGGTCTCGAGATAGGTGGACCAGTCCTGGAGGTCCGCCTGATCGAAGAATGCCGCGAAGCCGGCGCCCTCGGCTTTCGTCACCCAGCCGCCGCCGTCGGTCGTGAAGGCCGTCGCGGTATAGTCGGCGAAGGCCAGATGCTCCACGCTGTCGAGTGTGTCGCTGCCGTCGGGCGTTCCGGAGCGCTGGTCGGCGACGGTGAAGGTCGTGCCGGTCGGGCGGCGCAGCGCGTAGTCGAAGATCGATCCCGTATAGATTGCCGTGTCGGTGCCGGTGTTGCCGCGCAGGATGTCGCCGCCGGCGCCGCCGATCAGCGTGTCGTCGCCGCCGAGGCCGTCGAGCGTGTCGCCGCCGCCGCGCCCTTCGAGCACGTTGGCGGCGGTGTTTCCGGTGAGGGTATCGGCCGCCGACCCGCCGATCGCGTTCTCGATCAGAGAGCGCGCGTCGCCCTGATGGAGCAGCGCGTTCGCGATATTGCGCGCGGTGTGGCCATCGCCGAGATCGGCGCGCTGCGAATTGGCGAAGGTGATCCAGGCGCCGGGCGCGAGATCGGCCGTGACGCTTACGCCGTAGTTGGAGAAATCGTAGGTGTCCGTCCCGCCGCCGTCCCAGACGGTCATGAAGATCTTGTTCGCGGCGGGCGCGCCCTGGCCGGCGCCGTTGATGAATGTCTCGCCGGTGGTCGCGCTCCAGCTATAGACCGTGTTGCCGCTGTTGTGGCCGAAATCGGCGCCGTACATGTATTGCAGCGCGGCGATGTCGTTCTGCATCAGCGTCTGCGGAAAGCCGTCGAATTCGTTCGTGTAGCCGCTGCCGGTCGAGGCGCCCGGATAGCTGCGATAGGTCATCACCGAGTATTCGAGGCCGTCGTGGCTCGACGGCAGCGCGCCGTGGCCGTCGGTCTCGTGGCCGTGCTTGAGGCCGAGCGCGTGGCCGATCTCGTGGATGTAGGTGAAGTAGCCGTAATCGCCTTTGGCCGGGGTGTCGTAGTAGCCGCCATAGGTTCCGCTCTTGTGGAACCACACGTCGCCGCCGGCGCTCGAAAGGCTCGGGTAATAGCCCCAGGCCGTGGCCGGCGCGTCCGAATCGGCGAAGCGAAGGTCGCCCTGGCCGCTCTGGCCTCCGGTCAGCGCGGTGAACGAGAGGTTCGTCACCGATTCGTACATGTCGAGGATCGCGTGCACGGCCGTCTGGCCGCCGGCGCTGAGCGCGCCGAACGAGTTCACCTCGCCGTTGGTGCTGTAGTTGTAGTCGGCGGCGCTGGTCGGGAAGCTGTAGGTGAGCGACGTCGTCGCCCATTTGACCCCGGAAAGCAGGCCATTGATGTCCTGGCTGCTGCTGGCGGAGACGGTGGCGGTGGCGGGCATGCTTCGGGGTTCTCTAAGACATAATCTGCGGCGGGCGCTGCGGGCTGCGCGTCGTTCTTCGCGCACGCGGGTGGACATTCTTGCCCGCGGTCCGTCAACGTCGATGCGCCAATCATGGCAAAGAAACCGCTAAGGAAATGTTGCCGACGGCCGCCCGTGCGTCGCCCTAACGCACGGTGAAGACCGCGGCGCGGCGCCGCAGCCATTCGGCCTAATTGCGGAGAGCGAGGTGATGAGGTCGGCGCGCGAGACGGAACTCGCGCTGCGCGGGCCGTCTACAGGAACCAATCCGTCGTCTGGTGTCCGTCATCCCAGGTCGTGATGCGGATCGTGATGTCGCCGGCGGTATCGTAGTGCTCGCTGATCGCGGACCAAGCCTGGGCATTGGCCGGGTCCCAGAAGTTCTTCCAGCTCTCGCCGTTGTCGTAGGTGCCGACCTGGGCTGACCGCGCGCCGCCGACGAGATAGTGCTCGGAATAGGAGCTGTAGTTGAAGAGGCCGTTCGGGTCCCAGTAATTGGCCCAGCTTTCCCCGCTGTCGTAGGTGCCGACGCGCGCGGAAATGGCGCCGCCGACGACGTAGTGCTCCGAATATGAGGTGTAGTTGAACAGGCCGCTCGGATCCCAGTAATTCGCCCAGCTTTCCCCGCTGTCATAGGTGCCGACGCGCGCCGAGATTGCGCCGCCGACGACGTAGTGCTCCGAATAGGAGGCGTAGTTGAAGATGCCGAGCGGGTCCCAATAGTTCGCCCAGCTCTCGCCGCTGTCGTAGGCGCCGACGCGCGCCGAAATGGCGCCGCCGACGACGTAGTGCTCCGAGTAGGAGACGTAGTTGAACTGGCCGGCGGGGTCCCAGTAGTTGGCCCAGCTCTCGCCGGTGTCGTAGGTGCCGAGGCGCGCCGAAAGGGCGCCGCCGGCGACGTAATGTTCCGAGTACGAGACGTAGTTGAACTGGCTGCTCGGGTCCCAGTAGTTCTTCCAGCTGCTGCCGTTGTCGTAGTTGCCGAACTGCGTCAGCCGCTGGCCGCCGGTATCGAAGGTTTCGATATAGGACGTCCAAATCTGTGCGTTATCGGGGTCCCAGAAACTCTTCCAGCCCGTGCCGTCGTCGTAAGTGCCGGCCTGCGACAGACGCTGTCCGGCACCGTTGTAGGTTTCGAGATAGCTCTTCCAAGTCTGGGCATTGGCAGGATCCCAAAACGCCTGCCATCCCGCGCCGGTCGATGATACGGCCCGGCCGCTTCCGTCGGTTACGAAACTGGTGGCGGTGAAGTCGGAGAACTGGAAGTTCTCCACATCCGTGACCGAGTCATTTCCGTCCGGCGAGCCGGCCCGAGCATCGACGATGTTGAAGTTGGTACCGGCCACACGGCGGATCGCATAGTCGAGGATGCCGCCGGAATAGACAGCCGTATCGGTCCCGGTTCCGCCGCGTATCCAGTCATTCTCCGCGCCGCCGCTCAGCGTATCGTTGCTCTCGGCGCCGTCGATCGTGTCGATGCCGCCGCCGCCATGGAGCTTGTCGATCCCGTAGCCACCTGTGAGCGTGTCGCTGCCGGCGCCGCCGAAATACGTACTGTCGCCCTGACTGCTTATCAATGTGAGGGCGAAATTCGGGCCCACGCCGCGGGCATCGACGAGATTGATGCCGCCGCCCAAGGTTATCTCGAGCGATTCAAATTCGCTCGCCATAAGGTTGCCGTCCGCGTCGCGCACCTCCAGCGAGGTCGTGCCACTGACCATGAAGACCGGGTTCTCATTCGCATCGGCCTTCCAGATGCGGAGCCAATCGCTGCCGGCGCCGCCTTTCACGACGTCGTCTTTCGTCAGGCCGAAGATCCTCAATTCATCATTGCCTTCGCCGCCCAAGATCGTGTCGATGCCTGCGAAGCCGCCAATCCGGTCGTCGCCGCTGCCGCCGATGAGATGGTTGTTGCCGTTGTTCCCCCAAATGTCGTCGTTTCCGGAGCCGCCGATCGCGTTCTCGATCAGCGACGCTGTGTTGTTCTGATAGAGCCTCGCGTTGGCGATGTTGCCTTGCGGGAGTCGCGTTCCCGATATCGTTTCGGCGAGGTTCGGCCGTTGGTACTGGCTGTCGTTCGATGTGCTGGACCATCCGCCCGGGTCCAGGTTGATCGTCAGGTTCGTCGAATAATTGGAAAAATCGTAGGTGTCGGTGCCGCCGCCATCCCAGATCGTCATGAAGATGCGATTGTCGCTGGGCGCGCCCTGACCCACGCCGTTGACGAACATCTCCCCGGTCGTGGGGCTCCAGTGATAGACGGTGTCGCCGCTGTTGTAGGTGTAGTTCGCCCCATACATGTATTGGAGGGCGGCGATGTCGTCCTGCATCAGCGTCTGTGGAAACCCGCCGAACTCGGCCGTGTAGCCGCCGGCTGTCGAAGCCCCGACATAGGAGCGGTAGGTCATCACCGAGTATTCGATGCTGTCCCGCGTAGAGAGCTGGGCGCCGTAAACGCTGTTGACGTGACCGTGTTTCAAGCCGAGGGCGTGGCCGATTTCGTGGATGTAGGTGAAATAGCCGTAATCGCCTTTCTCTGGATTGTCGTAGATCGCGCCGTATTCGCCCGACTTCTCGAGCCAGACGTCGCCGCCTTCTTCGCCCTCGGCGGGATAGAAGGAGAGCCCCGTGCCGATCCCCTCGCTATCGGCGAACCGCAGATCGCCCTGGCCACCCGATACTTCCGTGAATGTCACATTCGCGACGGACGAATAGCTGGCGAGGATGCTCCGGACAGCCGACTTCGCCGCCGGGCTCAACTCGCCAAACGCGTCTCCTCCCTCGTAGTAGTCATAGTCCGAGCCGCTGGTGGGAAAGCTGTACGTCAGGCTGTTCGTCGCCCACTTGACGCCGCTCAGCAGGCCCGTGAAGTAATTGTCGGAAGGCGCCGGTACGTCCGCAACAGACGGCATTCTCGGGTGTCCCTAGGCCAACCCCGTTCCCAGCGGGGACTGGGCGGAACTTTAACCAAAGATTGTGCGGAGTCACGACGATTTTACGGCGCAACGTGTCTCCGGCAACGCGCCGCGCTTACTCCTGCCGGAACGCCCGGTTGAGGCTCGCGGTGAGCGGGGCGGTGATGTAGCTCAGCGCGGTGCGCTGGCCGGTGACGATCATCACCTCGACAGGCATGCCGGGATAGAGCGCCGGCAGCTTGATGTCTTTGTTCGCCTCTTGGTCGATGCGGATGCGGGCGGAGTAATAGATCTGGTTCGTCTTGGGGTCGGTGATGCGGTCGGCCGAGACCGAGGCGACGGTGCCCTTCACGAGCACCGTGGTGCGGAAATTATAAGGCGTCAGCCGGATGTTGGCCGGCAGGTTCGCATGCACCACGTCGATGTCGTTGGGCTCGATGCGCGCCTCGATCACGAGCGGCTCGTCGGCCGGCACGATGTCGAGCACCGGCGCGCCGGGGGCCAGCACGCCGCCGAGCGTATGCACGCGCAGCTCCACGACGGTGCCGGCCATCGGCGCCTTGATCACGGTGCGCGCGAGCGCGTCGCGCGCGGCCTGAATCTGCGCCTGGCTCTGCGAGATGTTGCCCTCGAGCTCCACGCGCCGGCGCTGCAATTGCAGCAGGCGCGGAAGCTGCGCGTAGCCCTTCTTGTAGAGATCCTCGACCGTCCGCTCCTCGTCCTTCACGAGCTTCAGCTGGCCGCTGTCCGATTTGATCTGCGCCTCGAGCTGCTCGATCTTCGAGCGCGGCCCCGTCTCCTCCAGGCGGATCAGCGTCTGCCCCGCGGCCACGCGGTCGCCGTCGCGCACGAGGATCTCGCGCACGATGCCGCCTTCCAGGTGCTGGATCGTCTTGCGGTTCGTGTCGATGCTCACGAAACCGGGCGCCACCGCGGCGCTGTCGAGCGGAACGAAGCCGCCCCAGCCGAACGCGGCGCCGAGGAACAGCAGCACCACGAGCAGGCCGAGGCGCGCCGGGCGGCGGATGCGCCGGAGATCGGCCGCATCCTCGGCCGAGAGGGCGGGGGCTCGTGCGGGCGTATTCACAGCTTCGCCTCCGCGCGGAAGGTGGGCGGCGCCGGCCGCGGCCCCATCAATTCGCGTACGACCTCGTCGCGCGGCCCGAAACGCTGCACGGTGCCGTTGCCGAGCACGAGAATCTTGTCCACGCGCCGCAGCACGTTGGGCCGGTGCGCGATCACGATCGCGGTGATGCCGCGCGCCTTGAGCGCCTCGAGCGCGGCGACCAGCGCCTGCTCGCCGGCGAAATCGAGACTGGCATTGGGCTCGTCGAGCACGACGAGGCGCGGATTGCCGTAAAGCGCGCGCGCGAGGCCCACCCGCTGGCGCTGGCCGCCGGAAAGCGCGGCGCCGGCAGGCCCCACATGCGTGTCGTAGGCCTTCGGCAGCGCCACGACCATGTCGTGCACGCCGGCGAGGCGCGCCGCGGCCACCACCGCGTCGGGATCGCCTTCGCCCATGCGCGCGATGTTCTCGCGCACCGTGGCGCCGAACAGCTCGATGTCCTGCGGCAGATAGCCGACATGGCGGCCGCGGTCGTCGGAATCCCATTCGGCCATGTCGGCGCCGTCGAGCCGCACCGCGCCGTCGGCCGGCTTCAGATTGCCGACGATGAGGCGCGCAAGAGTCGTCTTGCCCGAGGCCGTGGGCCCCATGACGCCGAGATGCTCGCCGGGCGCGAGCGCGAAGCTCACGTTGCGCAGCACCGGGTCCTTGGCGTTGGGGTGCTGGTAGCGCAATCCTTCCACCTGCAGCGCACCCTGCGGCACCGGCAGCGGCATGCGCGGCGCGGCGTGCGCGGCCTCGTCGAGCGCGGCGCGCACGCGGCGCCAGGCGCCGCGCGTCTGCAGCATCGATCGCCAGGCGCTGATCGCGGCGTCCACCGGCGCCAGCGCGCGCGCGATCAGGATCGAGCCCGCGATCATCGCGCCGCCGGTGATGGCGCCGTCGATCGCCAGCGCGGCGCCGGCGCCGAGCGCCGCCACCTGAAGCACGAGGCGCACGAAGCGCGCGATGGCCGCGATGCGGCCGCCGCGCACGTTCGCCGCCGCCTGGAGATCGAGCATCTCGCCCGAGAATTTGCGCCAGCGCGCGGTGACGTTGCCGAGCATGCCCATCGCGAGGATCACGTCGGCATTGCGCGCGGCGGCGTCGGCCTCGGCATGGGCGCGGTGCGCCGCGGCGCCGGCGCGATCGAGCGCGCGCCGCGTTAACAGTTCGCTGGCAACGGCGAGGGCCAGCATCACGAGCGCGCCGCCCACGGCCAGCCAGCCGAGCAGCGGGTGCACGAAGAAGGTCGCAATCAAAAAGACGGGCAGCCACGGCGCATCGAGCAGCGGGAACAGGCTGGGCCCGGAGATGAATCCGCGCACCGTGGAGATGTCGCGCAGCGCCTGCGCCGAGGGCTGCTTCTGCAGCGCGCCGGCGATGGCGCCGGAGAGCAGCAGCGGCGCCAGCCGCCGCTCCAGCCAGGTGCCCACGCCCACCATCACCTGGCCGCGCAGCGCCTCGAGCAGGCCGAGCACGGCCAGCGCCGCGGCGACGAAGATCGACAGGTGCAGCAGCGTGTCGACGCTGCGGCTCGACAGCACGCGGTCGTAAACCTGAAGGCTGTAGATCGGGATCGCCAGCATCAGCAGGTTGATGCAGGCGCTGAACGCGGCGACGGCCCAAAGCCCGCCGCGGCAGGCGGCCAGCGCCTTGCCCAGCAGCTCGCGGCCGCCCGTGCTCTTCTGATCCGCGCTCATCCTTCGGCCGGTCCCCGCCGCCTCGGGTGGATGGTCCTCGCGCCGGCCGCGTCGGAGGTCGCGCGGCGGCCAGCGTCCTTGCCGGTCCGATCCTAGCCCGGTTTCGCGTATCTTTGATTGAAAATTCTACGGTGCCACGGCCCGGAACATTAACCGAAGGCGCGGCCGGCGCGCCATTCGGCCCGTCGGCCTAGGCCACCCGCGGCCCTCAGGCGCTGAACAGCAGGATGCTGGTGCCGCCGTCGACATAGATCACCTGGCCGTTCACATAGCTGCTGGCGGCCGAGGCGAGAAAAATGGCGGCGCCGGCCAGCTCGGCCGGCTCGGCCCAGCGTTTCAGCGGCACGCTGCGGTCGACGATGCCCTTCCATTGCGGGCTGTCGGCGATCGCCCGGTTCATCTCCGAGCGCACCGTGCCCGGCGCGATGCCGTTCACGTTGATGCCGCGCTCGCCGAGCTCCACGGCCAGCGAGCGCACCAGGCCGGCGAGCCCGGCCTTGGTGGCGGGGTAGGCGATGTCGCCCGGCATCGCGAACTGGTCGGCGAGCGAGGTGACGAAGATGAGCCGGCCGCTGCCGCGCGCGAGCATGTGCCGCGCCGCGATTCGCGCGAGGTGATACGGCGCCACGAGATTGGTCTCGAGCAGCGCCCGGAAATCCTTTGTCTCCACCTTCTCGACCGGGCGCCGGTCGCGCGCACCGGCGTTGCACACGAGGCCGTCGAGGCGGCCGCGCGTATTCACGATGCCGTCGAGCGCCGCTTCGCCGGCGGCGAGATCGCCCACATCGAACGGCACGACGAAGCTGCCGGGAATGTTCTTCGCGCGCGCCTCGAGATTCGCGCGATTGCGGCTGTTGAGGCCCACGATGGCGCCGGCGGCGGCCAGCCCTTCGGCGATGGCGAGGCCGATGCCGGACGACGCGCCCGTGACGAGCCATACCTGGTCCTTCAGCGAGAAGAGATCGAGGCCGCGCGGCATCGGATCGGGGGCGGAACTCATGCGTCCTCGTCAGTGCTCGTGGTCGTGCATGCGCATCAGGCGCAGCGCGTTGCCGCTGTAGATCTTGCGCCGGTCGTCGTCGGAAATGTCGAGCGCGTCGATAGCCTTGATCGTCTCGCGGATGAACATCGGTCCGCCTTCGGGATCGAACGGGCAGTCGCTGGCGAACAGCACGCGGTCGGCGCCGAAGAATTCGAGGCCGCAGCAGATCGCGGCCTTGGAGCCGCCCACCGCGGTGTCGCCGTAGAACATGCGGAAATACTCGATCGGCCGCTTCACCATGCTCTTGAGCAGCGACGTATAATCCTCATCCGAAGTGCGCGAACCCAATTGGTCCCACAGCGGTCCGACGCGGCCCTCGAAATAGGGAATCATCGCGCCCAAGTGGTGCGTGATGATTTTCATCTCGGGCAGGCGGTCGAGCACGCGCGAGAAGACGAGCCGCGCCATCGCCACGCTGGTCTCGTAGGGCCAGCCCAGCACCTGCCAGATCTCGTATTTCGATTTCGTCTCGCCGGGATAGTCGGGAACGTTGGCGGCGCGCGCCGGGTGCATCCAGATCGGCACGCGGTGATGGTTCGTCGCGCGCTCGAGGATCGGGAAGAATTCGGGGTCGTCGAGCGGGCGGCCGTTCACGTTGGTGAAGATCTGGATGCCGCGTGCGCCGAGCGCCAGCGCGCGGTCCATCTCCTCGAGCGCGGCCGGCACATTGTTGAGCGGCAGCGAAGCGGCCCAGGCCGGAAACTTGTCGGGCCGCGTTTCGCAGATGCGCTTCAGTTCGTCATTGCCGAGCCGCGCCAGCGCCGGCGCGTCGCCGGGGCCGGCGATGGCCTCGATCGGCGGGTTGGCGAGCGTCAGCACCTGCTGATAGCCCGGCCATTGCTCCATCATGCGGATGCGCGCCTCGATGTCGTGCAGCATCGCGATGCTGGTCACGCGCTTCACCATGTCGCCGCGGCCGGGCGCCAATTCGCGCATGCGCGCGATGAACGCCTGGGGCAGCACGTGGTTGTAGATGTCGAGCTTGCGCGCGCTCACCGATCCCCTCCCGCGCCTCGCGGCGGCGAAAGCGAGAGTGCAATTCCGGGCGGCGGGGCGCAAGCATGGCCGCGGCATGGCCACCGCGCGGCGGAACCGAGCGCAGCGCCATGCGTAGCACGCGGCGCCGATCCGCCTTTCGCGCGCGCTCGCTCTCGGGCAGATTGACAACTGGCAAGGCGGGCCGATCTCCGCAGCACGAAGGAAACCATCGCTTCATGGCACTGGCGCAGCCCGTCGTGACCCTCACGCTCAATCCCTCGGCGGACATCTCCGTCGAGGTGAACCGCTGGCGGCCGGGCGAGAAGCTCCGCGCCAAGGTGGTGCGCTGGGATCCGGGCGGCGGCGGGCTCAACGTGGCGCGCGTGATGAGGGCACTCGGGCTCGATTGTCTCGCGATCCACACGGCCGGCGGCCCCGAGGGCGACAAGCTCAACCACGCGCTCGACCGCGCCGGCCTGCACCACCGCGCGATCGCGATCCAGGATGCCACGCGCATCAGCATCATGATCGGCGACCGCAAGACGGGCGAGCGCTACACGCTGACCTTTCCGGGGCCGACTCTCTCGGATGCCGAGTGCGCCACGTGCCTCGCCGCGGTCGAGGCCAGCGGCGCCACGCGCGGCCTGCTCGTCGCCAGCGGCAGCCTGCCGCCGGGCGCGCCGGTGGATTTCTACGCGCAAGCGGCGCGGCTCGTGGCGCGCGGCGGCGGCAGCTTCGTCCTCGACACCAGCGGCGCCGCGCTGAAGCCGGCGCTCGGCGAGCCGATTTTCCTCGCGAAGCTCAATCACGGCGAGCTCGTCGATCTCGCCGGCGCGCCGCTGGAAAGCCGCGACGAGGTGATCGCCTTCGCGCGCGACCTGATCGCGCGCCAGCATCTCCAGAACATCGCGATCACGCTCGGCTCGGAGGGCGCGCTGCTGATCACGGCGAAGGGCGTGCATTTCTCGCCGTCGCCGCGCATCAACGCGCGCTCGCCGGTGGGCGCGGGGGACAGCTTCCTCGCGGCGCTCGTCGTCGGCATGTTCAACGGCGAGCCGCTCGATCAGGCGCTGCGCATCGCCGTGTGCGCCGGCGCCGCCGCGGCCTCGGGCGAAGGCACGCAACTGGTGCAGCCCAAGGCGGCCGCCGACATCCTGAAGCTGTTCGAGCACCAGCTCGGCGCCGTCGAGGCGTAGCCGGCTACTTCTCGCGCGCGATCTCGTCGCCGAGCCATTTTCGGAAGAGCTGCACGCGCTTCAACGCGCTTTTGGCCGGCGGGGCCACGAAGTAATAGGCGAACTGGATCGGCTGCTTCACGTTGAACAAGGTCACGAGCCGGCCCGCGCGGATGTCGTCGGCGGCGAGCCGCGCCTTGGCCAGCGCCACGCCGCGGCCCGAGATCGCGGCCTCGACGACGAGGCTCGACTGGTTGAAGCGCAGGCCGCGCCGCGCGCCGATGTGCTCGATGCCGGCCGCGCGCAGCCACATGCGCCAATCGGGGCACGAGGGATCGAGGTCCGGGCTGTCGTCGTGCAGCAGCGTGAAGTCCTTCAGGTCCGCCGGTGTCTTGAGCTTCTTGTCTTTCAGCAGCGAGGGGCTGCACACCGGCACGACGCTCTCGGCCATCAGCTTCTCGGTGACGAGGCCGGGATAGCGGCCGGCGCCGTAGCGGATCGCGCAGTCGATGTCTTCCGCACCGAAATCGGCGAGCGCCATCGAGGCCGAGACGAGCACGTCGATCTCGGGATGGAGCGCGGTGAAGCGGTCGAGCCGCGGCACCAGCCATTTCGAGGCGAATGACGGCGCCACCGAGACGGTGAGGCGCCCGTCCTGCCCCACATTGCCGATCGCCTGCAGCGCCGCGTGCATGCGCTCGAACGCCTCGGTGAGGCCGGGCAGGATCGCCTGGCCCTCGTCGGTGAGCAGCATCTGGCGGTTCGTCCGGCGGAAAAGCGCGCAGCCGAGATGATCCTCGAGCTGCTTGATCTGCTGGCTCACCGCGCCCGGCGTCACCGCGAGCTCGTCGGCGGCCTTGGCGAGCGAAAGGTGCCGCGCCGCGGACACGAAGGCGCGCAGCGAATTCAGCGGCGGAAGGCGTTTCGGGGGAACGGCCACAGCTTAACTGAGGGCGGAGCGTAGAAAAACTCGGTTTGTCTTCCTGGAAGTGGCGCCTATTTTTCGCGGCGTCAAGGCGCGCCATGCGGCGCAACCGAGACGGGCCGGCCCGCCCACGCAGGGCCCGCGGTGATTTGAAGTGCAGCTTGCACCGCGTCACCAAATGCTAAAGCGCCACGAAGGCGAGCTTCGTGGGCACATCTGAGTGTCTTACGCGGAGTCGCCGATGGCCTTCCCGCATCATTTGCCGCTTTCCGCCGCCGCCGCATTCGGCACGGGCGCCGCGAAAGCGCATCCGATCCGCCATCCGCAAGCAAGAGGGACTGGCCGCTATGGCCGGGCGTGAACCCATGTCGCACTTTCCCGCTTTCTTCGATCTCAAAGACAAGCCCGTCATCGTCGTCGGCGCCACGCCGGTGGCACTGGAGCGCGTGCGCCTCGCGCTCGCCGCCGGCGCCACGGTGCGCGTTTTCGCCGAGGAGCTTTCGGCCGAGGGCCGTCTGCTGGTCGCCTCGCCCGGCGTCGCCTGGCTGCCCGGCGCGCCGGCCGCCGAGGATTTCGCGCGCGCGGCGCTCGCGTTCGTCGCTGGCGGCGACTGCGCGCGCGAC